>JAHDHV010000446.1 GCA_020631155.1 Bacteroidota bacterium | reverse complement strand
CTAATTCAAAATATTCTTCAACTGTATAATATCTTTTTTCTTTTTGCTTATCCATCACATCCATAGTATTCTTTATTTTTCCTTTTGTTCAAAAACAACATTTTCATAAATAGCTTCCATTTTCACCGTACAATTCAAAGATTTAAACAATAGTAACTTATCTAATCCCTCCACAAAAGAAATTTCCCATTGATTCAGGTTTTCATTACGATAAAAACTTTGTACCAATGCTTTGTCCTGCTCAATCAATACATACTCTCGCAAAGAAGGAATTGTCAGGTATTTTCGGAACTTATCTACCCTGTCATAATTTTGAGTTGAAGCAGATAACACCTCAACAATTAAAATTGGGTTTTTAATCCTATCATTCTGATTATCAGGTGTTTCTATATCTCCACAAACCACCGAAATATCAGGATATAAATACGAATTTAAGCGTTCAATCACTATTTTTATGTCAGAATTGAATACTTCACAATCTTTGTCACTTAAAGCTTCACTTAAACGGCGTGTTGTGTTTGTCGAAATGCGACTGTGATTCAACGTACCACCAGCCATTGCCACAATTTCACCATCGTGGTATTCACTTTTATGTGCTGCTTTTTTTTCTAATTCAAAATATTCTTCAACTGTATAATATCTTTTTTCTTTTTTTGCTTCCATAGTAAATTTTATACATTAAGTACTACACAATAATTTAAACGGGATTCCTTATTTGATTAAAACGATGAAAATCAATGCTTTAGAACAAAATTGTGCACAATTAATTAGTGCTTGGCACTTAACTTGCCTTTGGAGCATCTTTGCCCAACCAACAATTATAGGTATTAATCTCCAAATTACCCGCCATTTTTGCATATAAAAACAATTGCATTCGATAGGCAGTTAAATATTTAACGGTCGTTTGCAAAATCAGTTCTCCAAATGAAAGTGTCTCTCCCCAAAATACCTCAACAGTTTTTTCCTGCAAATCTTCATTAGATAAGTTACTCAGCATTTCATTGATGTGTTGTTCTTGTGCATCCATCGCTTGAGGAAACTGTTCATTTGTAAACTCCTCTGCCTTAATCCTATATGCTTGCATTATCTCTCGCCCATTAGCACCTTCCTCATTTCCCAAATTATAATAAGCTATCATATCAACTCCGCAGTGGCTTAGATAGATCAACAACTCAGCAGCAGAACGCATCTGCTCATTGGGGCGATACTCCATACTATTTGTAGGAATTTTGGTGTATAAATGCTTGATAACAGCTATCTCTCTGCTTATCAATCTTTGAATTTCTTGTTTTAGTGTCATAAGTATAATTGATTTAAGGTGTTTGATGGTGTATTTATTGGTATGCTTCATTATCATCCTAACACTTTGCCTCTAAAATGGATATTTAGCTATTTAGACGTTTGGATTTTTAGTGCTTAGAAATTAGTCCTGACTACGAATCACTAATCTACTAATCATAAATCCACGAGTTGTTAAAATAGCTACAAACTGTTTGGTGGAAAACTACAGTATTTGAAACACACCTATTTATCTTGTTCTTATAAAAAGCAAATTTAGGCAATAATAAAATGCTACCCAAGTAAATTAATAGTCAAAAGCTTATTTTCAAAAATTTCTGAACTTTCAAAACAAAAAATAAAGACACATCGTTAATGATTTGTGAATGACCTTGTTATACCATTTACACCATATTTATCATAACACCACATTTTAAAAATACAAACTATGGATACTTCTTCACCTAAGCCCCAACCCCAATCAAGCACTAGCAATTATAAAACAACACTGTCTCTTGTAGTAGTGGCTATAGCAGTGGCAAGCCTAGCCTATCGCCTTCTTGGGGAATGGGGATTGCAGCACACTTCCCTGCTATTTATAGGCATCCCAACACTTATTACTTTACTAATTATAAAATACGTTCCAAGCCCTAAAACCGCTTACGGCACCGTATTTTTAACCATTACCTTATTTTTACTCATTTCATCCATCATACTTGGTGAAGGAACGATTTGCGTAATTATGGCAGCACCAATTTTTTACGCAGTAGCAGCAGTTATTATATTTTTTATAGAAGTAGTCAAACATAAATTGAAGAAAAATAAAAAACAATACTCTTTTGCTTTAATTCCTTTACTTTTACTGATGGGACAAGCCTATGATTTCAATACTACACCTAAAACTCACACTGTTGAAAGCACTGTTATTGTTACTGGCAACCCTCAACTTATACAACTTAATCAACAGCAGCTTGATTTATTTGCCAACTACCCATCCTTTTTTAAAATGGGTTTTCCTAAACCAGTAGACATTCAAGGACAAGGCATTGAGCTAGGCGCACAGCGGCATATTCAATTTTTATCTGAAACTAGGGGAATAGGAACTTTGCAGCTAGAAGTGGTTGAAAAATCAGAAAGTGAGCTCACTTTTAAAATCGTTGATGATAATACCCATATGGCGCGCTGGCTCACTTGGAAACAGGCACACATTAATATTTCTCCCATTAATGAGCAGCAAAGCCAAGTTACATGGACTATGCAGTTTAGCTGTAATTTAGCTCCTAGTTGGTATTTTTTACCTATTGAAAAATATGCAATTGATGTAATGAATCAACACCTTATTCATGTTTTTTTCAAAAGAGCTAAAAACTATTGATTTTTTTTCAAACTTTTTTTGCCTTTTTTGAAAATATAAATTATCTTTGTGGTCTTGGCGAGTCTCACACGACCAGCTCCTACCCACTCCCCCAGGGCCTGACAGCAGCAAGGGTAAGTAGTCGTAGCGGTGCGATGTGGGTCGCTCGCCTTTTTTTATGCTTACCTATTTCTTTTCATTTCTTCCCATTCATTTTTTACATCCTTTTTTTGAAAAATTGGTATATTTGCGCAAAGTAGCAAAATATTAAATTTGTCTACCATTCACAAATTAATATTTTTCTTATTTTTATTAACAAACAAAATAACCACCTATAAAAATCCTAATGGAACAATTAAACACCTATTTAAGTAAAAACAAAGAGCGATTTTTAGACGAATTGCTTGATTTGCTGCGAATACCTTCGGTTAGTGCTGACAGCAAATATAAGGAAAGTGTATTAAAAACTGCGGAATTTCTAAAAGAACGTCTTATTGAAGCAGGGGCGGATAATGTAGAAATTTGCCCAACGGTGGGTTATCCTATTGTTTATGGCGATAAGCTGATAGATGAGAGCTTGCCAACTGTTCTAGTATATGGTCATTATGATGTACAACCTCCTGATCCGTTAGAATTGTGGGATTCGCCACCTTTTGAGCCTGTGATTAAGGATGAAAAAATTTATGCGCGTGGTGCTTGTGATGATAAAGGGCAAATGTATATGCACATCAAGGCATTTGAAGCAATGATGAAAAATAATATACTTCCTTGTAACATCAAATTTATGATTGAAGGAGAAGAAGAAGTAGGTTCAGATAATTTAGGTCCGTTTGTTAATGCTAATAAGGAAAAATTAAAAGCGGATGTTGTACTGATTTCCGATACTTCAATGTTGGCTAATGATACGCCTTCTTTGACAACAGGTTTGCGAGGTCTGTGTTATATGGAGGTGGAAGTTACAGGTCCAAATATTGATCTACATTCGGGTACTTTTGGCGGGGGCGTTGCTAACCCAGCTAATGTATTGTGTAAAATGATCGCTTCACTTCATGATGAAAACAACCGCATTACCATCCCCGGTTTTTATGATGATGTATTGGAAATTTCTAAGGAAGAACGTGCAGAAATGGCGAAGGCTCCTTTTTCTTTGGATGGCTACAAAAAACAGCTAGATATTAACGATATACATGGCGAAAAAGGCTATACAACCAACGAGCGCACTTCTATTCGCCCAACTTTGGATGTTAATGGCATGTGGAGTGGCTATATAGGTGAAGGGGCTAAAACGGTTTTGCCTTCTAAAGCTTACGCAAAAATTTCGATGCGTTTAGTACCAAACCAAGATTCAGCAAAAATTACAGAGTTGTTCCAAAAGCATTTTGAAAGTATTGCGCCTGCTTCGGTAAAGGTCAAAGTGATGCCGCATCATGGTGGTGAGCCTGTGGTAACGCCCACAGATTCACTAGCTTATCAAGCGGCGGTGCGCGCTATGGAAAATACTTTTGGCAAACGCCCTATTCCTGTACGTGGCGGCGGTAGTATTCCAATTGTCGCACTTTTTGAGGATGTTTTAGGTGTTAAAACAATTTTAATGGGCTTCGGTTTAGATACGGATGCGATTCATTCTCCTAATGAACATTACGGTTTATTTAATTTTTACAAAGGCATCGAAACCATTCCTCATTTTTATAAAGAATTTGCAGCTTTATCGTAAATTTTAGCTTTTTGGATATTTAGCACCTGAACGGAAATGTTTAAACCATTCATTTGAGTGTGTCAAGAAAAGAGGGAAGTCAGATATATTCACCTTGATTCAAAAAGTGTTAGGATTATCTAGGGGTTTTTCTTTTTTCTTGATAAAAAAGAAACAAAAAATCAAGACGGTGAAACTTTTTCGCTAAAAATTGCTAGGAACATCTAAAATCTCCTAAGGTGATACTCTTTGTATAAACTAAAATAAGTGGTTGATAATCAAGGCTTAAAACTTTAGTTTACATTTGCTAGGCTATTAGAATCCGTATCACTACGGATATTTCTTAACGATGTTCCTAGCAATTTTCTTAACGCAAAAACTTTCAAGGTCGCTCTGTTCAACACCAGTAAAAAAAGGATATTTTATTTTTAGGAAAAGTAAATGTTCACCTTTCATTTGAATAACATTTTGTGATTCCCTAAATCCTTGACACACTCCATTCATTTAAAGACTTGGGTGCAGTCCAATAGTTTTATGCTACATTTTTCGTTAAATTACTGGATTGCCCCTGTGTTATTTAGGTATGTTTCATTTTCTTACTAACACTTTGTTTCTAAAATTGCTATTTGGATATT
>JAHDHV010000445.1 GCA_020631155.1 Bacteroidota bacterium | reverse complement strand
TCTACATAATAAATGCTTTTATTTAATAAAGTAGATAAACGCTCTAACTGTTCTAAACCAATTTGTTGCATCAATTGTTGTGAAAGATTGATTTCTTCCCGACTTAAACTGGTTTGTTGTGTTATTGCTAGTTGAATAAATATGCATTGACGGAAAAAATGCAGGCAATAGCGCAGGAAATTTTTTTGATTCTCTCGCCCAATTTTAGCCACTTCCTCCACCCATTTGCTAATGGCAATGACATTTTTCCCCAAACAGGCTCCAAGCCATCGTATTAGTAACTGTTGATTATCATTATTACCATGTTCTAATAAAGCTAAAGCTCCGTTGTAATTGCCCTCAGAAAGCGCAGCAATTTGTTGAGCTGTAGCTTGTGGAATCCCTTTATTTTGTATCAACCAATCTGCAATTTCGCTATCCGTTAGTCGTTTGACCTTAACAACTTGTGTGCGTGATAAAATAGTGTTTAGTATCAAATTGGTATTCAGGGCAACAAGTAAAAATAAAGTTTTAGCAGGTGGTTCTTCTATTAATTTCAACAAACGATTGCCCTCTTTTCGCAAATATTCAGGCATCCAAATAATACAAATTTTATAACGCCCTTCATAAATTTTTAGGCTTAAACGTCGTAAAATATCTTCACACTCATCTTTGGTAATATTGCCCTGTTTATTCTCCGCACCAATACGTTGTAGCCATTCGTGAACATTCAAATAGGGGTTGTCTAGCATAGCTACACGCCATTCTTTGGCAAAGTTACTACTTTTCATTTTACTACCCACCGTTGGGTAAGTGTAATGAATATCGGGATGAATAAGTTTTCGCGCTTTGATACACGACCGACAACGCCCACAGGAATCCTCCGCTTGCCTGTCCCAACAATTAACATATTGGGCATAAGCAAGTGCTAAGGCAAGATTACCGCAACCTTCCTGCCCCAAAAATAGTTGTGCATGGCTAATGCGATCTTCTAATACACCTTTGATGAGTTTTTGTTTTAATTCGGCTTGCCCGATGACTTTTTTAAATTGCAAAAAATAGTTGTTTTAGATGTGTTAAATTTGAAACTTGAGACAGCAGAATCATTAATGTAAAGACACAAGATTTTGTGTCTCTATTCCTCCATTGCATAGCCAAGTGCAGTCAATACCTCTTCGTCTAAGGGGCTAACGCTAGAGGGAAACTGATGGGTTACTTCACCCTGTTCATTGATGATGTATTTGTGGAAATTCCATTGGGGGGCTACTCCTGTTGTGTTTGCTAACCATTGAAACAGTGGATGTTGCTCTTCACCTTTGACCTTTACTTTTTCGGTCAAGGGAAAGCTTACACCATAATTAACTTGGCAAAAATGTTGTATATTATCTTCTGTATCAGGCTCTTGATTGCCAAAATCGTTGCAAGGGCAGGCAATGATCACTATATCTTTTTTTAGGGCTAAATGCAATTCTTGGAGTTGGGCATACTGTGGCGTGTACCCACATTGCGAGGCTGTATTGACAATTAATACTTTTTTGCCTTTAAATTGCTTTAAATCAAGGGCAGAACGTCCACCAATTTTATTGATGTGGAAATGATAGAGGTTGATCGGTTGGCTCATTTTTTCATTAATTTTATTTCACTATTTAAAACTAATATTGAGCAAATTTACACTTTTTTCCCCTAATTTAGTTGTTATACGTAAAATTGTTCGCTTTTTGGATTTTTGGGCGTTTAGATGTTAGTGATGATTATATAAGTCACAAATTAACGAATCACAAATCAACGAACTACCAATTCGCTACATTGCTTCTACTTCCAGGACTAAGGCAACGATGGTACCATGTGTAGGATTTTTGGGGCAGGTTTTAAAGCCAATTTCGTTAGGATAATACAAAATATCTTGTTGTGGGATGAGACGGTTACCTAACACCTTTTTTAAGCGGTCCATTAGTTCCTCTTTGGGGCTGGTGATGGTTAAGGTATTAAGTACAGTTTTGAAATCATAAATCTCTCTACAAGAAAACAATACACATAAATAGTCTTTTCCAGTATGTGCAATTTGTAAAGCTCCTTGACTATCAGGAATAATAATCCTTGCACCGCTGAAAGGCACTAGGGATGTTTCATTTAAATTCTCAAATTTACTGCTTAATCGCTCTTGACGTGGCCAGTGTACTTCTACTTTATTTTTAGCATCTACACTAAACACATACATATATTCATCTTTTATTTCATTGGTAGCTACTAACTGAAAAAGTTGTCCTACTTTCCAATTTCTCTGACGCAAAGTATAGCGATCTTTTTTGAAAACTGGAACCGCTTTATCAAAAATTAATTCTTCTTCATCTGCCAAATATTGAAACTTAAAATTACCACCTAAACACACATTGGCACAAGTTGTTTCATTGGGCGTTGGATACCAATTATCAAACTTTTTCGGTTTGGGTGTCGCCTTATTTCTCCTCATAAAATCCTTAAAAGACGGTTGTTGTCTTTGTTGTGGCACAATGGTTCTTTCAGGGATAATTTCTGTAGGGGTAAACACTCTGCTAGGTGGCGGCGGCTGTGCTGGTTCTTCCTCAATTAAAACGGGTGTATTTTGAGGCGAAATCGGTTGCGGAATATTTTGTCGAACTACAGGCTGCGAGTAGTTATAATTTCTATTGTATTGCCCGCCCCTATCTATTTCATTAATTGCACTAAAATCATTGTTACTCTGCTCGTTATACACATAAAAATCTTCTACAACAGGGTTAATGTGAATTTGATAGGCATATTTACAAAAACGCCCCATATCTTCATATTTCACCCACACAAAGCCTTGATCACCCCAACGTGTGCCCCAACTATTCATAATTTCAAACGCTCGTTTTCCATCATCATAACCAACAACTGTAAGTGCATGACCTCCCCAAAAGCGCGTATCTCCCTCGCGAGGCTCCCAAATATAATCGGTTTCAGCATTTACATGCACAATGTTTCTACGCAAAAGCATGGCTACTACAGGTGGTTTATTTTCTGCCAAACTTTGCTTTAGTTTAAATACTTTGATGTCAGGCTCTTCACGACTCCCAAAAAGTGCCATATAATCCTTAATGGTATACTCTCGCGCACTCTGCTGTAGCTCATAGGTAGGCTGTTTGTGGCAATCATTAACATCGTAATCAAAGAAACGTGCCGAGCAATCGCCATGTATTTTTAAAAACTCTAAAGCGGTAGGCATCAACGCACCGCTATAGCAATCGCCTAGCTTGATTTGGTTGTATAAAAAAAGGGCAGACATCGCATTATGTGTGACTTCCTCTTTGCCATACCAACCTCTTTCTATTGCCTGTTGAATGGTGAGTGCATTGTACCCTAATGACCAACCTACACAAGAGCCGATTTTCCCTTGTGAGGCTGCAATAGGGGCATAAGGGCGAAGGTCTACTTTATTCGGCAGATCGCTAAACTTTGTATCTCTGTAATTGGGCAATTGTTTAACTGTATCATAGGCTGCTTCGTCTATGATTAAGCCTAATGTATAGAGCGTTGTATCATTATTGCTTACATCAAAGGTTTTGGCAACAGTGGCGGCAGCTTCCAAGTTGGATTCTTCCAAAATGCTGCTAAGGCTGGTACAGAAAAGGCCGATTACAATGGCTAAAACGACTAAAAGGGCTACTCTTGTGTTGATGTTTTTCATTGTGAATTGCTTATAAAGTTTAACTATACTTTAGACGCTTCGTAAAGGAGACATCAGATGTGAGACATGAGCTTTGAGATAAATAAATTATTTCTGTATTACCAACTATCCATGCTCCTCATTGCCTACTCACTTGTTTGACGCTTGGAAGTGATGGATAGTCTTTAATTTTTTGTCTAAAGTTTATGACAGCATGTGGTATTAAGTAGGTGGACAAAATTAATGTTACAATAGCAAAAGACTAAACTGCTCATTTCTAATACTTTAGCACAAAATTGTGCACAATTAATTAGTGCTTGGCACTTAGTTTTGTTTTTTTAATTAAATGATTGAGTGAATACGACATTTCTGATATAAAGTGACAAGATTTGAAATAGTTTTTTAGCTAATAGATAATTAATGGCTAAAAAAACATAACTTATTATTTTTTAACCAGATTTCTGTAGTTTTCACGTCATATAAGTCTTAGACGCAAGAATTGACATTTATGGTTGGAAACAAGTGGTTCATTATCAGAAATTTGCATTAAATTTAATATTTATTTTATGGCAACTGGCAAAATAAAATTTCTCTATCAAACTCAACAACAAATTCTCTATTGGAGTTGCAAAAGTGAGTTTTAGTTTAATGAAAATGGGAGATTTTTATGGGAAGGAAAAAGGATAATCACAAATGCTTAGTAATGCAGTAATAAATAAACGCTTAATGATGCGGAAATAATCAATAAAGGGCACAAAAAAACCTACCACAACAAAAAGGTGGTAGGCAAACAATAGCTAAGTAACCTTTTAAAAAACTATCAGCAATTAATTCACAAACTATAATTTTAACTTTCTTTTTAATTACATTACAAATATAAGGCAAAATACACATTACCCATAATAAAAAACCTTTTAATCTTACAATTCCAAAGAGGCTTTTTTTTGGTTCAATTCAAAAAATAAACATTAAAAAAATACACAAACCATTAACAAAAACAAAATAACAAATACAAAAAAAACACATTAAAATAACAAAAGTTATCTTTTTTACTCAAATAACACAGCACGTTCACAAATTTTCTGGATATTTTTTTTGGAATTTTAATAGATTACAAAACACATCTCCTATCTTTGTTTTTAGTTTTGAGATATAAGACAGGAGACGTGAGATTGGAGATAGCTAATATAACTTGACGAGTGTGTCAGAAAAAGAGGGATTTCATATAACAACTATTGCTCTTAGCCTTTAAAAGTTTCTCTTTCCCTACGTTTTTTTCTTTTTTACTTGATAAAATAGTAAGGACGTAATGCAT
>JAHDHV010000444.1 GCA_020631155.1 Bacteroidota bacterium | reverse complement strand
AAGACAATAACTTCATCTTAATTAATTAATGATTGATTCATGGAAAGTGTACTTGCAAGGCTAGAAGAATTGTTAAAACAAGACGATTTTGTAGTCATACGTAACGATATTCGTCCTATTATCCAAGATTTTAGAAAAATTGTCCGAAGACATCACTTTGAATTGCGACAAGAATTTGTTAAAGGCGGCGGCAATGAAGAAGAATTTGTCGCACCTAAACTTCCAGAAGAAGTCCGCTTTGATGAAATGATGAACACTTATGGCGAGAAAAAGGAAGCATGGCAGCAACAAAGAGCCGAAATCGCTGCTCGTCGTGCAGAGGAACGCAAGCGGAGAGAGGAAGAAAATGCCCGTAGGTTAGAACAGAAGCGAGAACTGTTAAAAGGACTAATAGAAGTTGTGGAAAAAGGCGAACAAAGTAATGAAACTTTTCAGCAGGTGCGAGAGCTTCAAAAAAAATGGAACGATCTAGGCAAAACCTTTGGCGATGAAGCCACAAAATTACAATCACAATACAGCCATCAAATAGATATTTTCTTTTACAACAAAAAGATTAGCAATCAGTTACGCGATATGGAACATGACCGTAACTTAACCGCTAAACTCGCTTTATTAGAGCAAATAGAGCAGTTACGTGCTTTAGAATCTGTCGAAAAAATGGCTTCTTTGATGCGTAAATATCAAGCCGAGTGGAACGAAATCGGCCCCGTTACTTGGGAAAAACGCGATGAAGTATTTGAGCGTTTCCGTACTGCCGCTGACGATATTTACGGCAAAATCAAAGGCTTCTATGAAGGTAGACGTGAGGAGCAACGAGAAAATTTAAAAACGAAAATTGACCTTTGCGAGCAAGTACAAGCATTGCTTCCACCCGAAGAAGGCAATGTATCTATTAAAAGCTGGCAAGAAAAAACCGATAAAATTTTAAGTATTCAAGAAACTTGGAAAGGCATTGGCTTTTCCGAAGAAAATGAAAAAATTTGGCAGGTTTTTAGAAATCTTTGTGATAAATTTTTCAACGCAAAACGTCATTTCTTCGACAACTTAGACACACAACGAGTTGAGAATAAAGCGAAAAAAGAGGAGTTTTGCCAAAAAGCTGAAGAAGTACAAGACAGCACCGATTGGCGTAAAACTACAGATTACCTCATCAAATTGCAGAAGGACTGGAAAAATACCGGACCCGCCCCAAGAGATGTGGAAAATAAATTGTGGGAGCGTTTTAGAACCGCCTGCGATGCGTTTTTTAATGCTAAAAAAGCCTTTTTTGCCAATATTGGTGAGGTAGAAGCAGAAAATTTAGTGCAAAAGGAAGCCCTTATTGCAGAAATTAATGCTTTTGAGCCTTCAGAAAATGTAAGCGGTGATTTCCAAAAATTAAAAGAGTTTTCTACTCGTTGGAGTGGACTTGGCTATGTTCCACTTGCCGATAAAGACCGCATTTACAAAGCTTATAACACTGCCCTTGATGCTAAATACGATGCGCTTAAAGTAAATCGCGAGGAGCGAATGAACATGCGTTTCAAAAATAGAATTGAGAATTTATCGCAGGCAGATAACGCCAAACAGTTGATTAATAGAGAGCAAAATATTGTGCAAGAAAAAATTGAACGCTTGCAAAACGATATTATGCAATACCAAAATAATTTGGGTTTCTTCAAATCTTCTAATAAATCAAACCCACTGAAAAAGAATATTGAAGATAAAATCAACAAATTGCGAAGAGAGGTAGCCGATTTGAAAAATCAGTTGCGAATGTTAAGAAGTGCAAGTAATAAACCAAAAGTTGAAACGCCTGTTACATCAACAGAGGAGGCAAGCACCGAAACAAATGGCAATGTAGAAACAACCGCCGAAGGAAATGATAATACAACGGCAGAGCCTACAACCGCCGAAACCGCTACAGTCAATGAGGAAAATGCGGTAGAATAATACACACACAATTATGAAAGATGTTTTTATTTGGCGATGTACTCCTGTTACATCGCCTTTTTTTGTGCAAGTATTTAGACCTAAGATTTGAAACAGGAGACTTGAGATAAATTTACTACTAACCATTTAAATCAAACAACTCCATCAATAGCAGCAGCTAATTGACGGTCTTTTTCTGTAACAATATTACCCGCTTCATGCGTGTTTAAATGTATGGTAACCTTACTGTAAACATTGTAAATCTCAGGATGATGATTGTGTTTTTCTGCTAGAATGGCGACTTTTGTTAGAAAAGCAAACGCTTCCACAAAATTGGCAAATTTAAAATGTCTCGTCAATTTATTATTTTCTTCTGTCCACATAGTTAAATATTTAATTAAAAACCTTCGTCTCCAAATATCGCAAATATTTTTGTCTTTTAAAGACAGAATCCATAATTTAAAATTCGGAACGAGTAATTCGTAATTGATAATTCGTAATTAATTCACACTCTCATGAAACAACTATTTAAAACGGTACTTCTATTACTCTTTTTGTTAAGCTGCCCTTTCACTTTACTTGCCTGTAGTGTAACCAATGGCGGAGCCTGTATTTGTGCTGATGGCTCAGATAATTGTGCATTATTACCCGATATTGTCATTGCAGAAAGTCCTTTATTAGACTCAACTCAGAATGTAGAAAAACGAGGCGAATTACGCATTACGGTATCTACTCCGAATATTGGTTATGGTCCACTTCACATCAAAGCAACCAATTATTATATCTGCGGAACAGACACCATTTTTACCACTGATGATTTGGTATTCTGCCCAGATGAGGAAACATCACAACAACTTATCCGACAAATTATTTACCAAAAATCAGGTGAGGAAAACCTAACAGTAACAGAGCGATGGGCAGGAGCAATGGCGTATCACCCTACACACGCTCATATGCATGTGAACGATTGGTGCGCCTTTTCGATTCGCTCAAAAGGGGAGGGGAGTGACCCTACAGACTGGCCAGTGGTGGCAGAAGGGCGAAAAATTGGCTTTTGCCTCCGCGATTCAGGTACTTGTGATGATTACGATGGGCATTGTGTGGATACTACAGGAAAAGTATTGAAAAACAACGATTTACCCAACTTTCAACTCGGTGGGGGGCAATTTACTTGCAACTATATTGAACAAGGGATTTCAGTCGGCTATTCCGATATTTACGATTATTGGCTAGATGATATGGACATCCAAATTCCCGATACAGTATGTAATGGCGATTACTACCTTGTAGTGGTAGCTGATCCATTAAATCATTTTGAAGAATCCAACGAGGACAATAACACACTTGTTATTCCAATTACTTTAAGTAAACAACAATATGAGCCTGATGAAATTATTCGCGTCAGTGGAAATCGTAGGATTTGTAAAGGAGATACCTTAGTTTTATCGGCAGAGGCTGGTACTGCTTTTAAATGGTCAACAGGAGAGACAACACAAAGTATTACGGTCACCGAAGCAGGGGCGTATAGCGTTGAGGTGATAACGCCCTGTCAAACAGTGACTTCCTCTGTGGTTGATATTACCTACTATGAGTTTAGCCCCCTAGAAATTAGCGTTTCAGATACTCTTTGTACGCCCAATCAAGTAACTTTAAATATTAGTACAGGAGATGAACAAAGTACTTTTTTCTGGTATGATGGTATATCTTCCTACCCTATTTTTGAGGGCAATACTTTTGAAACACCTATGCTTAATGCTCCCTACACCTACTATGTAGTACAAGAGGAAATATTTGAAGGAGAAACATACAGTGCTGAACCACAGGATAATAAATTTGGCAATAGCACCGTGCCGAATCCAAATTTTAATGCTTACCTTATTTTTGATGCTCATGAGCCTTTTACTTTATTATCTGTAAAAGTATATTCAGATACCGAAGGCGAGCGTTTAATACAATTTCGCGATTCAACAAAAACAGTATTACAAGAAAAAAAAGTAAATATTCCAGTAGGAGAGAGCCGAATTACCCTAGATTTTGATGTGCCTAAAGGGGAGAATTTCCAATTGGCCGCTGCCGAATTTCCTTATTTAGAACGCAACAATAGCAAGGTTAACTATCCTTATGGAGTAGATAAACTCCTGACTATCAAAGGCTCTAGCTTAGACGATCCGGTAGGGGGCTTTTTTTACTATTACTTTTTTTATAATTGGGAAATAAAGAAAGCCGATTACAGTTGTACCAATGAGCGAATTGCTGTTGAAACACCTGTCAAAAATTGTGTAGGAGTAACAGATATTGCTACACAAACAGTCAACATCTTTCCGAATCCCAATCAAGGGAAGTTTTTGGTAGAATGGAATGAAATGACAACAGAAAATACGCAACTATCTATTTTCAACACAACAGGCAAAGCTATTTTCCAACAAAATTTTTCACCCAAAAACAGCCCATTTAGCGAAATCATTTCCCTTAACCATTTGCCAACAGGCATTTATTTATTAGAAATAACAATGGGAAGCGTGAAGAAATATGAAAAAGTAGTGATTCAATTGTAGAAGCGCAAAACCCTGCATTTCTATAGGGATTTGTAATTTAAAAAATCAATTTGGAACGAGTAATTTCTAATTCGTAATTAAATCACAACCTTTTTTCTCCAACAATTGTTGAATAATGATAAAAAACACATGATTTATGGCATACTTTTTACAGCCTTTTGTCATAAAACAATAACTTTACAAACTTAAACAAGCACTTATTTTAAGATTATTTATACTAAAAACAGATTAGAATCGTATTTTTTTATAGGCAGAGCCTAATAGGTTTGGTTCGGCGCGAGGCGGAACCTCGCCCCTGTAACTTAACAGCTGTGAGGCTCTGCCTCGCTCCGAACTAAATTCGTAGCCTTTGGCTATACTGATAAAAACAAATAAAAAATTTAACAACTTTTGCTTTTATCCTGTTTTTGGTATAGAACTTTGAGTTTTAGTAATCAATTGATTAGAGTGTGTCAAGAATTTAGGGAATGACAAAATATTTTTTAAATAGACCTTCACTC
>JAHDHV010000028.1 GCA_020631155.1 Bacteroidota bacterium | reverse complement strand
TTCTTTTTCATAAAGCAGATTCATGAATCCGAAAAAAAACGGATAACTTTTGTGTGCCCTTTTGAAAAAATATAATATCCTTTTTTTATTGGCTTTAAGTAGCAACATTGAAAGTTTTTGCGTTAAGAAAAAATTCAAAAGGGTACACAAATTAAAGAAGTAGTTTTTTGGGGTGTTAATTTGCTTTGTTTAGGGGTAAATAGGTTTAAATACTACTGAAACCCTCGCCGAAAAAGTGTCTGATAACTCCACGATTGCCTTCGGCGACTTACTTTTTGCAGTCGCCCAAAAAGTAAGCAAAAACGCTTGTCAAAAATATCGTTCCCACGCTTCAGGCCTGCGCTTTGCTACCGATTTTTGACCTGCCTGCGCTTCTTTTTCATAAAGCAGATTCATGAATCTGCTTTACGAAAAAATGATGACTTTTATGTACCCTTTTGAAAAAATATAATATCCTTTTTTTATTGGCTTTAAGTAGCAACATTGAAAGTTTTTGCGTTAAGAAAAAAGGAAAAAACATGGGTAAAACAACAATTTGCAAGATTAAAGTAAATAGCAATTATATAAAATTATTATTTTCTTGACACACTCAATTTTTTTATTGAGAAAAAAAGTTTTAACAAAACTAAAATATATCCAACAAAACCTTTTGACTATCAAACACTTATAAGAATTATCTAAGCCTAAAAAAGTGTGACCCCGCTGGGGTCAAAGAACACAGCTTCACTTTTTCCTAACATACTTTGACCCTGCTAGGGTCATTTATTGCCTAATGACCGCAGAGCGGTCAAAGTATGTTAGCTAAATATTTAATCTAATTACACGACCCTAGCAGGGTCGCACCCTATTTAGCAGCATAAGTGCATTGTAATCAATCAAATACAAATGCCACACTTTTATCATTCTATTACTTTGAAACCAGCGAAAGCAAAGATTATTTTTTTTTTTTTAATAAAAATATCAAATCACTCTCTAATTTACACTCCAATAATTTGGAAATAAAAAATTTACACAAAATATTAAGTGCCAAGCACTAATTAATTGTGCACAATTTTGTTCTAAAGTATTGACGTTCATTATTTTAATCAAACAAAGAGTCCCGTTTAATTATTGTGTAGTACTTACATCTCACATCTCCTATCTAAGCAAATATTAAACGCGAACAATTGTTCCAAACCCTCTAGCTACGGCTTTTCCCAGTCCGATGTAATTTGGCAATAGAGCATTTGTCGTAAATCCTCCCTTAAAAGCGACCATTTTTCGCCCTTTGAAGTGTGTTGCGTGCTGCTCCACATTCGGCATCAACATAATATCGGCTCTAACAGTATAACTCACTCCCTTAAAAAAACTGATGATATTGCCGGTGAGTACTTCGGTCAAAATCCCCCTTTTTTCCTCCCAGTTTCGAGCTGCTCTATAGCGTTGATAATTATCTTTATTGAGGGGCATCCAGAGCGCTTGAAAGCGATATTCATAGAGCTCATTATAAACGCCAATTTCAGTATTCCAACTATTAATGTTTTTATTGAGCACAGGGTAAATCACACCTTGAATATTCAGTTGTTGGATTTGTAAAAATAGCTTCATCAGCAGTCTTGCACCGTCTTGGAGTCCGATCAGGGTTGGAATTCCTTTTATAACTTTATACTGTACCTGTGGGTAGCGGTAGATGGGGTTTCCGTCCTCAAAATGGTTGTGCAGAAGGGTGGAATGGTCTTGAAACATTGTACCAAAATAGCCTCTCAAATCTTTGGCAGCACGCACGGGCAGTTTGATTTCTGGAAATTGCAATTGCAAATGGTGGATGCTGTCTTTTGTTTGTATCTGAGGCTTGTTATATCGCTTTGAAAGACGTTGGTAGTTGGTGTTTTTTTGTTGTGGGTTTGTGAGCATGGGTGGTTTTTGGTTGTGAGTTTTGGGTTTGGGGTTTTGTGGTTTTGTGGTTTTGTGGTTTTGTTTTTTTTTTTCTAAAAAAACATAGAACTCTTATCCATATACTGATAGCCTATATTTTTTCTAAAGTTTTCGGGGTCATATTGATACGATTCCGATTTGCTATCTTTTGTCCATAGATAAAAATTCAGATCAGTTTTTTCACTTCCATCGAAACCAATACCTTTTTGTCCATGTCTGCATTTAACTGGAACATTGATCACAAAATCGTAGAACTGCGCCTTTATCTTGGAGAATGCTTCTCGTTTTTTAAAAAGATCAATTTTCTCATTTTCATAAATTTCCTTATACTGATTCCAAACTTTAACTGCTGCATCATTTAGTTGTACAAAGACTGATTCCGTATCCCTTTCTGCTATCACTTTAAATTCGCCAATACATTTAAATTGCAACTTTCTCAAATACTCCAGTTCCTTAGACTTAATATTATCTGCTTGTCTTTTTACCTCTTGAAAATAAGCATCAATCAATTGTAAATAATCTTTTTCTTCTATTTCAACAATATTTTTAAGCACATTCCTCGTTTTCGAGATCAAGATTTTTCCATAAACTGTAGTTGTCCCTTTCGATAAATCGTCAATATCATACAAATGAATTTCACTTCTCCTTTCTGGATTTTCATTATAACGGTTAGCTCGGCCAGCTGCCTGAATGATGGAATCAATCGGTGCAATATTTCTAAAAACAGTATCTACAGAAATATCAACGCCTGCCTCAATTAACTGTGTGGACACAATAATATCTGGCAAATCTTTTGGATCTGGATTTTCTATTCTTTTTTTAGTACTAGCTTTTATTTTTTTAATGATTTGTTTTCGCTCAAAAGGCGTTAATAAAGTAGTTAAAAAATATAGATTTGCTTGTTCTTTTGGAATACGTTTTTCTATATCTTGAAAACACTTTTTGGTAATCTTCTTTGTATTGAGAATGACTAAAATGCTTTTTTTAGGATGTGTTTGATGATAGTTCACAACTGTTTCTGTAAAATCATCAAAGGAAATTTTCGTTTTTGTGTGGTTAATAATTTTTGTTCGATTCAGAAAAGGAAGCTTAAAATATTGCTGATAATTGGGAATGAGTTCTGTGATTTCTTTTTCAGGTTCAAAAATCAAAGGTTGTGTAGCAGACATCAGTATAAAATAACAGTTAAACTGTTTACCCAATGTTTTAAACAATTGACGAATTAATGGCCAGTATTTATATTGGATTTGTTGAACTTCATCCAAAATAATGATGGCATTGGTGAGATTAGGAAATTTCAACAACTTCCCTTTGTCATTTGTAAAAATCGTTTCTAATAACTGCACAAAAGTTGTGACAACAATCTCAGACTGCCAAGTTTCTATTAAAAATTTACTCTTTTTTAAATCCGTCATATCATCATCGTCCATTTTGTAAATAGGATCACTTAAATGGTGATGTTTGAGTAAAATATCAGAGGTTGGTTTGTGAAATATATCCTCAAAAACTTGATAATTTTGATCAATAATAGAGGTAAAAGGTATGGTGATGATAATTTTCGCTTGCTGTTGATATTCACTCAATAACTCCTTCATTTTCATGGCAATAGCTAAGGAAGTGATTGTTTTTCCCAAGCCAGTAGGCAAAGTAATCGAGTATAAATGTTGTTCAATATCAAACACGGTTTCCAGGTTCTTCAGTCCTTCAAAATAAGCTTTATTTTTCTGACGGTCAATCTCTTTTGTAGGATTGTTAAAACCTTCTTTTTCTCGAAAATTTTGTATCGCTAAAAAATTAAACTCATTTTTTTTAAGTATTTGCTTCTTTAAAATCACATCTTTTTTATCACTATAAAGCAAAGTAGCATAAAATAATTGATGTAGATAAAAATAGGATGCTCTTTTTTGTGCTGATAAGTCATGAAAAGTTTCCTTAAATTCTTCTTCATAAAAATCTTCTAACTCAATCTTAAATTCTTTCTTTTTTATGTATGCCTTAAACACAGTCCAATCCAATTGTACATTTACATTAACCAAAAGCGTACTTAAAATCTCCTGTGTTTCCGCATCATAAAAATTATCAATTTGCTTTTGCAAATCATCAAAATTGGTATTATTCAACTCATCATCAAAGTTTTCTAAATTGCCATGATGTCTTTTGACTGCCGTAAATAGCAAATAGGGCAGAAATACTTTGTCAAAATCCTTTAGGTCAGTTGCAGATAAATATCTTTCAGCAATACTTTTAGCGACAAAAGCAGAAATCATAGCATGATGCTTGGGCTTGATGACTTTTTCCCCTTCTGACTCTAGATAAATTTGAAAATTCTTTGTTGCTTTACCAATATCGTGAACCGCAGTAGCAATGTAGGCCAAATCTTGCACAATACCTTTATCAATCGTTAAATTTAACCGACTATTTTCAATAACAGTTGTAGCATTTTTAGCCACTTCTTTCAGGTGTTTAATAAGTGGTATTTCAGGATGTGAGTATATAGGACT
This sequence comes from Bacteroidota bacterium, assembly GCA_020631155.1. Lineage (GTDB taxonomy): Bacteria > Bacteroidota > Bacteroidia > Chitinophagales > UBA2359 > JAHDHV01. The sequence continues at coordinate 24,771 of JAHDHV010000028.1, read as the reverse complement.
CATAAAAATAAAATATTATCTTTTTCATTAACAGTATAAAAAGTTTTTGCTTTTACCAATATGGGATGGCCTTTTCGTTCAATCAAGACCTCACCATATTCTTTGATAATTCTATCTCTTTGCATTACTATTGGAATGGTATCCGTAGCATAAAACAATTGCCTCTGTTCATTTCCAAACTCAAATTGAATGGGTTCTTTTTCAGCAATTTGTGTTAGATTCACTGCTGTACAAATAGGAATATAGCCATTGTCTGAATGTCGCTCTCTACAATCTGTGACAGCTTGAAACCGCACAATTGCCGTAAACTGAGCTAATCCTAAATAGGGTGTAAAATGATGATTAACAGCTTCTACTCTTGCAACCAGCTCATTAAACAATGTTTCATTTTCATGCGTCACAAAAATGCGAAACTTAGGGTCTTTTAATAGCTCAAATTCAATTTGTGTTCGATTAAAAATATTGAAAAAAGAAGTTGGCCCTTTAGCAGTATTCAGTAAATTAAAGCCAATGTTTGTTTTTTTAATCGGATCAATAATTTGCACTGCTATATCCGACTCCGCTTTGTTAAATAACTCATTGACAGGGACTACTCCCGTCCGATAAATATTAGGAGCTATCTCACGCTCAATGCCTAAGATAGCTCCTAATATGCCCACAATAGCAGGGCGAGTAGGAATCGAATAAGTTAAGGGAGAGGATGTTGTATTGAACTTGCGAAAATGTCCATACTCCCCCGATATATCAAAAATAAGTACTTTTTTAGATGGCATCTAAATCCAATTTTCCTGTTGTGATGGTAAGGTCTTTCTGATTACAAGTCAACTTCAAACGACTATCAATCTGCACATCAATAGAATCAATTTTGTCTTTATGTGCTTTCAATTCATTGATAACATCGGTCATATCTAGCTTAAAATGATGTGTTCCTCTCACTTTTAAATCGGTCATTTCCTCATTAGTGACCATTTTCAGGCGTTGACGAAGGTTACCAATATAAAATGATTGTTTATAATTGACACTCAACAATAGAAGCGGCGTTTGTCCAAACTTAGACCTTGAAATCAGATTTTTAGTGCCTTCCCAGATACCTTCTACCAACATTTTTTTGTCGCCTTCGGTCATATTAGAATACTTGGCCGCCTTTTCATTGATAATACCATTGAAGCCAATTAACGCATAAGGCAATTTATATTCTGTTCTAAAAGTTGCTTGCCCTTTGCCATCAGCGGAAGCAAATGCACCTGTACCTTGTTCCTCAACTACTTCTGTTTGATTAATTGATTTTCCCATTTGAAACTGAGTAGGTCCAGTAAAAGTAATCGAATCTTTGTCTAGCGGCAGTACTCCCCCAAATACCCGAATGTCAATGCATTGATTTAAAATATTTTGCGTAAAATCTTCCTTAGACGTTTTTGCATCTTTTTTAAAATCTAATGCCCGTCTTTTTCCACTTTTCACACTTTCCTTTCCCTTGTCCTCATACTTTGTTTCTCGCACAAAAATATCTGTTCCATTGCTACCATTATGGCCTTTGTACTCAAACCAATAGTCTCGAATACTTCTTTTGAGGCGCACATCACTGACTAAGGCTTTACTATCTTCGGTATCAAAACGAGGGCGGTTTTCATCCAGAGGATCACCATTAGGATTTGCGTTTTCTATTTCATAGAGAAATAGTAGTTCTGTTCTGTGTTTAATAATGTCTGACATAGTTTGTATTGTTATTTATTCGTTTTATTATTTTCTTTTTTAGATTTAAATTTATTGCCAAGCTCCAATCCTGCTACAAAATAAAAAGATATTTCATTATTGGAGAGTGGAGTAAGTTTATGAATATTCACTGTATAATATTTACCAATCATTTCTCTTAGCTCTGTATGAAGTTCTGTTTGTTTACTGGCAATCTTATATTTACGCCCATACTGCCTCAACTTATCTAAAGCCTGATTGTGTATCCTCATTAAAGCACTTTTATCAAAGTTATAGCCTTTTAGTTTCTTTTCAAAAGGCATATTTCCATCTAAATTAGCACTCTGAATATTCAATAGAAAGCGTACTAAAACGCCTACCGCAAAAATTCCTTTTTTATAATCTTCATTTAAAAAATCAGAATTTTCCTGCAAAAAATCCTTAAATGCTTTTGAATCAAATGATTTTTTCTTCTCACTTGTCTGTTGCTTTTCGTCTACTTCTTGTTCAGTCATAGGAATACTCGTTTTTGTATGGTGGTTATTTACTTGTTCAATAATGCCTAATTCAACGAGATAGGCAAGGGTTAAATGAGCCATTTTTACTAGGCTCGAACTCCAACTAACTTCTGCTTGTTTGTTATAATAATAAATATTATAAGAAGGGTATTTAACAATGTCCTTCAAGCCACGCTTTTTATAAATAGCTCTAATTTTTTTCATAAATCGACTGTACAGTACCTCTTTGGAAATAGGTAATCCCAAAAATACGGTTTGTACAATGTGGTAAAAATCGTCTTCAAAAAAAGTACGTAGAATAGCAAAACTAAAGGTTAAGTCCGTTCTTTCTTTTTTCTGCATCATCCCACCTTTATAAAGTGAATGAGCATTTATTTTTTTGGGAACTGTTACAAATAATTGTCGAAAACGAGAAGGGAGTATTTCCTCCAACATCAACTTTATCTTAATCGCTTTGGTCGTTTGATTTTCTTCAAAAAAGAGCAAGTTCAAGGTAAACTGATTGTTATCACCATATCGTTGGCCAATCTTACGCATAATGAACTCCTCCTTATTCTCTATTTTTTCACCTTCACTAGCCGTATATTTCACCTCACTCAATGCACTAAGGGCTTTCTTCAAGATCGTTGCATCTTTAATAATTGGTTGGGGAACTAAATAATAGCTTTTCCCATAAAAATACCGTTGCATTTCTTGAGTGATGTAATTTTTTCCCATCTCAAAATGCAAGGCACAATCAGGGCAAATAGGATAATTTTTCCAATTGTTTTTTTGTTTAAAAAAGCCACTCACCATGCCTACTTTATCTACTGTAGCATACTTAAAAGGAGAACCAAAACCGTGTAATTGGGGTTTATTTTCGTAACAAATAGAACACAATTCATTCTTGCCTTCAGAATTTACTTTGTATTTATTAGATTTCCCCTCTGTACCTGCCTTATAAACTAGCTCTTGAAAAACCTCAAAATCATTCACATATTTTTCTGATTTCTGGTTTCCATCAACTATATCAAAGCGAACGCTAAAGCCTGATTTCATCTGTTGAGGCTTAGACAATTCATTGTAAGTAGTTACTAATTGCGCCTTAACCATTTCCTGCTCCTGTTCCAAAAAATGTTTGAGCGCAGTAAATATTGCTAAGTCTTTTTGATTGTTGTTTTTTTTACAAAAAGCAATGACATCATTCACTTTTTTAGGATAAAAAACCTTGAATTTTTTATCCATATCCCCAAATTTAGTTGTAAAAGTAATATCTCCTCCCCTAGCAGAACCTTTTCGATAAGCAAATTGAAGGTAATTATTACTGTTACAAATACTTGCATCTATTCCTTTAAAAGTACAAACCCATTCCTCTTCTTTTTTTGACAAGGAAAAAACCGCCAAAATCATATCAAAATTATCTTCCTTTGGGAACATATTTTCTATGTAGTTCTCATGCAGCTTTTCCCTTATAGTTCCTTTTATTTTCCCTATTTCTACAATAGCTGTATCTTGCATAAAATAATTAATTTTACTTATCTCTTTGTAAATAGATAGTCAAGCTTTTCAAACACAAAACTATATTTTCTTTAGAAAAAAACAAAAAATAATAGTATTAACTTTTCTAAAAATCTCTCAATGCCCCGAAAAAACTTCTCAATTGGCGAATAAAACCAACGAAAAGTTAAATTTTTATTTAGATAATAGCTCCCCCACCCAATGGAAGGCTGTTTGAAACCATCCTATAAATGTTCGCAGAAAAGTCAATCTAAATATTTTCTTAGGATAGTTCGGCTCGGAGCTATTGGTACCGTGAGATTTGCCATCTATTGCTTTTATAATTTCTGGCATTGCTTTAAATGCTTCTGTGCTTGCATTATTTATAGATAACTCCTTATAAACAATAGCACATCCCTCTTTTGAATACGATTTTTTTTCCTTATCTTCGTGATTAGATTTAAGTAAATCTTTGTTCATATCTATTGTATTTATACAATTCTATAATTGCTTTTCAAGCATTGTTAATAAAAATACAATTACAAAGCTAAAAAAGTTTCCTTCATTTTTTTTCCCTCCAAAATAATGATTCTTATAAAACAACTTAAATCAAACAAACAGAAAGCGCAAACACTTCATAATCACAACTATACAATTGATGAAAAAAAATAATTTACTTAAAAAAAATGTCATTTCAAGGCAAAAAAAATCACTCTAAGTAAGTTCTAGAGTGATTTCAACTAACTGTTCACAGTTCAAACCTTATTATTTTGGATGGGTAAAAGGAGCTGCAAACAAATGAATCTTAGTTTCAATCCTTATTCTACTGGAAAGAAAAAAATGCTCATTCAAAGATACCAAAATTTCTTCTCACATACAACCCCAAACCAAAAACCCACAACCCACAACCCACAACCCAAACCACCTACACCTTCCTCAACAATTCCGCCGCTTGCTCTAAGGTTTCATCCGTTTTGGCAAAACAAAAACGCAACATTTTTTGATCAAGCCCTTTGTTATAAAACACAGATATTGGAATAGAGGCAACACCAAGCTCTTTGGTTAATCGCTCGGCGAAGGCGGTGTCTTTTTCATCAGTAATGGCGGAATAGTCTAAGAGTTGGAAGTAGGAACCACTGGTTGGTGTCCATTGAAAACGGCTGCCTTCGATTAGGGAAAGAAAATAATCGCGCTTTTTTTGGTAAAAATCACTGAGGTTCAAATATTTTGATTCCTCCTTTAAATAATCGGCAAGGGCATATTGCATGGGCGTATTAACAGAAAAAACAATAAATTGATGCGCTCTTCTAAATTCTTGCATCAGTTTATCGGGTGCCATACAGTAGCCAATTTTCCAACCTGTACTATGATAAGTTTTTCCAAAGGAATAAGTGATCAAACTGCGTTTCCATAATTCGGGATGTCGCAAAAAACTTTCGTGTTGCTTGCTATCAAATACAATATGCTCGTATACTTCATCACTTAATAGCAAAACATCCGTATTAGCCACTACTTTTTTTAATTCTTCAATATCTTCGGCGGTTAAAATTGTACCTGTTGGGTTGTGTGGACTGTTTAATATCATCATGCGAGTGCGTGAATTAATCATCCATCGTACTTTGTCCCACGGAATTTTGTAGTCAGGAGCTTCGAGTTGCACATATTTTGGACGCGCACCATTGAGTAAAATCGAAGGGGCATAGGAATCGTAGGCTGGCTCGAAAATAATGACCTCCTCCCCTTCCTTTACAAAGGCCGAAATGGCAGTGTAAATCGCTTGTGTTGCGCCTGCCGTAATGGTGATTTCGCTGTCCGCATCTACCAATGTGCCATATAAGGAAAAGGCTTTATCTGCTAATCGTGCGCGTAAAGAAGCTACGCCCTGCATGGGTGCATACTGATTATGTCCCTCTCGCATATACTTGGTAACCAATTGTTTCAGTTCATTTGCCGTATCAAAATTAGGGAAACCTTGCGATAAATTAATGGCATTGTATTCCTTTGCCATCTTGGACATGACCGTAAAAATACTAGTGCCTATTCTTGGTAGTTTTGCTTGGATATGCATGTATTTATCAATTTTGATTTGTTGAATTGCTCCTTTGAAATAATGGGCATATAGCTTTTTTTTCACTAATACTTTTTTTCTTAAAATGTCTATTTAGATATTTAGCCTTTGGACTATTTAGTTTCTAAAAATCAGCAAATACTTTCCAGCCTTAGACATACATAAATCACTGATTATCTAACCTTTACGAAAACTATAACAGCTAAAGCTGTCATTATAGAAATCACTTAAAAAAAAAATCAATCAGTAAAATCTGAAATATTCTCATTTCTTTATCCCAACTCCGATTTAAGTTTTCTTATCCACTTACGAACAGAGTTTCTAATTCCACCAGAAAGCGTATTGATATATTGGTCGTCTGCAAGCAAAATGACCTCATTGTATAATCCCGGATTTTTCTTTGTTATTTGTAGAATAAGTTTAAATGCATTAGCTCTAACAGATGGCATTTTATCTAATTTACACCAAATATCAACACAAATATCAAATAAAATTCCTTCACATTCTTCATCTATATCCATTTTACAAAGCACCTTGAGCAAGTCTCGCTTTTGGCTATCTCTTACTTTATCCAAAATATTCGCAATTTCTGCAACATACGGTTTCACACGCCTATCATTATCAAGCATACAGTTGGATAATAGCCAAGCGGCTCGCCACGAATAAGGTTGCTTATCTGATGTAGCTAGTTGTAGCAGTTCGTCAAATTCGCTAGGATGATTGTTCATATATTCGAGTGTGCCATCCTTATAAGAATTTGTCAATATATATTCTAAAGAAGTTTCCAAAATTTAGTAATGATTAAAAAATAAGTTGTATAATTTAGAGATAGAGATTTTGTGACAAGACAAGGAAAAAAACGCAGTCATAGCCATAGCTACGGCGAGTATTTTTGACGAAGTATTGGCTCAAAAGATCATCGCCTAAATGTTCAGGTTATTATTTATTCGTTACTTAAACAAAGTTTTTGCGCTGTTTATCTTGACTAAATTTTTCGGCATTAAATTTTTGGGAATCTCCTTTTGCAATAGATAGAGATTGCCAATTATCACCTGCAAAATATTTGGCTAAAAATACCATTTGCCCGATGTGATAACTGTAGTGTCCCAACTGTCGGTTGATGGCTTCGACTACGCTGTGGCCTTCATTGCGAATGTAGGCAATCTTTTGTAAATCAGCATTTTGTAGCGGATCAATAGCGTTGAACAAACAAGCCCAACCTTTTTCCCAAACGGCTAATAGGTCTGCTTTGTCTTTGATGGTATCCTCAAATTCGCCCTCGCGATTGCGCCATTCTTTTTCTCCATCCGATGCTAAAAAATCCGTCCAGCGCGATAGCATATTGCCGCTAACATGCTTGACAATAATCGCCATGCTGTTAGATTCTGGGTTGAGGCAGGTGTGTATGTTTTCCGCTGATAGTTGAGTTAATGCACCGTCTCCTAGTAGCTTGTAATAGCGAAAAAGAGTGCGAATATTTTCTAAGTAATTTTCTCCGAAGTTTTCCATGATCGTTGTTTTTTTTAGATTTAAGATGGGAGACAGGAGATGTGAGATTTTTTGATTCTAGAATATATAAAAACTTTCAAAGCCTTACAATCTTATTAGAGTTTGAAGCTAAATTGACTTTTCGCCTTTAATTTCATTAATAAAAACAATAACAATTACTTGAAGCTTTGTATAACCTTGATTAACAAATCAAAAAGTATTTATTTTTAAATTTATTAAAAAAACAAAAACTTTAAAACCTTGTAACTTTATAACCTTCCCAACTCCAAAACCTTCAAACCACAAAGCACAAACAACATTTCTCTGCCAATTCGATTGACTGCTTCGGTGTATTTAAATTGCTCTAATTCTGCTCCATCAAAATGTTTAGGGTCATCAAAGGGTAAGGCAATTCGATAGTCACAGCCAGTAACAACAGGACAGTCTTTATCGGCTTCTGAACAAACCATAATTGCAGCGAATCCTGTTTGGGGATTAGGGGCTTCATTGTATTTTTTAGAAAATGCTTGATAGGGTGTTCTCGTCTCTGACCACTTGATGTTGTAAGTTGGATTAGCATTTTTATCTTTTGTATCTATTTCAAATCCTTTTTTTTGCAGTGCTACTACTACCCTTTTATTTAAAGCGGTTGCTTCTGTTCCTCCTGAAAATGTTTGTATATTTTTTACTCCATAATAATCTGCCCCAACTGCCAACCACAGTTGCCCTAGATGGCTTCGCCTTGAATTATGTGTACAAATAACAGTTAATTGTGGCCTTTGTTTTTCCTTTATTTTTTCAAAAATATATTCTCTTAATAACAGTAACTTTTCTTTTCGTTCTGCTGGTATTAATGAATATTCTTTCTCCAGTTGTTGACAAATAGCTGCTATTTTGGGGTATAAGTGCTTAGACATAAGATTTAAGACATAAGACGCGAGATAATTTAATCACTATCAATAATTTATAACAAATCCAATAGTTGTTGAATTGTGTATACTTACTTAAAGTGATTTTTTGTGGCTTCATTTATATGGTAGATCAATGATTTGTGGATTTGTATCTTTCTATAATTTTTTCAATAATTCAGCATCTTCTTCAAATATTTTCTTTACCAAAGTTGCTGTTTCCAGTTGTTCATCTGTTGTTTTTTCAAGCTGTCGCAAATACTCCAAAACTGGCTTCAACTGATTTTCGGGAAGCTTTGCAATGATTTGATTTATTTCTGTTCTAATTTGTTTTTTCATAGTAATACGTTTTTAATATCCACCTATAAACTTCCGAACAAACCATTCTATGGCTAAAAAAGCAAGTAAAAAGAAAAATAGCCAGCGCAAATTAATCAATGGTTTGGTTTTGTAGCTCGCATATTGAATGGCTGGATTTCCTTTTTTGCGAATTTGACTAGGTAAAGAATCCATATCATTGATATAAAAAACATCGCCACCCATACGTTCAGTTAATGTATGTAGAGATTGATGATTGGCACTGGTTTGTAGGGTTTCCAACTCAATTTTGAGGACACTAAATTTACCTGTTGCGGAAAAATCCTTGCCATTAAAAGCGGTGCGTGCTTTATAGGTATAACGCCCCGGTGGAAAGAAGCCAGCGTTGAGAGTGTAAGCGGTTGAGGTTTTGGAAAAAGCAAATGGAAATTCTTTCCCTGTTTCGTTGTAAATAGTAATGTTTACTTCTGGTCCGTTAATCAATTCATAACTATCATTGTACAACTCGGCATCAAAAGAAATTTGCTCTGTTTCGTAATACAAGGTCTTGGGCATACTAACGCGAAATTTCCGCTTATCATTTTTTACAGATAAATATTGTATTACTTTGGAAATTAATTCATTTGTAGCATCATGACGACCATCCGTTTTGTAATCGTATAATCGCCAACGCCACAGCCCTTCACCAGCAAAAACCGCTGACTTATAACCCGTTGCTTGCTCAATGACCAATAGCGGATGCCGAGTGCTGACCGAACCGATTTTTTGCTTTAATAAAACTTGGGTTGTTGGAGAAGCCGCATACTCGCCAAAAGGAACGGACAAAGGTGGCAAATCAGAAAGCGAATTAATTACACTGGGCTCAATATTGAAAAGGTTGAAGGTTTTGCCTGAAGGCTCGGCTTTCACATCATTGAAACTGCTGTTGCTATTGCTAATATACATCACACTTTGCGACTGATTCAATGCAGGCACATCGGTTTGTGTGCTAACAATAAATAAGGAAGGTATATTATTGACTTTCAGTTGATTAATAAAGCTTTGTGAATCCTTTCCTTTAGCTGGAATACCATGTAATACCACCAAATCATAGCCCTTTGCTGAACCATCAAAAGTTGCCAACATTTTGACCGTAATTTCATAGTTCTGATTCAACTCCATCGCATGTTTGATGGCCGCAATATCGGGGTGTGGACTAGCAGCAAGCATCAGTATTTTTTGTCGGCTATCTACCACATCAATAAACATCTCCTGACGATTGTTGTGGGTCGTTACCTCGTCTTTGATTTCGGTTAATATGATGTTGTATTGTTGTATACCGGGCTTGTCTGCTTTCAAAACTACGTCATAGCCTTTAACAAAGTTTTCCTTGTCAATTTTGATGCTTTTGGTGTGGACTTTATTTTTGTTTTTCGCGCCTTTGAAAATCTTTAAAACGGTGGTCGCGCCTTTGCTATTTTGTGCAGATACATCTACACGAATGGTAAACTTATCACCCAAATAAGCAATTTTATTATGTAAAACACGCTCTAAAACAACGTCTCTTTGAGGAGTTGTGTCGCCAAGGGCAATGGCAAAAAGTGGAGCTTCTAAGGCAATATTGGTGTAAATGGGATTGCTGCCTTGATTGTAAATGCCGTCCGTTGCTAGGACGACCGCCCCCACATTTTGATTGTTGTATTTATTGTAAATATCCTCTATGGGTTGGGTAATATTGGTGGTTTTTTCGTCAAAAGTAAACTCTAAACCTTCTTCCAACTGCTCCCCAAAATTGTAAGTTCGTATGTCGTAATCTTCTTTTAAACCATCTAAAAACGCGTTCACTTTTTTAATATACATAGCACTATCCACATTTTCAAAACCTTTCATCATGGATTGCGAATTGTCTTGTACAAATAAAATTTGTGGTTTGACTACTTCAATGAATCGCGATTTGATAAGTGGGGTGAGTAATAAAAAAGTGATGGCACTGACGGTTAAAAAACGGAGAATGGATAGGGGTAATAATGCCCAACGCTGTCTTGTGGTGGCTTCGCGAAAGCTTGTATCTTTAAAATACAGTGCTAGAGCGTAGATAAGTCCTGCCAATAAACAGAATCCAATGTACCAAACAGGGTACTGTTCAAATGTTAATGTAGCATCCAATATGTATGTAAATTTTATCCTATGTACTAATTTTTGGGCTGTTTAGCTTTTTAGCCTTTTAGATATTTAGCTTTTTAGATATTTAGATGTTTAGCTTTTTAGCCTTTTAGATGTTTAGCTTTTTAGACGTTTAGCTTTTTAGATGTTTAGCTTTTCAACTAATAGAAATTATAGCCAAAAGTCCAAATAGCCAAAAGTCTGAAAGTCCAAATAGCCAAAAGTCTAAATAGCCAAAAGTCTGAAAGTCTAAATAGCCAAAAGTCCAAATAGCCAAAAGTCTGAAAGTCCAAATAGCCAAAAGTCCAAATAGCCAAAAGTCTAAATAGCCAAAAGTCTAAATAGCCAAAAGTCTGAAAGTCCAAATAGCCAAAAGTCTAAATAGCCAAAAAGCAATTAAGTCATTCCACCGCAAACGCTGATGACTTGCCCTGAAACATAGCTCGACAAATCTGAGGCTAGAAATAGGGCGACATTAGCGACTTCTTCTACTGACCCAAAGCGTTGAGCAGGAGTTTGTTGCAAAAATTGAGCTTTTTTTTCATCAGATAATTTATCGGTCATATCTGTTTGAATGAATCCGGGAGCTATGACATTGCAACGAATATTGCGCGAACCAACCTCCCTAGCAATGGACTTGCTAAATCCAATGATGCCTGCTTTTGATGCCGCATAATTTGCCTGCCCTGCATTGCCTTGTATCCCGACTATTGAGCTCATATTGATGATGCTGCCTGACCGTTTTTTCAACATTGGGCGCATCACTTGTTTGGTCAGGTTGAATACGGATTTTAAATTGGTAGTTATAACAGCGTCCCACTGTTGTTCGTTCATTCTCAACAGCAAATTATCTTGGGTAATGCCTGCATTATTGACTAAAACATCAATTGTTCCGAAATCTTGAAGGACTTTTTGAATTAAATGACCTGTTGCTTCAAAGTTTCCTGCATCAGATTGATAAGCAATTGCTTTTATATTTAATTGTGTTAGTTCTTGTACTAATGTTTCAGCTTTTTGGGTAGAACGATGATAAGTAAAGGCAACATTCGCTCCTTGCGCTGCAAATTTTTGAGCAATCCCTTTACCAATACCTCTTGTTGCACCAGTAATCAAAGCTACTTTTTGGTTTAACAATTGCATATGAGTGGTTTTGAGTTTTTGATTTCAAGTTTCGGGTTTTGGGAAAGGTTTGCTCTTAGAGGTTGTTTTGATTTCATCCTTTGGCTTAAAAAATGAAAATCAAGACAACCTCTAAGCTGAGGGATGCGAGTGGAAATGAACCAAAGCCAAACGCTAGTGAACCTTAGCCGAGCGAGGGCGGAACGTAGAGAGCTATCAGCAAGGCTTAGAGTGAACAGCGTTTTGGCAAAGGTGAATTGCAACGGGCAGCCCGACCCCGATGATTGAGCAAAAACGCTTGCTTTTCTTGTTTGGAGACGCAAGATTTTGTGTCTTTACAATTTTTTTTGATTAACGTCCTCTCTCTACAGCGTTTTTTGCGAAACAGAGGGGGCAGCCCCATAGGAGACATAAGATTTTAGACAGGAGATATGAGACTGGTACAATTGTAATTGTAAAAATGTTGTATCTAATAGACGTTGCGTGTAACATCTCTATGGCTTTGCATCCACAGTTCGTAATTAATAATTCGTAATTCGTAATTTACCCTAACCTACCGTTGTTTTTTTCAGGGCTTCTGCCATTGTTGCACCGATAATTGCAGGGGATTCGACTACGTGGATACCGCACTGACGCATAATTTCCATTTTAGCAGCAGCCGTATCGTCTTTACCGCCAACGATTGCGCCTGCGTGTCCCATTCGGCGGCCGGGAGGGGCTGTTTGACCTGCTATAAAGCCCACAACGGGTTTAGTAGCGTTTTCTTTGATCCAGTAAGCGGCATCTGCTTCCATGCTTCCGCCGATTTCTCCAATCATAATAATGCCCTCAGTATCAGGGTCATTCATCAGTAATTCTACGGCATCTTTAGTGGTAGTGCCTACAATTGGATCACCTCCGATACCGATGCAAGTAGATTGACCTAGACCTGCTTTGGTTACCTGATCTACAGCTTCGTAAGTGAGTGTGCCAGAGCGAGAAACGATGCCAATTTTGCCGGGATTGTGGATGAAGCCCGGCATAATACCGACTTTTGCCTCGCCCGGTGTCATTACGCCTGGGCAGTTTGGTCCGACTAAACGACAATCGTAATCTTCCAAAAACGCTTTCACTTTTACCATATCCTGAACGGGAATCCCTTCTGTAATTGCAATGATAACTTTGATTCCAGCGGCAGCGGCTTCCATAATGGCATCTGCTGCAAAGCGAGGTGGTACAAAAATGATGGATACATCTGCGTTTGTTGCTGCTATGGCTTCGTCAACGGTATTGAAAACGGGGCGGCCTAAGTGGATTTGTCCGCCTTTGCTGGGCGTAACACCTCCAACTACATTGGTGCCATATTCTATCATTTGACCAGCATGGAAAGAGCCTTCAGTGCCAGTGAATCCTTGTACAATCACTTTGGATTGTTTTCCTACTAAAACTGCCATAAGTATGTTTTAATATTATTTAAGTGCCAAGCACTATTTAATTGTGCACAATTTTGTTCTAAAGTATTGACCTTTAGTTTTTTTAATCAAAAAAAATATTGTTTAAGCACTATTTAAGTACTTATTTTTAATTTTTCTTCTGTTTTTGACGGCGAAAATACAATAAATTGTGCTAATTTGGAAAAATGCTGCTTATTTTTGATGAAAACAGCTATTTAGATTTTAGAAATCAGAAGTTAGATTTTAGAAATCAGACATTAGAAGTTAGAAAATTAGATTAAGTAATTGGTTATCAAGTTTTTACAAAAGGATAGCATGTTTTTGTTTTTTAGGAAAAACACACACACTAGTATTTAAATGCGTTATTATTAAATTTATAAGTATTTAAAAATTTTGCATTTTTTCAACCTTAAAACCTTCTAAACTCTGAATATCTTACCGCTATCTTCTCAATGATCTTTGTTGCCAAATTTATCCATTAATGCCTGTACTTCTTCACTATTAAAGTCTACTTCGGCTTTTGGGTATTTCATATTTAGGCTTTCCAATGTTTCCACAACAGTTTTCATAATAATATATTCTTTATACCAATTATTATCTGATGGAACAATAATCCAAGGAATTTCAGGGCTACAATGCTCTAGTACATCTTCGTAGGCTTTGCGATAAAGCGGCCATTTTTTTGCTTTATCAAAATCTTCTGGTCCGTATTTCCACTGTTTGCGAGGGTCTACAATTCGGTCGTAAAAACTTTCTTGTTGTGCTTCTTCGGAGATATGTAAATAAAATTTCAATATTTTTGTTCCATGATCTTGAAGCAGTTGCTCAAAAGCATTGATGTGTGCAAAACGGCGATGTGCAGTTTCGTCATCTACCCAACCTTCTACGCGAGTGATGAGTACCTCCTCATAATGGGAGCGATTGAACACCTGAATCATTCCTTTTTTTGGGGTATGTTGGTGAACACGCCATAAATAATCGTGCGCCATTTCTTCGGGCGTAGGTTTTTTAAAGGATTTCACTTGAATCCCCTGTGGGTTTACATAGTCAAATACTTTTCGCGTTGCACCATCTTTGCCGCTTGCATCCATGCCTTGCAACACAACAAGTACACTCCACTTGCCTTCAGCATATAACATATTTTGTAATTCCCGTAAACGTTCTCCGTAGGCTTTCATTTTTGCCCTTGTTTTTTTCTTTTTAAAACCGTCTGGAGCTTCTGTCGAAATGGATAATAAATCGTATTTAGCCATAGTTTTTTTTTATTAAAAATTTGTTGATGGATTTTTTAAGTACCAAGCACTATTTAATTGTACACTATTTTTCTAAAGTATTGAAATTCAGTACTTTAATTTTAAAAAAGTGTCATTTAATTCTGCTTAGGTACTTAGTAATGCGGAAAGTAATCATTTTCTATTTAAGGAGAAATATTTTGGTCACTTTTTTTGAAGTTTGTTGAAAGACAATTCAAGAAATTAAATAAAAAATACTTGAAACTTTGGTTTGTTAACCTTTGTTTTAAAGGTATTATGATACAACAAAACTCAATAAAAATGCTTAATTTTGTTGTACCTAAAAGCATTTTTCAAAAATCATTTTCATGAATAAAGAATTTAATACAACTGGCAATTGCATCAAAGAGATTCATTATATGATGGATGCTTCATCAAAGCTTGATAAAGTAATGAATTTAATCTATAGGAACAAATATTTTGTCATCAATAGACCTAGACAGTATGGAAAAACAACTATGTTGCATCTTATTAATCAAGAGTTAATGCAAAAAGATACTTATTTTTCTATTCATCTAAATTTTCAAGGTGTTAATGAAGGATGGGAACAGTCAGATACAACTTTTACACAAATGTTTATGGAACTTTTAATAGATGTAATTACCTTAGAATACCCTGAATTGAATCATTTTCTGAGTGAAATACAAGCTTCTGTAACAAATATGACTAAGCTTTCTAAAGCTATTACAAAGATTGTTCATAAAATTGATAAAAAAATAGTTCTCTTGATTGATGAGATAGATGCAAGTAGCAATCATTTGATTTTTTTACAATTCCTAGGCATGTTGCGAAATAAGTACCTTAATCGTTTTCAAAGACATCAAACTACATTCCACAGCATTGTTTTAGCAGGTGTCCACGACATTAAAACCCTGAAATATAAAATTAGGTCAAAGGAAGAAACACAATATAATAGCCCGTGGAATATTGCTGCTGATTTTAATGTGGATATGAGCTTTAATACAGTAGAAATTGCTCCAATGTTAGAAGAGTATTGCCAAGTAGAAAATATTGAGATGGATATTCCGCTCATTGCTAATCGTTTACATCATTATACAGCAGGCTATCCTTTTTTGGTTAGTAAGTTGTGTAAGCTCATTGCAGAATCTATTTTACCCAAAAAAGAGGAAAAAAAATGGACTCTAGAAGATGTAGAACAGGCCGTTCAATTGCTTTTACGAGAAAATAATACCAATTTTGACAGCTTAATTAAAAAATTAGAAAATAACACAGATTTATATAATTTAGTTTATAACATATTAATAGATGGTGCTAATATTAGTTTTAATCAACACAATCCGATTATACATTTAGGCATTTTGTATGGTATTTTTAAGCGAAATGGCAGTATTCGCATTCATAATCGCATTTATGAGCAAATCATTTACAACTATTTAGCCTCCAAAACAGAAACTTCTTTTCTAACTAAAAATGACTATGCTAATCTTCCTTATAGCTTGCCTAACAATGAATTAGACATAGAACAGGTACTACTTAATTTTCAAAAATTTGCCAAAGAACAATACAGTACCAAACAGGAAAAGTTTCTTGAAAAGCAATGGCGGTTGCTTTTATTAGCTTTTTTACAACCTATTTTAAATGGGCAGGGATATACTTTTAAAGAAGCAGAAATTTCACAAGAAAAAAGATTGGATGTCGTCATCACTTATTTTCAGCATAAATACATTATTGAATTGAAAATTTGGTATGGACAAAAAGCGTATGAAAGAGGATTACAACAACTGAGTGATTACCTTGATGCTCAACATCAACAAAAAGGTTTTTTAGTTATTTTTGAAGAAAAAAAGAAAAAATCTTGGAAGCAGGAATACATTAAATTTAAGGATAAAAATATTTTTGCTGTGTGGGTTTAATGCCACCAAAAAGCCTTTTAAGTAGGCAGACAAAATTAAACAACAATTGATTTTTTCATAAAACACTGAAAGTAAATAAATTATCTCATGTCTCATGTCTTAAATCTTATGTCTAAGTACTCATTTCTTCTTTTTTGACAGTTAAACCTTTACCCTCTGTTTTCATCCAAACAGCATTACTTTTTTCATACTTGCTCAAGGAATCTGTATTCCTTTTTTTCGTTGTGTGCCGCAACTTTCAAAAATAAAGTTGCGGCTCTTTTATTTTAGTATTTTACAAAACAAGCAAATCTACATTCCAAATTAAGTACTACACAATAATTAAATGGGACTCTTCATTTGACTAAAACAATGATAATCAAAACTTTAGAATAAAATTATGCATAATGAATTAGTGCTTAACTACTCCCAACTCCACAAGGCTTTTAACTGAGTTTCCTTTAATGCTGCCTCAATCGCATCATCGGTTTGGGCTATTGCCTTCTCTCCTTTCATCACATAATTAAACGCCCCATTGTACAATAATTTAGCCACAACACCTGCATCATTTTCGCCAGACAATACAATAACATGTACATTAGGCTTCCGTCTTTTGGTGATTCGCAATACTGTTAAGCCATTGATAATACCCGGCTGCGTTGCGTCTAATTTATAATCTAATATGATAACTTGTGGTTCTTCATCCAATTGTTTTAAACACTCCTCTCCTGTTGAGAAAGTAACTACATCATAACCTTTGGTATTGCTTAAATGATGCGCTAATGTTGTTTGGAAAAGTAAATCATCGTCAACTAAAAAAATTTTCGGTTTCATAAAACAAGCGTTTTTAAGTGGTTAATGGTGATAGTGGTTAATAAATAATGCTTGAATAATTTGAGTTAGTCAACAAAAATAAATGTTTAGTATATACTCCTAGAAACAGTTTGTTCATTGCTAAAAGTTCCATTATTATCTAAAAAATGATATTTAATACATTATCATGACGAATAGTATAAATAAACAATTAAAAATAGGCATACTTTCTCCATTCCATTGTGAAATGGCAAAGGTACAAATATGGAAAAAACGGGATTAGGAAAATTATATGACCATTGTGTAGGGGGATACACATTTGGTTGTGTAGTCGTTGTTAGTTCTTATACGGGGATATTAC
Source organism: Bacteroidota bacterium (assembly GCA_020631155.1). Classification (GTDB taxonomy): domain Bacteria; phylum Bacteroidota; class Bacteroidia; order Chitinophagales; family UBA2359; genus JAHDHV01. The sequence goes on along the minus strand of JAHDHV010000028.1, from coordinate 7,290 downwards.
AATTTTACTAACAGTGATTTGTTTGAATAAGTTCCTAACAGTGGAAAATTTTATTTCCTATAACTATAAAGCTGTTTATTATTGACAATAAACAAGCTTCTAAGTAGCTAGGCATAAAATATGAGTATTCAAACCCTTCTTGATTTTCATTTTTAAATTCATTTTTAATTTCAATAACTACCTGACTATCAATTTATTCAATAACCCAATAATTCAACAACTCAACAATTTTACTCTCCTTTTGTATTAGAACTGCAAAAATGTCCGTTATTTAGCAGGTGATTTAGCCAAAAAACTTGTCCAGTAGTAAAACTCAACAGAATGATTCCAACGATTTGTCGCTTTTTATGTTTAATAGCTTTGATTGCTGCCTTTAGTTGTTGCCAAAGAGCTGATGATATTATCACTGACTCCTCTGCTCAACTGACTTTTGATCAGGATACGGTGTTTTTTGATACCATTTTTGTTACTCGAAGTTCGGCAACTAAATGGCTGACCGTATACAATACACACGATCAAAAAATTAACATTTCTTCGATTCGCTTGGCTGGTGGCGATGACTCGCCTTACCGCCTCAATATTGATGGGGTGAAAAGCAACGACCAAAAGGATATTGAAATTTGGGCAGATGATAGCCTGCATATTTTTATAGAAACGACCCTTGACCCAAGCGAAGGAACAACGCCTTTTGTGGTTACTGATTCGATTTTATTTGAAACTAATGGCAATTTGCAGGATGTGGATTTAGTAGCTTGGGGACAGGATGCTCATTTTTATGGTGTTGGCACCCCTAATGGAGTGGATATTTGCGACCAAGTATGGACGAATGAAAAACCCTATGTGATTTATGATGGTATTGTGGTTCGACCTGATTGCAATTTGACCATTGAAGCAGGCACAAAGGTTCACCTCCACAATGGAGCGATTCTATTTGTGCAAGGCACGCTGACAGTCAACGGTGGTACGGACAGCACCGACATCGTGACTTTTCAAGGTACGCGCTTGGAGTACGATGCCTATTATGTGCCCGATGGCTATTATCAAGAAATTCCTGCACAATGGGGCTGGATACACTTTTTACCGGGCAGTGTCAATAATTATATTAATGGGGCTTTGATTCAAAATTCTACCTACGGCCTTATCGTTGATTCCTACGACTGGCTTGACCCTCAAAATACCAACCCTACCCAACTGACAGCACTCGCCAATTTGACCCTTAGCAATACCACTATTCGAGATTTTTATACAGGCGGATTGTGGGGCATCGGCAGTGATATTTCGGCGGTTAACTGTGCTGTGTTTAACTCTAGCGGCACCAATTTTCAGGTCAATTGGGGCGGTAATTATCAATTTTTAAACTGTACTTTTGCCAATCAAACGGTGCGCTATAACGAACACAAACAGCCGATTATCACCTTCGCCGATCATCTGGCTTATGGCTCTGAGGATGTGCGTGGCAATGAAAATGATTTGCTGAAAGTGGATTTTATCAACTGCATTATTTACGGTGGCGAGGATGAACAACTCTCTTATAATCATTACTTTACGCCCGAAGATGGCAGTGATTTTACAGTTAATTATATTAATTGTTTGTTGAAAACCGAAATCAGTACGGACACAGTGGGCACCAGTAGTATTCTCAACCCTGCTTTTTCGGATACCATGTTTGTAGATTATCGAGCGCGTGACCTCCGCCTTAATGGTAGTTCGCCTTGCGTCAATGCTGGTTTATCGGATATTCCGATTAGTGCACCGAATGGGGAAATGTTGTCTTCGGAGAATGATTTATCGGGCAAAGCCAGAGATGCAGAATGGGATATTGGAGCTTATGAGTTTTAGGTTTTTTTTTGGGGGGGGATAATCACAATAAACATTATTTTAATTTCCCTTTATAATAATCTATTATAAACTGAAAAACACCTATTAATTCTTCGATTTTACCTAAATAGTATTTTCTATTATCTATCACTAATTTATCTCCTTCTAATTTTAAAAATATCCAGTTGTCTGCTGTGGTCACACAACCATATATTTTGTCAATGGTTTGTCCTGCTTCTTCGTTGTAATACTTTGCACCTAGCATTTGCGCTGCACACTGTGGGATTCCTATTTCCACATCATTTTTTTTGGCTTCTACTATGGTTAGTATGGGGGTGTTTATTTCAAAAGTTCCTACATTTTTTGATAAGATAAAATCACACTCTCCCGACAAGCCTTTTTCTTTATCAACATTCAAATAATCTCCTGAGTAGATGGTAAAGAATTTCTCATTCCGTTTCATCAGTTCTATCAAGATCGGCATGACTATCAACTCGGATTTTGCTTTTTCACTTCTGATTGGTAAGCCTCTGGCCAGTGCTAAATCTTCTTGTAAATCTTTACTAATGGCTATTTCCTCAATCTGCTCAAATAAGTTTTTAACTTCATTTGATATGCCAAATTTTTCTCTTATTGTTTTTAGGGTAAAGTCACGATATGCCATAATTTTCAACTTTTTAAACTAACTTTGAATATAAGAGAAATATTGCACTTATTCAATAGGTTGGGAGATGTTTTTTTGACTATTTTTGGCTTGAAAAGAAGGAGACATTTCAAGTAAATTATCTACTAGCTTTACGAAAACCAAAACATAGTTGCAAACAGTTTTGCTCACTAAACTGATATTTTTTATAGTCTACTTTATAAGGTGGTAAGTGATGCTTTTTTCGCAGTTTATCAACCTTTTTTTCTACTTTATCCTCTAATTCCTCCGTAAATTCCCTTAAATATAGCTCATTATCTTCTGGCAACTTATCTTTTTGGAAATGATTATATTGCAAACTAGCATATTCTCTTGGGTGTAGATAGCCTAAGTTTATGGCCTCTTCTTGATAATTAGACAATACACTATAGGATTTTTTATTGTGAAATAGAATATTGTATAAAATATTTATATAGAAAACATTGGCTTCTGTTTGCACAGGCACATAAGTATTTACAGATAAATTCAGGGATTGTAGAATAGACGGTTGGAGTCGGTTGTTTTCATTTAGATAAGGAATTTCAAAACGCTCCAATACATCATAATTTAATATGCCTAAATTCCTTTCTCCAACATAAATTTTTTGCTTAAATAAAGCTGCTATAAAATTCAAATTTTCATCACATACTTGTTGATATATATTTTGTTGTTTCTCTTTTGTATTACCCATTTCCTTCCCACACTGTTTAGCTGCCTGCTCTCTAATATGCTTTTCCAATATCTTTTTAAGTAATTTTTTATTTATTCTTGGCAAAAAATTCTCAAACTGTTGTTCTTCATACTTTTTCAAATCTGTCTGATATCTTTGAACAAAATCTTTATGTATTTGTACATAAGAACTCTTGTAAAGTGATGTTGAATTACTTTTTTCAGACCAATTTGCATTTTCATTTGGGCAAATCAAATGGTCTAACATACGTATTTTTAGTCCATTGGCAATAGCTTTTTTAAGAAAAGATAGTGCTAATGCATCTTGTTGATAAAAAAGAGCCAACTGGAAAGCCTCCACACAGTCATCAACAAAAACAAAATCATATTGCTCAAAAACTTGCTGAAATACTTTAAGTCCTTCTAATGGTTTTTCTGCTAGAAAAATAAGTTTTTCAGCTTCTACAATTTTTTGATGATAAATAAGATAGTTTTCTGGCTCATTACCTTCTAATCTTGTATAAAAACTAGCAATCAGAGTAAGTAAAATAAAAAATAATTTGTTCATAAAATTTCTTGTTGATTACTTTTGCCTGAACTAACGAATAAGTGTTGAGTTATATTTTTTTGGGGAAATACTTTCTTCGGAAAATCAAATGAGTATTTCATTGAAAATAGTTCTTTTTATTAAATATAAATACCAAAAACATTCCAACAAAAAACGCCCATATTTCAGCATTTTTTACCAAAATATAGACGTTTAGCAAATTAAATTTTATTTTCTTTTACTTTACAAAATCAACAATCGTTCTGTCCATGTTTGCGAACCATTGGAGAGTTCTAAGAGGTAGGTTCCTTTTTCTAAATTTGTTAGGTCTACCTTTGCAGTGCTTTGATCTCCAAAAGAAATGTTTTTGGACAATATTGTTGCACCCAACACATTATATATTGTTAAAGTTGTTTCTTTGGCAAAAGCTAATGGCTCATTTAAAGTAATGGTAATGTTGGAATTACTAGGATTTGGGTAAAATTGAATGACAGATTTATCTAGTTGTACATTTCTGGTGCTGCTCACTTTTGGGCAGCTAATGCTTTGTTTGTGTAGACTTTCAGCTAAACGACCTGCTTCATAGAGCGGCTCTATATCTGGGCATTTTTCATCAGATGTTGGTTGCACCCAAAATACTCCTATTGTCATACTGTTAATTCCACCTTTTTTGAGTGCTACAGGTCCTGTTGACATGATAAAACGTCTGTCATTGGGGTCTGTATAAGCGGTACACTCCGACCAACCCTCCGAGTCGGAAGGCTCATCTGAATACATATAAGGATGTGGCGTATCTCCATTATAACCATTGCCACCAAAAGTTAAAGGAGTACCATCTACCCAACGCCCTTTTAAATAGTCTAAAAAATCAGCAGATTCAATAGGATTTCCGCGCTCGCTAAAGTCATTGTTGTAAGAAATGAAACTGCTTAATCCCAATGCTTGACTCTCTCTATTTTTTAAACCCTCTAAAATTTTCACTCCCAGTAAGGGTGGGTTCTCCCCATAAACAAAGTCTGTTTCTTTACCATTATAAACATATGCCATTTTTTCCTCAACATTACAGCCCACATAATCATCTTCAAAACTTCCCAAATCGGGGTCTAGCCATTGCCCAACATATAGCGCACTTAAATCATGCGTCCCTACATTCTGAAAGGTATATTGATAAAAAGTAGCATTATTTAAGGCATCATCTGTGGCAAAAGCATAGGCTAACACCCCTACTTCCATACCCAAAGGCTCACCCCCTGTTTCGCTATGTTCACCACCTAAATCATTAAATATCCACCAAATCATCTGGTCAGCATAAACACCTTCTACACAAGGATTTATAACAGGGTAATCGCCCATTTGAGGATTATAGACAGCATCACCGTCTGCATCCCAGAAAGGGGCTAGTTCTTTGTTTAGTGGTAAAGCAAAATCGGAGAAATGAGGGTTATCTCTACCCGGCCAGGATAGAATTTCGGCAGGAATTTCGGCGAGTGGTAAAGGAGTACTTTGTGTAGCTGCCAACTCCATAAATGCATCAATAGTATTGCCATTAATTTTCCAAAATCGATCAAAGTTAGTACAGGTAGTCTCATCATAACCGCCTTCATTTTTGATAACTGGCCCTGGATAAAAGTCAATGCCTGTTTGACGATAAGTATTGGCAGCAACACGCAATGTACCGCCAGCGTCAACTGCCCCCATCCACAGGGCACCCGAAAAAATAGAGTGTTTACCAGAACCTTTAGGCACTTCATAGCCGGGGATTGCCTCAACAGGATCCCAGAACAGGTCTCCCCCATTTAATAATGTGGCTCTTACATTGTTGATGTCTAAATCAATTTGTGCACTTGGAGCGTTGCAATTTAGGGCTGTTTGTGCAAATGATGCTGTTTGCAAAGACATTCCTAAGAAGATAGAAGCAAATAATAAGAAAATGTACTTTCTTTCCATGAAAATTTGGTTTAAGTAAAATGAATAATAAGATTAAATGAATAAAAAATCATTTGATCATTTTTTATACCAATTCAATGTTTCAATGGAAAGTCAATATTAATTCTCAGAAAGGAATTGTTTAATTTAAAATATGTACTAACAATAAAATAAAGAAGGAAAATGTTTCGGCGTATAAGATAAACAAAAAAAATGAGTTTTGCAATAAAAAGGGAAATTTATGTTGAGGTTTTTCAAATAAGTACTACACAATAATTAAACGGGACTCTTTGTTTGATTAAACTAATGAAAGTTAATACTTTAGCACAAAATTGAGCACAATTAATTAGTGCTTGGCACTTAAGTACCTAGACATAAGATATGAGACAGGAGATGTAAGATAGTTAATTCATTGTTAACAACTTATGACAAATCCAAAGGTCGTTTAATTTTGTCTAACTACTTAACTAGACAAAATTAAACAACCATTAAGCTTGTCATAAATCTCCCCCGCCAAAAAAAATTATACATCCACTTCTCCATACAACTGTCGGATAATGCCATCTGCCAAACCGATTTTGGGGACTAACACTTGTCGAATATCCGTTTTTTCCATTATAAATAAAAAAACATCTAAAGCTGGAATAATGACCTCCGCACGATCTCGATTTAAGTCTTGTAACCAAATTCGTTCTTCTACACTCAAAGCAGCCAATAGTTCGCGCTCTTGTCGAAGGTGTTTATACATTAAAGGCTGTCCAGAGCGATTGTTGGAACGTTTAAACACTCGATTAATATTTCCTCCTGACCCAACAATAGCCAGAGGAACAGTTGGCTGAATGTATCTGTTCAGCCAATTGCCCATTTCTTTCCATTGCTTAGGAGCGATTTGTTTTTTATGAATACGCAACGTGCCAATTTTAAAAGATTTTGATATGCCTAATCGCCCGTTTTGCAAGAGCGAAATTTCAGTACTGCCGCCCCCTACATCTACATACAAATGATTGAAGCGATTGTCTAAAATATTGGCTAAACGGTTGGATAAGATAATGCTTGCTTCTTCTTGTCCGCCAATGAGTTGTATCGCTACTCCTGCTTCCTTTTTCACCCGTTTTAAAATGGCTTTTGTATTGCTGGCTTCTCGTAATGCAGAGGTCGCACAAGCTCTAAAATGTACCACATTGTACACTTCCATAATAAGTTTAAATGCCTGCATGGTCTTGACCAAATTGCCGATCAACTCATCGGAAATTTTGCCAACTGTAAAGGCTTCAACGCCTAAACGCACAGGCACGCGATATAATTTTACTTTTTTAATTTGAATGGTCTGACCATTCTCTATACCTTTTTGCTTAAATACGTCGGCTACTAATAATCGAACGGCATTAGAACCTATGTCAATTGCTGCTAGTCTCAAAATTTTTACTAATTTAAAATTTACTTTAAAAATTGCAAAGGTAAAGAATTTAGCTGATTCGTGGATTCGTGGATTCGTGGATTCGTGGATTCGTGGATTCGTGGATTCGTGGATTCGTGGATTCGTGGATTCGTGGATTCGTGGATTCGTGGATTCGTGGATTCGTGGATTCGTGGATTCGTGATTCGTGGATTCGTGATTCGTGGATTCGTGGATTCGTGATTCGTGATT
>JAHDHV010000443.1 GCA_020631155.1 Bacteroidota bacterium | reverse complement strand
TTTCAATTGAGTGTTTTCAACTTGTAAACTCTTGACAGTTTTGTCTAACTCAATCAAGTGAAGCATCATTTCTTCAATTTTGGCTTGCTGGCGGGCAGTAACATCACCGAGGTCAATATATCCATTCATTGCTTCTTCTGATTCAAAACCGCTTAGGTGTCCATTTTCTTGAATAAAATCATCTTCTTGTTCTAGGGTAGGGAGGTTGTAGTCTGCTTCAAATACATAGTCACACCATCCTTCTTCTACTTTGATTTCTTTGGCACGCATATCTCCACATACATCTAGTTTATAACTAGGGTTACTAGTGCCAATACCAACACTTCCATCTAGTTTTACAATCATGCGAGATGCTCCATTATTACGAAGGTGCATTAAATAGAATTGTGAATTGCTTCCTTTACCATTTAAGTGAAAACCATAGGTATCAGAAACAACATTTAAGGCTGAGTTAGGTGTTTGGTTAGGGTCTTGTTGTTGGTTGATGTATAATGCAGAAGAACCTGGCAATAGATTACGAATAGATAATTTATGTGTAGCATTGTCAGAAGTATTAACTCCAATACGAACCAGATCATGTGTATGGACTTTACCTGCATTTCCGCCTGTAAGATCTCTCCAAGAATCATTAGTATCATCATTTTGTGCAAAACTAACAGCACATAAGCAAAAGAATACGAAACACGTTGTGATTAAAGATTTCATAAGAATTAGAATTTAAAAGATTAAAAATTAGGTTAAATAGTTTCAAATTGTTTGAGAAGTATTACCCTCTCCGTTCTGATTACAATGATAAAGCGAAATGCGAGGGAGGGGAACTACAAAAAATCAGTGTTTCCGAATAAAAGGAGTTTGTTAGTATGTGGAAAATAGTTGGTTTTTAAATTGTTTTTCTTTATAAATTATTGATTATTAGTGGTTTGTTGGTGCTACAAGAATGGTGTTTTTCCATGAAAATGGACTATTTTGGGGCGATTAATTTTTGATGATTACGATGTGACGTCCGACGATTTAGCAGTTAGAGGCTGCGATTTGTCTACGATTCATGCCATCAAAAAATCATGTCGCCGCCTTCGGGGCTTTGAAAAAATGATTCCATTTTTTCTATAATCATGTCGCCACCTTCGGGGCTGACCATCTGTGTATATACAGTAGGGAGGGGAATGCGTGAAGGATAGTAACGGTAGCTTGGTGAAATAGAAGCCTTGTGATGCTTCACCTAGCAGGGCTGACAGCGGAAGACACTGCTAGGTGAATAGCAGAACAAGCTTTCTATGAGGCAACTACAAGTGGATAGCCTGACCCCAATTGCCTATATTTTGTCTGTTTCATGCGAGGACGCATGAACGGGCAAAATATGGGCAGTTGGGGGCACGCCCAGTTGATGATGATTGGGAGACGTAGCACGCTACGTCTTTACAGGGATGATTGGGTGATGGGATGGGGCAAAAAAAAACAGCAAACAAGTGAATTGTTTACTGTTTAATTAAATGCAATCAAGAACCATTTAAAAAATAAGATTTAGACAGCCTTTAAGGTGGAGGTCTTGCTCCAAGTGTAGATGAGTGTCGTAGATGTGTGCGGGGGAGTTGTTGATACTTGCTTTTTGCATAGCAATAATTTTTTTTGACTATCTTGCTAGTTTCGAACTGTTTAGCAGTTGTTTTATCATTTGTATTGTTGATAACTGCGACATCTAAACGAGAGCTAAGAATGGCAAGCTGATGAATGAATGTTTGTTGTGCTTGCTGGGTGTTAGATGTAAGGTGTTTGCCCACATATTGTTTCATTGATACTAATTGATATACCATCAGTGGTAGCAGTAGTACAAAGAATAAAGCAATATGTTGGCGTGTGTTCATACAAGTAGTCGGGTGAAAGTGAAAAATGAGGAGCATGAAAAGAGTTAAAAGAAGGGAGCAGCTTAAAACTTGACTAGTGTGTGAACTAGTAACATACAAATCGGTTCGTTCTTGAAGAAGGTATTATTTTGTGTGTCTCTGTTGTAATACCTCCTATTTCAATTGGAATAGATTATTGTACTTCAGGTCGTAATACTGCGCCCAAAAATTAACTCAATCATTGTGTTACAAATATAAGGTCAATCGCTAGGCTAGACTACTACAAAAAAAGTGAGTTTCCGTTTCAAAATATGATTTTTTGGGAAGTGATGTTTTGTGTAAGTTGTTGATGTATAGTGATTTGTGTTCTGTTTTTGTGACGCGCGTTTCCGCTGGAAACGTAAAGAAATAGGCTATGCAAGCAAGTAAATTAATTGATTATTTAAAGGCTTTAGATAGTAGTGAACTGCGCAAATTCCGCAAATTTATTAGTTCGGAGTATCACAATACGAATGAGAAGGTTGTTCGCTTGTTTGACTTTTTGCGGAAGCATCATCCTGAATTTGATTCGCCGCGCTTGAAAAAGGAATCGGTGATTAAGAAGTTGTTTCCAGAGTTTAAGAAGGATGGAGTAAAGAAGTTTAGTTATGTGACCTCGGACATGTTTAAATTGTTGGAAGATTTTATGATTGATCAGGAGTTGACAGGAGATGAGGTGGCGCGGCAGAGAACTTATGTGTCGGCTTTGAGTAGGCGACAATTGTATAAGCATACTTTGTTACAGATTGAGAAGGGGGAGGAGTTATTGGCCAATAAAAAGCCGATTGATCATAATCATTATTATGAGTATTATCGCTTGTATGAGATTGGGCATCAGGTCGCTTTTACTGAAATACATTTAAAAGGAAATAAAGTATTTGAAGAGTTAATGTTACATTTGGATTTATTCTACTTTACGACTAAAATGAAGTATGGTTTAGTGATGTTGGATCGAGAACGAATTTTTAATGAGAAGGCGAATATTTTAATGCTGGAGGAGATTGTAAAGTATACACAGACTCCCCCTTTTAGTGATAATATACTACTGAAAACATATGATGCCCTTTATCGGATGTTGAATAAAGAAAGTGAGGTGGAAAGGACAACCGCTTATTTCCAGCTAAAGGGTATTTATTTTGATAATTTGGAGGTCTATAAGATAGGTGATCAGGCCAATATTGGGATTTTGTTACAGAATTACTGCCAACGGATGGCCAAAGGAGGAAATCGAGATTTTCTTCGAGAATTATGGAGTTTGAACGACGAAAGTATTCGAAAAAACATATACGAAAGCTTTGATCAAGGACAGCATTTTGTCTTTTTTAATGCCATTCAAGTAGGATGTGAGTTAGGAGAATATGCGTGGGCAGAGGAAATACTGGTTGATTTTATACATATTATTCCTGAAGGAAAAAGGGAAGAAACAAAAGGAATTTGTTTTGCCTATTTGTATTGTTGTGAAGGGAAGTATGAGGAGGTGCTAGAACTCTTAAGAGACTATTTGTTTGAGGAGTTCTATTATGTAATAACGACTAAATATTTGACTTTACGTGTTTATTATGAACAAGGTCATGACTATGCTTTTTTCAATTTTACAAAAACACTGATGGCTTATATTCGACGCCATACACAAATGTCGGAGCAAATGAAAGAAGCGAATTTGAATTTTGTGAAATTTGCCGAACGCTTATTTCGGAATAAAAGAGAAAAGAAATATGCTAAAGAGGAGCTTCAGATAAAATTAAATGAATTACCGAATATTGCCTATCGTTCTTGGTTGGAGCGAAAGATTATAGAATGTTAGAAAATGCCAAGACGAAAAGCACAACAGCTAATAGCTGTTATGCTTTAAATCTTATTGTGAGTAGCGTTTTATTAGTGCGTGACTTGTATTTTGTGTTGTGTGGTTTGCCCCTTATCGGTCACTTGGATGATATATAATCCCGATAACCAATCGCTCGTATCTAAACGATTGTTGTTTGTTGGAGTAACTAATAATTTACCTGTCATATCATAAATCGAAATGGTAGCGTCTGTGCTTATATGCTCAATCTGAATAAAATGATTGGCAGGGTTAGGATAAATATGAATAGCTTGTGTAGGAGTAGTAGATGTTGTTTTTCCTGAGAAACAGTCATTCGGATTGGTGAGCGTTTCAAAACGATTCGCTGTATCATACCAATCAGAAATACATCTGGTAATAACAGTACTTCCCTCATAAGTAACTTCTGCAATTTCTGCTCCAACCGATGCCCATTCACAATAGGAACAATCAGGAACTTCTAAAGGGATACCGACACAAGGAGTAGAAACTTGTCCTAATTCAACTGCAGCAGATGCCAGCGTTTGATGGGCACTTTCAGGGGGAGCAATATTATCTGAAAAAACAGTAATGTTATCTATTACGACCTGAAGTGTTGTATACTTATAGTTACCATTACTAGTAAAATTAGTAGATGTAACAGTCACTCCTTCTAGGGTTCTAAAATAGATATTCCAATTTTTATTCGCCGCTAAATGATCTAGCCACATTTGCTCAGTAGCAAATTCTTGATCCGCTATACTAGAAATACGGGCTGTTTCCAAACCACATTCGGTTCCAATAACGGAAAGAAGATTAACATCAAATGTTAGTTTGCCATCTAACTTTTCACCACCAAAACCTGTATTAATAGAAGAACCATTTGGAGTAGCAGTAATATCAAGGAGAAGGTCTATCTCTGTATCCGTTAGACTTAGAATGGTAGGAGTAATCTTTATGTTTATTCCACCTATTGTTATAGGATGAGGGTTAGGCTGCCCAAAAGAATTTCCAACAAATACCAAACAAAAAACAATTAATAAAAGCGATTTACGTACAAACTTTAACATGTGTAAAATGGATTAAAATGAGTTAATTTCAAAACACATTAATGATCATTAACTGATTACAATCACAAATATAAGGGCGATCCCTTATTAGAATAACTACAAAAATATCCTTTTTCCGCTTAAAATCATAGTATATGAATAGTTTTGTCTCTTTTTATTTTATTGATTATTAGTTAGTTAGTGCTCGTTTCTTGCCTGCAAATATTTCCATTTTTCCGCT
>JAHDHV010000442.1 GCA_020631155.1 Bacteroidota bacterium | reverse complement strand
AGCCAAAAAGCCAAAAAGCCAAAAAGCCAAAAAGCCAAAAAGCCAAAAAGCCAATTATTTCACCTCCAACAATTCCCCTGCTTTGTACACTTTGGTAGTAGTCAATTTACCTTCCTCGTCAAAATATTCCCAAGCACCATCTTTTTTATCTTTTTGGTAAACACCCTTTGTTTTCACCTTTTGATTTTTGTAATACTGCTTGTAAGAACCATCTTTAATGCTATTTTTAAAAGTGATTTCACTTTTTAGTTCTCCACTTTCGTAAAATGCTTTGAAAGTACCCGTTTTTGCCCCCTTTATATAGAGGTATTCCGTCATGAGTTGCCCGTTTTTGTGAAACCATTTGCAACTTCCATCCTTTACATCATCTTTGTAAGAGGTTTCTTGCTTTACGTTACCTGTGGGATAATAACTTTTAGAAACACCATTCTTTTTCCCGTTTTTAAAAACATGTTCCTCTTGTATTTTTCCATCCTTCGCAAATATTTTTTGTAAACCCTCAATCTGTCCATTTACATAATTTTCTTCCAAATTTACTTTATGACCCACCTCTGTATAGCCCTTTTTCAAGCCATTTAACTGATCATTTTTATACATTTCTTCCAAAATAATTTGTCCTTTTTTACTGAATGTAAGCGATAAACCTTGCTTTTTGCCTGCCACATATTCCGTAACGCTTTGAATAACACTATCAGGTTGATACAATTTTATCCACATACCCATTTTTTTATCTTTTAAAACAGACCCCATTTGCACTACTTGTCGTCTATCATCAGTAATCGTCCAATGTTGTAAACCTGATGCCGTGTCCAGCGTTTTGATAATAGTATCAGGTTTGGCTTTTAAAAAGGGCTTGCCTTTCAAACCATCCATTTTAACACGTGTTTTTTGGGCAATGCTAATGCTTGTTAAAAAGAGAAAACAGCTAGTTATTAGTAAGAACTTTTTCATATGCTATCATTTTTTTTGGTTAATGGAAAATAAATTATTGAGTCTAAAGCGTGAAATAAGATGCACAAAATTTTATGCAATTCATTTACTATCAATAATTTATAGTAGATATGCTATGAGCAAAATTTTGCATAATAAGCATTAAATTAGCTCTAAATATAGTGATTGATTATTTTTTCCACAAAAATAAGAAAAAGAATTTTGTGTACTTTTGCCAAATTAATGTCAAAAAGTCGTAGTGGCAAATTTATTCGCCTATCAGAGCAATTCAATAATCCAAAAAGCAATAAATCAAGGTATCTTTCATTTTATTACTAACACCTGATCATATATATGTGGTCAGATCGTTACAGAAATCATCCAAAAAGAAGTTATTTATCAAAGATTTTACATTACGAATCACAAATCACTGATCTACGAATCACGAATCAACTAGTTGTTAAATAACTACAAGCTATTGGGTTAAAAAATATAGTATTTGAAACATACCTTAATCAACAACTCAAAATAAATGTGGGAAACTAAAATAGATATAATCAAGGAGGGACATATTGTAAAATACAGTATTTTAGAGAAAGGGCGATTATTAACTCGAATGGAAGTGATGAAACTGTGGCAGGGTAATGAAACCTTTAACCATTACTACAACAATATTTTAGCAAAAAATGAATTTGAAGCCTATTTTTGGGAGCATCCGCCCATTATAAGGGCAAGCATTAACGAAACGTATGAATTTGTATTGGTAAATAGCAAGGGATTAAGGCGGATTGCTCCACGGCCTCGCGCCTTTAGAAAATATTTTGCAGCGAATAAAAAAGCGGTTACCTTTTCTAACTTAGGGGGGGATGCTCAACTGATTGTGCCTACTCCAATGGGTGAAGATATTTGTTATACACACCTCGCTCAATTTGTGAGACATACAACTAAGGAGCAGCAAAACGAATTTTGGCAATTGGTTGGCAAAGAGTATGAAGCAATTATAGGAGAGCGTAAAAAATGGCTGAGTACTTCTGGTTTAGGTGTGCATTGGCTGCATGTTCGCATTGATTCACGACCCAAATATTATCAGTATAGAGTATATGCAAATGCTTGATTATCTATTGATGAAATTGCTCATTTAACTGTACTAGCGTTTGTTGGGCGAGTGGGTAATTTTGTTCGGCGGCGGCAGAGTAGTACTGAATGGCTTTAACTGCATTTTTAGAAACACCTTGCCCCTGCCAATACATATTGCCCAAGTAATACAAAGCCTCGGCATGTTGTTGTTTAGCAGCTTTTTCAAACCAATTGAGGGCTTCGGTATACACTATTTTGCCCATAATTTTACCTTCATAGTGCATTTTTCCTAAGTAAAATTGTGCGGCTGCCTCCTCTTGAAAAGCGGCTGCTCCTAACCATTTTACCGCTTTCAACTCATCTTTTGTTATCTTTTCCGCACCTTGTAAATAAATTTTTCCTGTATACAACTGCGCTGTAGAATGTTGCTGCTCGGCAGCTTTTTCAAACCATTGTAAGGCTTTTTCATTATCAATAGCAATGCCCCCATAACCATTATAATAAATGGATGCTAGGCAATAGGCAGCTTTCGCATTAAAATTTTCGGCTGTTTGACTATTGTATAGTGTTGCATAAGCTTGTGGATAATTTTTATTTTCAAAATGTTGAATACCAAGCTCTACAGCATCATTTTTTTGCATAAAATAGCTGTACAAAGCACTACCCATTAAGATTAAAATAAATGTTGTTAAACAAGTATAAATAATTTTGTTGGAAAAAAAAGAAGTAGACTTTGGAGTTGAAATGGCAGTTGTGATATGTTCAGTGGTGGCTATGGTAGGGATTTGTTTTAGTTTTGTATTGACCTGATTCATGACCGCTTATTTTTGTTAATAATGTTTTGCGAGAATCTTATGAACTCTAACTTCTAAATAGCTAAAAATCAAATAAATAATTGATAATACTTATCTTATAGTTTTTTTTAAAGCAAAAACCATTCCTTATTTTTTACATAAGCATTACAAAATATATCCATGCTAATGAGTTAGATGTATTAATTCTTGTTTAGTAGTCAAAGTAAATATTTAGATAGCTTGTTGGAATCAGGTTCTAATTGGAGAAAAAAGTTCTTACTTGGTGAAACGAGTATTCACTATAAATGATTCAAAATAGGCAGCAATATAACAAAATGTGACAGTTTTATTGAACAATATATTGATAACAAAGTAAATACGTAATGTTTTGAGATAAAATAGAGCAGGCAAGTATGGATATTTTATTCAACTTCAATGCCAGCACTAACAACTAATTCCTCAATTTTGCTATCTTTGGCACACTATTTTGTAATTGTATGTAAAACGGGAAATTTCCGCGTTTTTATCACTTTAACATCATAATGAACCATGAAATTTGAAACAAAAGCGGTTCGGGAAGGCATTGTTCCAGACCCAACCACAGGCTCAATCGTACCACCCATATATCAAACAGCTACCTATGTATTAGAGCGAGTAGGTAAAGATAAAGGCTTTGATTATACCCGTTCCTCAAACCCTACCCGTGCAACCTTAGAAGCGAATCTAGCAGCACTTGAAGGTGGTACCTATGGCTTATCTTTTGCCTCAGGCATGTCCGCCGTAGATGCGGTACTCAAACTCCTTGCTCCCGGCGATCATGTCATATCAGTAGATGATGTCTATGGTGGGGTATCTCGATTATTTGACCAAATTATCTCAACTTATGGCGTGGAATTTACCTATGTAGATATGACGGACACAAAAAATATTGAAGCGGCCATCCGTCCTAATACCAAAATGATTTGGCTAGAAACGCCGACTAACCCACTCGTGAAGATCACTGATTTAGCAGCCGTTAACGAAATTGCGAAAGCAAACAATTTGCTGACTGCTGTTGATTCTACCTTTGCTACGCCTTATTTATTGCGCCCTCTGGAATTGGGCATTGATATTGTGGTGCACAGTACAACCAAATATTTGAGTGGACACAACCAAATTATCGGCGGTGCGGTGATTACCAATAATGAGGAGATACATCAAAAACTAAAATTTGTACAAAAAAGCATTGGCGCAGTATCCAGCCCGTTTGATTGTTGGTTGACTTTGCTAGGCATTAAAACCCTAGCCTTGCGAATGGAAAAACATTCGGACAATGGAATGGCGATAGCAAAATTTTTGGACGCACATCCAAAAGTGGAGCGTGTGATGTATCCGGGATTGCCAAGCCATAAGTTACATGAAGTAGCCAAACGACAAATGAAACGTTTTGGCGGTATGATGTCTTTTGAATTAAAAGGCGGATTGGCAGCGGGTGAAAAGCTAATGAATAGCGTTAAACTCTGTGCATTAGCAGAAAGTCTAGGCGCAGTCGAAACGATGATTACGCACCCTGCTAGTATGACGCACGCATCTGTTCCTGTGGAAACACGCCGCGCAAGAGGCCTAACGGACGGTCTAGTACGTTTGTCGGTAGGCATCGAAGCGGTAGAGGATATTATCGCCGATTTGGAACAGGCATTGGCGCAAGTGTAGAATCAGGTTTGGGAGTTTGGAAGGTTTTAAGGTTGAAAGGTTTTTACTTGACCATTGAAAAATTATTCAGATGTTGGTTTGGATGAGGGATTGATTGTTGAGGAAATGAATCAAAGCCAAACACTAGAGAGTCTTAACCGATCTCCCTTTGATTTTCCGAAGAGTAAGATATGACATGTTTAATACTTTAGAACAAAAGTAATGCACAATTAAATAGTGCTTGGCACTTAATATCTTGTGTCTCAAATCTCATGTCTCCTATCTAATTAATCACGAATGCACCTCCTTATTCTCAATATTTTCAACAGATGGTGTAATGTCAATATCATCAGGAAGTTGTGAGTCGGGAATGGCGTTGCCGTAGGTAGTGTGAATTGGTACAACGCCTGCCCAAATAGGGAGTTCGTAATCGGGTTTGTCGTCATTGGCACCGCCTTCGCGAATTTTGGCAGAGGCTTGTTCAATATCAATGGCCACGATTTTAGTGG
>JAHDHV010000441.1 GCA_020631155.1 Bacteroidota bacterium | reverse complement strand
GCTTAGAATTGTATTTTTTTATAGGCGAAGCCTATGAGTTTGGTTCGGCGCGAGGCAAATTCGTAGCCTCTGGCTACACTGATAAAAATAAATACAAAAAAAACAACTTTTGCTTTTATCCTGTTTTTGGTATAACGTCTAACTAAATACCTTTTAAAAAATTTGCAGTAGATGTTTTTGAAAGTTACTGGCTACCCATCAATTAAGGGTGAGTACAAACGGGTAGCCATCATAACTTTCACTTTGTCCGCAGCCTCAAATGTTGCCTATCATTTGCTGGTTGCGGATTTTTTTTTTTTAAAAGGGTACACAAATTAATTAAGTATTTTTTTTGGCTGTTAAGTGCCAAGCACTAATTAATTGTGCACAATTTTGTTCTAAAGTATTGACTTTCATTATTTTAATCAAATAAGAAAGTCCGTTTAATTATTGTGTAGTACTTAAAACAAATGCTGTTTCATTTTGTTGAGGTGCTTATTTTTCATTTCTCCAGAAAGCTAAAGTTCACTGCTATCAACCACAATAAAACAACTAAAAAGGTTATTTTTTGTAAGAAAGGAAGTGTATAAATATATTTTCCAGTATAATAAATGAAGTTATTCAACACCATTAAAACCCCACACAGAATACTTACTCCAATCAAAACTGTTGATTCATGCTGACATAATCCTGTGAAAATGCCGACTAATGTTACAAGACCAAAAATGCTTGCCAAACCAATGACAATATTGTGCAGTGGCGTAAATAATAAAAAGGTAAACAACATTGCTATTATCCCTGTTATTGGGATTGTTTTACCCCAAAAAGGGGTAGTCGGATAATAGTGAGGAAATTGATAGCAAAAAAAGCTTATGCCCAAACATAAGATACCCATTGCCATAATTCCGTAGGGACGAGCAGCGTTTTTTGTGCCATTTGTAGCTTCTGCCCCCAATAAGTCACACCAATAATTATGCACCCAATCAAAGCCCTGTGAGTGGGCATCAGCTTGAGAGCCTCCCGGATAGTACCTAGCTGCAAATATGTATAGAATAGTGAAAATGAGTATAGTTAAAGTGGGTAGTAAAACCATCAATTGTTGATTCATTGTTTTTAGAGTTTGGAAGGTTTTAGAGCTAAAAAGTTACAAGCTTTGTACCAATTTAAGTAAGTTAGATAGAAGACTTGAGATATACTTGGTAATGGTAAATAAAAAAAGGCAACAACCTCTATCTAAGATAAGATTATTGCCTCTGAATTTAAAAACTATGAAAAACGGTATCGTGTCAAATTTATTTTAATTTGTCTATTTAGTAACTACCAATTTTTTATGCAATATATCGCCAGAAGCGGTTTGTAGTGCTAAAATGTAAACACCACTTGCTAAGTCATTGAGATTCAATGGTAATTGATAGAACTGTGTGTTATCCAACTTATCATTAAAGATTTGTTTGAGTAATCGACCATTTACATTGTACAAACTCAAATTGACGTTTTCAGATTTAGCGGTAGCAAATTCAATGGATACCTGATTGGTTGCAGGATTTGGGAAAATATCAATACTGGTGGTATTTAATTCATTGATCAATTTACCTCTACCCGGTCTAGCACATTGCAACCAATACCAACCTTCTGTTGTATCGCCGTTTACATCGGTGACGCTTACAGTATACCAGCCCAATACACAATTGCTAATGTTGGCAGTGCCTTGTCCTGTTCCATCCCAACCGCTAGGCCCTGTCCAAGTGTAGTTGTAAGGTGTAGTACCGCCACTCGCATTGATGTTGATTTGCCCATTCTGACAGCCTAAAGTTAAGGTTGCTGGAACAATGCTGTAGGTATTAATGTCTAAAATACTGGTAGTATTGTTGGTAAATACCCAAGCATCATCACTACAGTCATTCGCATCAGTTACGGTGACCGACCAATAGGCGTTATCTGCATAGATAATTCTAATTGTTCCAACGCCTATAATGGCATGACGAACATAACCGCTTGAGTTCCAAATATAACTATATGGTGGTGTACCTCCTTCTATACAAATTTGATGAATATTATAGTAGAATGGCCCTATGCCTCCTGTACTTCCCTGATAGGTTGCATCATTACAAGCTACTGTCAGCTCTTCTGGTATATAGATTGTATTTCCAAATGATAACTCAAAACAGCCCTCATTGGTTAAACCAATATTGCTAATATTGCCTGCTGTTGATGGGTTTAAAACAGGAGGATTGGCATTTTGCTCATTGTAGGAGTAGATTAAATAGGTTTCATCTGTACCCAAATAAGGTGGATTTTCTAAGTTGCTGTATGGAATTGTAGCCGAAGTACCTGTTAGGATGTTTAAAATATTACCGTCTGAATCGGTAATGATGATGTAATTGCTATAGTCTGTATCATTTTGGCTATTTACAACATTAATTTCTAAATCATCACCCGGACACTCCAAAGTAGTATTATTAACAAATCCAGCATTTGCATCACAACAAACAAAATCAACATCAAAGCTTGCGTCAGAACAAATGGAAGCGGTTGGCGCATCGGGATTAGTGACTGTAAAGGTAACCGTTCCACTCGCTACACCTGTTGTATTACCATCATAAGTAACACCCGTACCTGTATTGCCTTCCCCATCATCCCAAGTAACTGTAAAATCCGCACAACTGTAATTAATCCCTACCATACATTCGCCCTCATCTACTGGTGTTGCCGTAATATTTGGGGAAACATCTACGGTTGTTGTTCCTGTACCAACAATTTGATTGGTATTATTACAAAATACGTCTACTGTATAGGTTTGCGTTTCTGTACATCCAGAACCGCCATAAGCCATTGTAATACCGCCATTGCCTGTTGTCAAACTTCCCGAAGGGCCTGACCAAGAAACGGTATAGTCTATTCCTTCTACTAAGCCTATGGCTGTTAAAGTAGTGGAAAAATTAACGCTTGCTCCAGTACAAACGCTATTGATGTTTGTTGTCCAAGCGTCTAAAGTTGGGCAGCAAGGATCAATGATGATGACGGTTACGGTTTCACTATCATTGGGACATGCGCCACCATCTACGGTATACTCAAAAGTATAAGTACCGCCAGCTTGCCCTACAGGGTTAAAACTACCTGCACCAGCATTAAAGCCCGTACCTGTTGAGGGTATGCCACTTGTTTCTGTCCATGTTCCGCCTGCATCTTCTCCTGTTAATAAATCAGCTAAGTTAATGGTTGCTACGGTTGCAATATTACAAACTTCAAGGGCTGGGTCGGCGGTACCTGCGGTTACAGGAGTATCTACTTCTACTGTAATGGTTACAACATCTGTAACTGTACAAGGTGCTGTTGGGGCAACAGTATAGTCAAAAGTATAGGTACCTACTGCTTGTCCATTCGGATTAAAATCGGCTTGGTCTCCTGTAGAACTAAAACCAGTAGACGGTGTACCACTTGTTTCTGCCCATGTTCCACCAGCATCCGCGCTTGTTAATAAGGCATCTAAATCTGTAGCTGTGTTAGAAGTATTACACAGCATTTGTGTAGCTGGGGCCGTGCCTGCTTGGGGTGATGCGGTCACTTCTACCGTAACGGTCACTGCGTCTGCAACTGTACAAGGTGCTGTTGGTGCAACAGTATAGTCAAAAGTATAAGTACCTGCGGCTTGTCCACTAGCTACAAAATCCGCTTGATCGCCAGAAGTAGTAAAGCCAGTGGATGGAGTTCCACTTGTTTCCGCCCATGTTCCACCTGTATCTGCACCTGTTAACAAGGCATCTAAATCTAAAGGTGTCGTGTCGGTATCACATAGTTGGCTGGCTGTTGCTGGAGCGGTACCTACTTGTGGGGCTGATACAATTATTACCTCTAAAACTTCTGAACAGCCTGAATTAGTGGTCACCATATATTCTACAATATAAGTGCCTGCTGTGCTCGTTGTTGGATCAATATTGCCCGTTGCGGTGATGGATAAACCAGCAGGGGTAGCAGAAAAAGTGCCATTGGTATCATTCACTGTTGGGTCGCCTGTTGCAACATCATCTGTACATAAGGAAAGCGTATTGACTGCGGTTGTTGGTGCGGAAACTGCGCCGCCACCATAATCAAAGCCAGCATCACAACAAGGGTCAACAATGGTTACAGTGACGGTTGAAGTGGGATTTCCACAAGCTCCACCATTTACCGTATAGTCAAAAGTATAAGTGCCTGCTGACTCACCGATTGGGCTAAATTCATTGCCATTAATAACGCCACCCGTAGAAGCTGTGCCACTTGTTTCTGTCCAAGTACCGCCTGTATCTTCACCTGTTAATAAATTATTTAAAATGATGTTAGGAGTACCAGTAATATTACAAACTTCAAGGGCAGGTTCGGCGGTGCCTGCTGTTACAGGCGCATCAATAACAACCTCTATAAATTCAGAACAGCCCGAATTAGTATTAACTGTATATTCTACAATATAGGCTCCTGCTGTGCTAGTTGTCGGATCAATATTGCCCGTTGCGGTGATGGATAAACCAGCAGGGGTAGCAGAAAAAGTGCCATTGGTATCATTCACTGTTGGGTCGCCTGTTGCAACATCATCTGTACATAAGGAAAGCGTATTGACTGCGGTTGTTGGTGCGGAAACTGCGCCGCCACCATAATCAAAGCCAGCATCACAACAAGGGTCAACAATGGTTACAGTGACGGTTGAAGTGGGATTTCCACAAGCTCCACCATTTACCGTATAGTCAAAAGTATAAGTGCCTGCTGACTCACCGATTGGGCTAAATTCATTGCCATTAATAACGCCACCCGTAGAAGCTGTGCCACTTGTTTCTGTCCAAGTACCGCCTGTATCTTCACCTGTTAATAAATTATTTAAAATGATGTTAGGAGTACCAGTAATATTACAAACTTCAAGGGCTGGGTCGGCGGTGCCTGCTGTTACAGGCGCATCAATATTTATGATAATGCTTTCTGTACAGGTATTTGGCGAATCGTAACTTAGGGTATAGGAATCAGGTGTACTAGCAGATACATCAATCGCTCCAGTAGTGGGGTCAA
>JAHDHV010000027.1:13449-29433 GCA_020631155.1 Bacteroidota bacterium | reverse complement strand
CACAAATTTTAACGTTTTTTTCGGAATAAGCAATAGACTGTCGGATGGTATCATAGACCCTGCCTGTTGAGAAATTCGCGAAAGTGCCTGTGTAGGGTATTTTACCACCGATGGTCAAGCCTGCTGCAATGCCCATCATATTGGCTTCAGCTACCCCGATATTGTAAAAACGGTCGGGAAAAGCTGCTTTGAATTTGCCCATTTTTAGCGAGCCTGTCAAATCCGCACAAAGCGCAATGACGTTTTCATTGTTTTGCCCTAGTTCGTGCAAGCCGTCACCGAAGCCGCTTCGTGTATCACTTTTTCCTAAAATTGGATATTTTTTTAACATTGGATTTAGATTTTAGACAAGAGACATGAGATGTGAGACTTTTTTGGATGTGTTGATGCTACAAGGGTAAATTTTTATCTATAATATGGGGCAATCCCCTCTATTTCGCAAAAGTCGCTGCGCTCCTAATGCTCAATCATCGGGGTCGGGCTGTCCGTTGCAATTCGCCTTTGCCAAAACGCTGTTCGCTCTAAACCTCGCTGATAGCTCTCTACGTTCCGCCCTCACTCGGTTAAGGCTCTCTAGCGTTTGGCTTTGGCTCATTTCCACTCACATCCCTTTGCCAAGCCAATATTTAAGTAATTTATAATTGTAAGGTGCTATGTTTGAACAGCCCAGCGAATCACTGATCACGAATCCACGAATCACTGATCACGAATCCACGAATTACCATTGAAATAACGGATAATCTGCCATCCATTCGTTGACTTCTTGTTTAATGGAAAGGGGCAGCTTTTCATCTTTTGGATGACGGATAATTTGGTCTATCCACTCCACAATTTGCAGCATATCTTTTTCCTTCAAACCGCGTGTGGTAACGGCTGGTGTTCCAATACGAATGCCCGATGTCACAAAGGGAGAACGGGTATCGAATGGCACCATATTTTTATTAACCGTAATGTCTGCCAAACCCAGTAGTCGTTCTGCTTTTTTTCCTGAAACTTTTTTATTTCGTAAATCAATCAACATCAAATGGTTATCCGTTCCACCAGAAATAATTTTATAACCTTTTTCTACAAAAGCATTGGCCATTGCCTGAGCATTTTCAATAACTTGCTCACCATAGGTTTTAAACTCATCGCTTAGTGCTTCACCATAAGATACGGCCTTAGACGCAATCACATGTTCCAACGGACCGCCCTGTGTACCGGGGAATACGCCACTATCCAATAGACTACTCATTTTACGAACTACGCCTTTACCAGTTTTCAAGCCCCAAGGATTTTCAAAATCTTTTCCCATTAAAATCATTCCGCCACGAGGACCTCGCAAAGTTTTATGCGTTGTAGTGGTAACGATGTGACAATGTGACAATGGATCGTTGAGGAGGCATTTGGCGATTAAGCCCGCCGTATGTGCCATATCTGCGAGTAACAAAGCTCCAACTTTATCTGCAATGGCTCGGAAACGCTCATAATCCCAATCGCGTGCATAAGCAGAAGCACCGCAAATAATCATTTTGGGCTGCTCTTTTAGGGCAATGGCTTCTACCTTATCCATGTCAATCAGTCCAGTATCTTCCTCTACACCGTAGAAAGTCGGGCGGTATATTTTTCCCGAAAAATTAACAGGTGAACCATGTGTAAGGTGGCCGCCATGCGATAGGTCGAAGCCGAGAATGGTGTCGCCAGCTTGTAGACAGGCAAGGAAAACAGCGGCATTGGCTTGCGCGCCTGAGTGGGGTTGTACGTTTGCCCACACTGCCCCGAATAATTCCTTAGCTCGGTCAATCGCCAATTGTTCTACTTCGTCAATGACTTCACAGCCGCCGTAGTAGCGTTTTTGGGGATAGCCTTCGGCGTATTTGTGCGTCAATACGCTGCCCATTGCTAGACGCACTTGTGGGCTGGTGAAATTTTCGGATGCAATCAACTCTAAACCGCGCAATTGTCGGCTTTCTTCGTCCTTTAGGAGTTGGAAAATTTGTTGATCTGTAGCGGTATAGTCGGTTGTTGTATTTGTCATATTTTAGTATTGTACAAAATAATCCACAAAAATACTTTTTTTCGATATTAAATCCGTCTGATGACTTGGAAAAGTGAAAAAAATATTTAGGGGAAGTGTTTTTTTATATTGAAAAAAAAGTTTATTATTGGTCTTTTTTGACAATGCTATATTAATCTTTTTTTTAAATTCAAAACGTTGATTTTACTAAACGCTCATTATCAAAAACGTTGATTCGTAGATTAGTGATTCGTGATTAGTTGTTTTTTTGATGAGGGGCTATCTTTTAAACGAGTTCTGTAGCGAAGGCTTTAGCCGTCATATCTCTTATAAACAATTGAAAAACATTATTTTATACTTTTGAAAAATGTCAAAAACGGATTTTTAATTTGCTCTTCTCAATTTGAATATATTAAATTACCTATTTTTTAATTGGAAAACATCTCTAATATACCATTGTCAAGTCTTTTTTAAGCAAAAAAATAATCATTCAACAACACACAAACAATGGATTATCAATTATTTATCAAACAATTTAAAACAGGTTGGTCTGCTTATTGGCGAGCTTTACCTTTTATCCGAAAACATCAACTTTGGTTGGGCTTGACGCGTGCAAAGTGGTTGATTCGCTTGTTATTGGTGGTTGCAGCTTTGATAAGTTTGCAGTTTACGATTGCTTTTTGGGGTTGGATCGGAATGCCAAGCATCAATTCTTTTAAGGCACCGGGCATCAACTTAAACTTTGACTTGTCTTTTTCCGATTTTTCTACAGATTTACATAAATCAGGTGGATTAAAATATTTGATTATATTAGCGATGCATATTTTGATTAGTGCTTTTGGTGGCCGAACTACGGAGGTATTGCAAGGACAGCCTTTTCAACCTACTTTGATGAGTTATATTAGGGGAAAATGGCGAGGTTTGCTGGTTATCATTCGCAATTTTTTTGTGGAAATTGCTTTGGTTATACTTATAGCATTGGTTTTGTCACTGTTTGGGTTCAGTTTTTTGAAAAATCCAATTATTTTTGTTGTGCAAAGTTACCTGCTCGGTTTTGTGGTATTGGATACGGCAAATAGTCGTTTGAATATGAGTATTCGGCAGAGTGCAAGGCGTATTCGGAAGTATGCAGGTTTAGCGGTTGTCATTGGTTTGGGGCTGTATGTATTGCTGTTGATTCCGATTTTTGGGGCGGTGGTTGCTCCTTGTATGGCTGCGGTTGCAGCGGTTTTGGCGATGCATGAGTTGGAGAATGTGGAGGAGGTTAATTCTACTATGGCTGAATCTGTGATAGAAGGTAAAACAGAGTTATAACTGTAGTCAGAGGCTGCTTCTGGTGTATTTGAACATGATTCCCTCGCCGAAAATAGGGTTTGTAATTCCATGATTGCCTTCGGCGACTTACTTTTTGCATTCGCCCAAAAAGTAAGCAAAAACGCTTGTCAAAAATATCGTTCCTGCGCTTCAGGGGCTGCGCTTTGCTACCGATTTTTGACCTGCCTGCGCTTCTTTTTCGCAAATCCAAAAATGATTTTTGTAGAAAAAACAGCAAATTTGCTGTAAAAATTAATTGAAATTGAAGGAAATAAATATGAAAGATAAAACAGAGAAAAGGGGAACCTTATATCTAATTCCAAATGTGTTGGGAGTGGGAGAATTGTCGGTGATTTCTGAGCATGTGCGAGAAATCGCTTGTGGGTTGGATGTTTTTATTGTGGAAAACTTGCGGAATGCGCGGCGGTATTTGGTGAAGTTGGGCATTAAGGAAACGGGTAAGCAGATAGACGATTTGGTTTTTCATCATATGGATAAACATGCAAAACAACAGGATTTTGGGCATTTTTTGGCTGCTGCCGAAGAAGGTCAAGACATTGGTTTGCTGTCGGATGCGGGCTGTCCTGCTGTGGCAGATCCTGGGGCAGATGTGGTGCGTTTGGCGCATGAAAAAGGGATTAAGGTCGTGCCTTTGGTTGGGCCGTCCTCTTTACTGTTGGCACTCATGGCATCGGGGATGAATGGGCAGCAGTTTGCTTTTGTGGGCTATTTACCGATTAAAAAAGAGGCACGCACTAAAAAGCTGTTGCATCTTGAAAAGCGAGTACTGAATGAGCGACAAACGCAAATTATCATTGAAGCTCCCTATCGCAATAATCCATTGTTGAGGGATATTGTACGTACTCTTCATAAGCCGACTATGCGTTTGTGTATTGCGATGGATATTAGTTTGCCAACGCAGTATATTGTCACTAAAACATTGGTGGAGTGGCGAAAACAGAAAGATGCTTTGCCTGATTTGCATAAACGGCCTTGTGTGTTTGTTTTGGGGGCGTGATTGATGTTTTTTCTTTTCAAAAAGGTACACAAATTAAAGAAGTAGTTTGTTTGGAGCTTGATTTGTTTAGGGGGTAAATATGCTTAAATATTATTGAATCCCTCGCCGAAAAAGTGTGTGTAATTCCATGATTGCCTTCGGCGACTTACTTTTTGCATTCGCCCAAAAAGTAAGCAAAAACGCTTGTCAAAAATATCGTGCCTGCGCTGCAAAGGCTACGCTGCGCTACCGATTTTTGACCTGCCTGCGCTTCTTGTTCGAGTAGATTGGTGTAAAGCAGATTCATGAATCTGTTCTACGAAAAAAACGAGGACTTTTGTGTACCCTTTTGAAGTTTTT
Organism: Bacteroidota bacterium; assembly: GCA_020631155.1. Classification (GTDB taxonomy): domain Bacteria; phylum Bacteroidota; class Bacteroidia; order Chitinophagales; family UBA2359; genus JAHDHV01. The sequence continues at coordinate 24,766 of JAHDHV010000027.1, read as the reverse complement.
TATAAAAATAAGAAAATGAAAGAGGGGTTTAATTTGTTGATTTTGTTGGTGATATGTGTGTGTTCCTTTTTTATTTATGGGGATGCGATTCCGATAAATTTGATGGAGTTGCGAAATTGCATTACGGCGAGGGAACTATTGACCGTTGAGGATTGGCTGTTGCCGACTATGAATGGGGAGTACCGACTGGCGAAACCACCCTTCCCGACTTGGTTGACGGCAATGGCAGGGATGACTGTGGGTGATATGCACAATTTGGCAGCACTTCGGTTTCCTGCGGCGGTGATGGCTAGTTTGATGGTGTTTTTTATTTATTTTTTTGGGAAAATGCTGTTTCAAAATCGGCAGACGGCTTTTGTGTCGGCGGTTGTTTTTGCGACTTCTTATTTGGTGATTAGCGTTGGACGGGCAAATTCTTGGGATGTGTATTGCCATAGTTTTATGATGGGGGCAATTACGGTGTTATGGCGGATTTTTAGGGAAAGAAAAGCTGATTGGTGGTTATTTGTTACTGGTGGAGGCTTGTTGGGATTATCTTTTTTTAGCAAAGGACCGATTGCTTTTTATAGTTTGTTGCTACCTTTTTTGGGGGCTTATATGTTTGTCTTTTCTTGTCCAAAAAATATGCGCTCTAAGGTGTATCAATGGTTGATATTGTTGTCTATTTTCATGATTATCAGTGCTTTTTGGCCTTTATATGTCTACTTTAATTTACCGGCAGAGGGTATGCAAACGGCGCAAACGGAGGTAGCTGCTTGGTCGAATCGCAATACGCGCCCGATTTGGTATTATTTGACTTTCCCCTTGGAAATGGGTATTTGGGTGTTTGGTTTGTTGGTAATGTTGTGGGTACCTTATGTTCAGAAATATGTGGTTAAACAGTGGGCAGCTTATCGTTTTTTGTTGATTTGGTTGTTGGGGGCAGTCGTTTTACTGTCGTTGGTGCCTGAAAAAAAAGAGCGATATTTATTTCCTGCGCTAGTGCCGATGGCTTTATTGGTTGGGCAGTATGTTCAATACTTGATTGATGCGGCTAAAAATAAGGCATTGAGGAGGATGGATGCCGTTTTTTTGGGTGTGAGTGTTGTGGTTTGGGGGCTGTTAATGCTTGTTGCGATGGGCGTTTTTGCGTTTTTAGTGGAAAAGGCGGTGACACTTCAACTATTGCTGTTTTTGGTGCTAGGATTGTTTGTTATTTCTTGCTTGATTTATACTTATTGGAAAAAGAAATTATTTATTTTTTTTATGAATGGAGTGTTGATAGTTGCCTTACTATTGTGTTTTTATTTGCCAAATTTGCAAAAATTTTCTTCTTTTCAATCAAAAGAACCATTAGTAGAAGCGGTGGCAGAATTTCCTAAATTGAAGGCTTACGATTGGTATCATATAGGCAAAGATATTCCTTTTGGCTTGTTGTGGGACAGTCAACGAGCGATTCCGAAATGGGACTATAAGGCGGATTGTAAACTATTACAGGAGTTGCCTATAGTGTTGTTTTGTACTGAGGAGGTGATTGATCTAGTAATGATTAATTGTGTGGTTGATTTTAGGATTCAACAGGTATTTATGTTTGGTGAATGGCGTGTGTTGTTGTTGGAAGATGAAGACATTATATATGACAGATGAGATTTCGGATGTTGAGTATTTTATTTTATAATGAGTTTGTTTTTAGTGAATTGTGGTTGGATTTTATTTGGTTGGATTTTATTTGGCTGAGGGATTGTAGAGGAAATGAGCCAAAGCCAAAAACTAGAGAGCCTTAACCGAGCGAGGGCGGAACGGTAGGGACGTATTGCAATACGACCGCTACAAGCGAGGTTTAGAGCGAACAGTTTTTTGGCAAAGGCGAATTGCAACGGAAAGCCCGACCCCGATGATGGAGCAAAAACGCCTTGCTTTTATTTGGAGATGTGATGAATCACGTCTCTACAGCTAACTTTCTTTTGGATTAACGGAATCTCTGTACAGCGTTTTTTGCGAAACAGAGGGGGCAGCCCCATATATAGATTTTAAGACATGAGACATGAGATTTTTTGAATTTCATGATGAATGACCTGTGAGACGTGATGAATCACGTCTGTACAGGATTTATCCCATATTGCAATTGCAGTTTTTTAGGCAGTCAATAAGTTTGGTAACATCACGTTCTTTAAGGGAATAGTAAACATTTTTGCCATTTCGTTGTGCATTTAAAATTCCTTTGAGTTTCATATTGGACAGATGGTGGGAGGTGAGGGATTGCTCGGAATTGAGGGAGGTGCAAATTTGATTAACAGAAAGCCTTTCGTTGTCGCGCAGTAGGACGACTATTCGCAGGCGTAGTGGGTGAGCAACAGTTTTTAGGATAAAGGCAATTTGCGTTAATTTAGCTAATTCTTTTGAGGTAGCATTTTGTACATTCACAGTATCAGATTTTGATGGTTTAGTTCAGTAAAGTGTCAAGCACTATTTAAATTATGCAATATTTTTTCCTAAAGTATTGAAAATCAATACTTTAATCTAAAAAAAGCTGTTTTATTTTATGTAGATACTTACAATGCAGTTGCTGCATCTTTATACAGTAGGGTTGTAGTAGGGTAGGCAAGTGCCATCATGAATTTGTTCTATAACACATTGCTATGATACTAAGTTCAAAATGTAAACGATAATTTATAAGATAAATTGCTGAAATATTGATTTGTTGATTTATAGAATTAGCTGATAATTAGATGATTAGCGAAATGCTCAATTGTTTGGGTGTGTCGTTTTTGGATAGGGAAGGGGGAGTATCAAAATATTTTGTGTACTTGGGACGTTTTTTTTGTCTATCTTAATGGTATTGATACTTTGGAGATGAAATGCGAATTTTTATTTGGAGCTGCAAAACCTGGTATGTTTCATTTCCTTCCTAACACTTTTCTGAACAGTTGCTATTTAGATATTTAGCCTTTTGGCTATTTAGCTTTTAGAAATTAGCGATTAGGGATCAGAAATTGGATTTTTTTCTGAATGTTTTTTTTATAAATAAATGGTTGTTAGTTAGTTGTGAGAAATATGACGGCTAAGGCCGTCGTTAGAGAACTCATTTAAAAAGAAATCAAAAGTCCAAAAACGAATCACTGTTCTACTAATCACGAATCCACAAGTTGTTAAAATAAGCAAAAACTGTTTGGTTGAAAAGTACAGTATTTGAAACATACCCAAAATCTTATGGCTCTACGGATTTATTTTTTTATCAAAACTCAAAAAAACAACCCTTATGTGTAAAAATATTACACTTTTACTTTTGTTTACTTTCTTGACAATTAGTGGTTTTGCCCAAGTTGCTTTAGAAAAAGCACATGTAATTGCTCAAGATTCTAGCAAGCTTTTTGAAGAAGCGGCGGTTTTGTGGCGAGGTTTCAGTCATGAATGGACCTATAATCATCGTTTGAATCGCTTGGGCAATTATGTGGAAAATCATGCTTTTGAGGGATTCCCTTATGAAACGGTGGTTAATCATACTTCTGCATCGGGTTTGGGGGCGGATGTTGGTTTTTATGAAAGTCATTATTCGTATTTGGCGGCGAATGGGGTAGCTGTACAGAGTGGACAGACGGACTTTAAATTTGTGGGTAAGGAAGGTGATTTTCATACCAATCGGGTGCAATTATTGGTAGATGCTTTGCCTAAAATGATTGATAAGGAGCAGTATGTGGTGGTGTTGAGCGGCTTTGATATTTTGTCAGAAGCGCGTGCTGATAAGTTGCAGTTGCTGCGTTTGTCAGTGAGTGATGGGGAGTATTTGTCGGCGACTAATCAAATTCGCTTTTCTTTGGATGCCGCTTTGCTGGTGCATTGTCGTTCGATAGAGTGTAGCCGTTTTAACAATGAGACCAATTATACAATTCAGGTACATTATACCATTTTATCGGGTGATACGGAGGCATTTTATGCGGTAGAAAAGAATACGGCTGCGGTGTATAATTGGGAAAAAAAGAGCGAAATAGACTATGAGCCAAAGTCGGAGCGAGTGCGCGGTGTGGGAAAGGAGCAGTATAAAGCAGCAACTTTGGCGTTTAAATCTATAACGGTGAACTTGGATAAGGATCATTGGATGTTGGAGTGGCGGTCGGTGATTCAGCCTGAAAAATATGATGCAGAGACAGGTATATTTGATTATAGTTTGAATATGTTGTTTAAACAGTGGAATGGAGAAATGAAAAAAGCTTCGGCAAATCCAAGTAAGTCACGCTTTTCGATGAAACGAGCAGGTTGGGCAACGATTGACGCAACGGTTTGCTTGTTACAATTTAAGGATGCATTGATTTTACATGATAGTTCTAGGGATGTGTTTAAATGGGCGGGGCGCAATTTGCCTGCTAATTCAGAAAGGTCGATCTATGAACAACAGCTACAATTTGACGAGCAAATGCTACAACGCAATCGCTTAGATTTGGCAAAACAGCGTAAAGAAAAGAATGAATTGGTGAATCAACGGTATTCGGATTACGTAGCAGAATTGGAATTGCAATCGAAGGCAGAACGCAAGGTTTATAAACAGACAAAAAAGGCAGAGAAAAAGACGAAACGGAAGGCTAAAAAGGCGATTAAGAAGAAGTAGTTATGAGACGGGAGACGGGAGACGTGAGATATGAGACAGGAGATATGAGATTTTAGGGGGAGATGTGATAAATCACGTCTGTATGGCTTTGTTGAGGTGTAGGAAAATGTTTCGGATGTAGATGGTAAAACCAAATAATTGTCCGACAAATAATACAGGATCGTGGCGGTAGATGGCATAGGATAGAATCATGCTGGAACCGATTAGGCTGATATTCCAAAATCCTAGCGGTAAGATAGATGCTTTTGCTTTCTCAGAGTAATACCATTGATAAACAAAGCGAAAAGTAAATATCATTTGGGCAATAGACCCCCACATAAGCCATGTGATTGGGACTTCATTATTTTGCCAAATGTATTGAAAACTATAGGTGCTGCCGAGTAGTAACCATAGTAAAGCGATGAGGGGAAATAATAGGGCAAGGGTGCGAATGAAGTAGGGGAATTGCTGCCATGCTTGTTTGAGTTTAAGGTTACGGATGTAGATGAAATAGGATAGAAATTGCCCAAGAATGATGGCAAGGTCGTGGCGGAGGATACCGTAGAGCATGAGTAGGAAGGACGCAAGCAGGCTGAGTTGCCAGAATAGGGTGGGAGATTGTACGCTTTTCGCTCGTTCTGAGGCGAGCCATTGATGGAGGAGGCGCGCCGAAAATAGGGCTTGTGCTAAGAATCCGAGTGCAAAAATGTAGTAGGTGCTCAAAATGATATATTGGTGATTCGTAATTTGTATATTGGTGATTCGTGTAGACAAAATTAGAGAAAATTGTCTGTTTTTTCAAAAAGTGGGGTAATGGAGGTAGCAACAAGGCATGTCTTGTCGCTACGATGATGTTTGTTTTATATGATATTGAACATTCCGTTTTTGGAGCCATAGAACGCCGAGTGTGTCTATGAATGGACGGATGGAGCGATTAAAAAAGTGGTATTTGGAGGTGCCTGCGATGCGTGGAAAATGTCGGACGGGTATTTGCTGGACGGTGCCGCCTTGTAATTGTACTAGAGCAGGTAGGAAGCGGTGCATTCCTTTGAAGAAGGGGAGTTGCTGGGCGGTGGCGGTGTGTAGAATTTTGAGGGGGCAGCCTGTATCTGTGCTGTTGTCTTTTAACAATCGGCGGCGGAAACCATTGGCGAGTTTGGAGGATATTTTTTTGAGGAAAGTGTCTTGTCGGTTCACTCTGATGCCTGTGACTAATTGGTGGGTGTGGATGTGTGGAATGAGTAATTCGAAATCTTCGGGGGTAGTTTGTAGGTCTGCGTCTAAATAGCCTATAAAGGGGGTGGTACAGTGGTCAATGCCTGCTTTGAGGGCGGTGCTGAGTCCGCAATTTTGGGCAAGTTCGAGGTAGTGGAAATGCTCGTGTTGTTGGCAAATTTGCTGTATGATTATTTGGCTACTGTCTGTTGACCCGTCATTGATGAATAATACTTGGCTGGGTAGGCTACTTTTGGCGAAAAAGTGCTGACAGGCTTCGGTTACTCGTGCTAGGTTTTCATCTTCGTTGAATACAGGGATGAGGATGGTTAGTTGGTAGTTGTTCATTTTGGGATTTTTATTTTTGGGGAGGATGTAGGGGGGAGATATAGGGGGAGGAAATTCGTGAATTTCCTTTACGTTTGATTTCCTTTACATATAGGGGGAGAGAGACGTGATGAATCACGTCTGTACGAATCACGTTTGTATGGTTTTTAGTAGGGTGGTGTAGTAGTCTTTTTTGTTGAGTTTTGTTTGTAGCCATAGTTGGTAGTTAATGGCTTCGTTGGAGCCTGCCTCAAACTTTGGGGAGGCTTCAATATATTGTTGAATGGCTTTGACGGTGTTCTCATCTTTAAAAGGACGGGCTTTAGATAGCATTTTTTTAATTAATTTTAAGAAATCATTTACTTGTTTGTAGGTTTCTTGTTTGAGTAATTTTCTAAATAATTTTCGTGTTTCGGTGATTTTATAATCTAAAAAATTCATGTCTCCATTTTCAAAATGAAAAATAATTTCCACAATTACTAATCGCAACTGCAAATCTTTAGATAATTTGTTGAAAATGTCTTTGGTGAGGAGTAGCGATAATTGTTGCATGGCTTTGTCTAAGTCTTTGATACAGAAATAGATAATGGCCAAGTTGAGGCGGATAAAGAGGTCGTAAAAGGGGAGGCCTTTGGGGCGTTTTTCTTGGGTTAGCATTTCTAGTAATTTAATGGCTTTACCGCTTTGATTGGAGTAAAAATATTGGGTAAACACACACTGATAGTAAGTCCATTGGTATTTGGGGTAGAACATTTTATTGTAGTTGTTCAATGCTGTTTCCAACTTTTGGATATAAGTAGCGGCTTCCTCAAATTTTAAATTTTTAAACAAACTATTAATCAACCACACCAGATTTATAATTTTATGATCGTGGGTGTTTTTATTATACAGCTGTTTGATTTCAAAATCTTCTAAACTTTTAATTAAAAAAACCTCTAATTCTTTAAAATTTTGCTTCTGCAACAATAGCTTTTTGATACAATTATGGATTTCAAATTGCATTTTGGGCGACTGTATGAGGTCTTCATGAACGCTTAGTTTTTGCTGTACTTCTTCTAAGGTTGATTCTAATTCTTGATCATTAAAAGAGTAATTAGACTGATAAAGACGATAAGCAACATGTTTTAGAATTTGTTCAATTTGTAAGAGTTCCTGATATTTTTTTAATGCATGTAATTGTTTATCTAAATATTCCTTCAGGTCTAAACTTTCATAAACCATAGCAATAGCTATTATCTCCTGATAAGTGAGCAGCAGCAAATCATAAAAGCCTTTTTTTAAAGCCCGTCTTTCCACTTTTTTAAGTATTGCCATTGCTTCTTTATATAATAAACGATTCATATAAATTTTAGCAACTCCTATTTGATAAAGTGATTTAGTTTTTCCACTACGGTTGATGTGTTGCGAAAATAAGCTTTTTTCTAAATCATCTAGTAAGCGATTTTTAAGTTGATAGAAATTATTTTTGCTTTGTTCGGGGTATAATTTTTGCTTAATGGCAGCATCTGTTATCAGTGTTTTTTCATTGACTAAATCAAACAAATGCATTACCTTTTTATCACCTTCTGATTTTTGAGTTCGATTTAAATGGAGCTTAAAATACCGCTTTTCTTCTTTAGATAATTTGCCAACAATATCAAAAATATTTCGCATGATTAGCTTTTTTTAAAAAAAAATAAGAAAATTTTGCTGCAAAATAACATAAAAAAACCGTTTGAACACATAAGAAACGATCAAAAAAAGGTACTTTATTGTACCGTAGAGCAACTATATTTGTAGTGTAAGCAAATGAGACAGGAGATATGAGACGGGAGACATGAGATTTAAGGCATAAAGATTAGGATTAGTGTGTTATTGTTAGGGTTGTTAGAAATATTTTAACAGGAAATACTTAGTGTTTGTTTCTTTTAAATTAATTGATAACATTTAATTGTTGAATAGCAAATTATTTAGAAATTGCAAACTATGATACAAAACTTTACTTTTAAAGCGATTAATTTACTAGCTACATTTTTCTTGAAGGCATAAGAAAAGCACAAAAAAGAATGAGGCAAAAAAAAGTAAATTCCGCATCTTTGCAACAACAGAAAAACAAAACAAATGATTCAGCAAACAAATTTTCAAATTTTCATCATCAGCCTTCTTTTAGTTTTTAGTTTAATTTTTTCCACTGGTTGTACTAAGGAAAAAATACAGGAGATAGAAGAATTTATGGAGCAGGTTGACACCAACACCCTTCAACTAGGAGAAACAACGGATGAATACCCAAGTGCCATAGATAATTATGTAGCAATTCATTATTCAAGCACAAGCATCATTCAGGTTATTGTAGATGAAATAGACGGAGTGTTGCATTATATGGTGACTTTATCTGATAAAACGGTTTTAGTATTTGATAAAGAAGGAGGTTTCCTGTTTAAAGAAAACAATACACAAGAGGGGGAAAATGAAAACGAAGAAGAAGAAGAAGATGATGAGGACGAAGATGATGAGGACGAAGAAGAAGGAGAAGAAGATGACGAAGAAGAGGATGAGCGTAGTAGTGCTGATATAGCTATTAAGGATTTGCCTAGTGCGATTAAAGACTATATTGATGAGGAGTACCCAGGGACAGCTATTGTGTCTGCGGAGGTTGAGTATAATGGCAACTATGAGGTTGAGTTAGAAAATGGAGCTGAATTGTATTTTGATGCGAATGGAAACATTATTTATGAGGAATATGAAGACCATGACGAATGGGATGAGGACGATGAAGAAACGGATATTTCCATTAGTAGTTTACCGCAGACAGTTATAGATTATATTGTAGCTAATTATCCTGATGTATTGATTGCACAGGCTGATATGTTGGCAGAGGGCGGGTATAAGGTGCGTTTGAGTAATGATACAGAGCTTTATTTTGATAGTAATGGCAACTTTTTACGCATTGAAACAGAGTTTCGCCTAGCAGTCACTTCCATAGAATTTCCCGATACGGTTACTATTGGCGAGACGGTTGAAATGAAAGTTTATGTTACCAACCAAAATATTAATCCTTTTAATGGTGAATTGGAAGTTCCTTATGGGGTAGTAGATGTGCCGCCTACAGCAGTAGAGGAAACGCTCCCTTCTGATAGCAAAACTATTCCTGATGTTCAGTTAGCCGCAGGTGATTCTATTTTTGTGAAAATACCTGTCATGGTTGATAACAATACTTTTAACACAAACAACCAAATAGTGATTGTATGGCCAGATGTTATTACGCCAGATGCTGTCGCGCCTTTTGTTTTGAATGGTGGACATGGACAGGTGAATACTTATGTTAAGCCGTAGAAGTTAGAAGTTAGAGATTAGTGACAAACTTATTATAAATTCATTCCAGTATTACGTAAAAAAAGCGACTGTTTTGATACAGTAAGTTTACTTTGATAGAAGACCAAACTCAGAACAGTTGCATTTTTTAAATACATTGACTTTTAAAATAAAAACTTATTGATATAAAAACTACTTTTTATTAGCTAGTATTTAGCTAAGTGCCTATACAAAATTAATCGACACTTAGACTTACCTTAAATCATTAATAATGAGTTAATTATTTCACGTCTTATGTCTTGTTTTTTACGTCTAGGTACTAATTATTTTTCTTTAAAAATTAAAATTTAGTAAAGATGAAAAAATTATTGGTAGTTTTTTTCGCATTAGGAATGTTCACATTTATGTCTTGTAGTAAAGATGATGCAGCTGATGTAAATCAAGAAGTAGCAGCGCATGAAGGTACAGGCAATGAAGTAACAACAACAGGCTCATCAACAAGTAGCTCACAAGATGGCGAGGTAGACACTTATCCTGCCGCAATTGATGAATATGTAGCCGCAAATTATCCTGATGCAACAATTGAGGAGGTAGAATTGGAAGATTCGGGGGAGTACGAAGTAGAGTTAGACAACGACATTGAACTCATTTTTGATGCAGACGGTAACTTTTTGGAAATGGAAGTAGAAGATGATGACGATGATGATGATGATGATGATGATGATGACGAAGATGATGACGATGACGACGATGACGATGACGATGAAGAAGGCGATGGTGGTAACTAGGATTTGGGTGTTTGATACCTATTCATTTGTAATGATGTTATCGTAAAGTGTTGATTTTAAAGAAATTAAATATTTTATTCAAAAATCAACAATGATAAATTCCAAAAAATTAAATAGGCTATAGCAAGTCTATTCAATCCAAAGGCTTGCTATAGTATTTTTTCCAACATTGGAGTTTGGAAGGTTGTAATGTTTTAGAGTTTGGAAAGTTGCAAAGTTATAAGGTTTTAAAGTTTTTTATTTTTAAAATAAATTTTAAAAACAAGACCTATTGTTTTGTTAATTAAAGGTATACAAATTTTAATTAAATTGTTGTTATTTTAGTCAATAAAAAAAAGGTGAAAACCTAACTTAGCTCCAAACTCTAATAATGTTAGAAGGTTTTAAGGTTTTTGTTTTAAAATTAATGTTAATTTGTTAATCATTTGTTCATAAGTTTTTTTTTAAAGCTTATTATCGTTTTTGGCAATGAAGCTAACAAGATAGAAATCAAACTTAGTTCAAACTCTAATCTAATATTAAACAATTTTTTAAACTTATAATAAATTAAAATTTAGAAGACATGAAAAGAATATGCTTATTTTTATTGGCATTAGGCACATTAGCCTTCACTTCTTGCAGTAAAGAAGAATTAGCACAAATTGAACAAGACTTAGCTACTGTTCAACAGGATAATAATCAAATTATTACAACAGGCTCTTCCACTAGTAACTCGCAAGACGGACAAACAGACCCTTATCCTGCTGCAATTGATGAGTATGTAGCTGCAAATTATCCTGATGCAACAATTGAGGAAGTAGAACAAGACGAAGCAACAGGTAACTACGAGGTGGACTTAAGCACTGGTATAGGTTTGGTGTTTGACTCAGAAGGTAACTTTTTAGAAGAAGAAGCCGAAGAAGAAGACGGTGAAGAAGAAGAAGCCGAAGAAGAAGACGGTGAAGAAGAAGCCGAAGAAGATGATGAAGACGGCGAAGATGGTGAAGATGATGAAGATGGCGAAGATGATGAAGATGGTGAAGATGATGAAGACGGTGAAGATGGTGAAGATGATGAAGACGGTGAAGATGGCGAAGATGATGAAGATGGCGAAGATGATGAAGATGGCGAAGATGATGAAGATGGCGAAGATGAT
>JAHDHV010000027.1:0-13349 GCA_020631155.1 Bacteroidota bacterium | reverse complement strand
GAAGATGATGAAGATGGCGAAGATGATGAAGATGGCGAAGATGACGAAGATGACGAAGATGACGAAGATGATGAAGATGATGAAGATGACGAAGATGACGGTGGTAACTAAAATAATTTTTGTTTGAACATTTGAATCATTTGAGATTGGTCGTTTATAAGGTCGCAATCTTAATGAAGGGAAAGCTACACACACTTTTTTCAGTGGTCATAAAAAGCTGGACAGTATCTACTTTGCAGTGTAGTTTTTCCCTTTTTTTCAAAACTCAATAACTTAGCAATTTTAAACATACTTAAGTCTTATATCTCAAGTCTCACATCTCCTATCTAAAAAAAAGCTATGAAAAAGTCAATCTTATTTTTTTGTTTCTTGTTTTTGTGGGCTTTGATGGCAAATGGCCAGTGTTTATTAGAAAAAATTAATTTATCAGATAAAACAAGAGCAGCAACCTATATTTTTGAAGGAAAAGTTACCACTCAACATAGCTTTTGGAATAAGGAGAAAAGCCTCATTTACACTGCTCATAACATAGAGCTGCATAAAAATCTAAAAGCTTCTTTGCCTAAAATAATCACCTTAATTACTTTGGGGGGACAGGTGGGGGAGACCATCGCTGTTATTGAGCCAAGTTTGAAATTAATGGTAGGAGATTATGGGCTATTTTTTGCGGATGATAGTGCCATAACAATAGACAATCTATCATCGGAAAAGGCTACAGAAACCTTACTACAAACTTACGGAGGTCAACAAGGGTTTATCCGCTACGATTTATATACGCAAATAGCACATAGCCATTTCAGTAACTACTCCAATATTCCTACTCAACTCTACGAACCCATTACGAAGCAACTCAAGCGAAAAATAAAGGTGATAAAAGACACCCCTTTTGATAAAAATTCAATAAAAAATAATGGAAATAAGTCGTTCATAGCCCCGATAGTCGGCACTATTGTTCCTCAAACAGTAGTGGCAGGAACAGGACAGGTGCTAACTGTGACTGGCACTGATTTTGGCACCTTTTCTGGACCTGCTAAAATTCAATTTTACAACCCGAACTATTTTGCCCCGACCATTTCTTACCAAAGTGTAGCCAATGATCATATTTTATCATGGACAGATACGCAAATACAACTGATTGTACCAGCGCGAGATGTGCAGTCGGGCAAAGCAGGGGCAGGGACGGGCAAAATTCGGATAGTGAACGATGCTGGTGAGTTGGTTGAATCCTCGCAGACGGTAACCGTATTGTTTAACAAAATTAGTTTGAACCTTCGCGAAATTGACCTTATCAATCAGAATGGTTCGGGGGGCTATACTTTTCGCTACAGCAACAATTTTAACAGCACTGCACAAACAACTTTTGAGCGCGCCCTGTCTACTTGGCAGTGCAAAGTGCAATCACCTTTTACCATTAGCAGCAACAGCACTTCGGCAACTTGCCCAGCGAATGATAATATCAACTTGGTTGCTTTTGACAATAATTGTAGCCTGCCCACAGGTATATTGGCACAAACTACCCATTGGTATGCAGCCTGCGGCAATGGCGATGCTTTTTTTATGGAGCTAGACGTTGTATTTTCTCGGCCAAATAATACCAATTGGAATTTTGGACCCTCGGCAACAACGGGTAGTAACAAAGATTTTGAAAGCATTTGTATACATGAGCTAGGGCATACGCATGGCGCAGAGCACACCTTGAATATAGGCGAAACCATGTATCCAGCCCTTAACAATGCGACTGATGTGCGTTATATTGACAATAATACGGCTAATTGCGTGAATTTGGTGATTGAGCATAGCAGCCAAAACAATAATTGTGGAGGCACAACCGCCATTAATCCGCCTGCTTCCTGTGGGGTGAAATTGCAGGGGAAGGTATTATTAGAAGGTTCTTATTCGGGAAATGGGCAAATGACGACTATGTTGAATAGTAATTTGCCGTTGACACAGCCTTTTAGTACAATTCCTTGGGCGTATACAGGCACAGAAGGTTTGAGCATTTTTCCGAATAATATTGTGGATTGGGTGCTGGTGGAATTGATGGATAATAATTTTGATGTAGTGGAACAGCGAGCAGCTTTGTTGCGGAGTGATGGCGTGCTTGTAGATGTGAATAATAATGTAGGTGTTGATTTTCAGACAGTTAGCAGTGGCTCTAGTTATTACATTGCCTTGCGACATCGCAATCATTTAGCCATTTTATCTAAAAATAAAGTTACTTTGCCTAATACGACTGCTTATAATTTTACCGATCCTAATAAAGTGATGGGAGGTACACAACAATTGAGCAATGTTGGTGGAGAGGTATACGCGCTTTATGCAGGAGATTTTAATGCAGATGGAATTATATCTGTAGCTGATTTTAATATTTATGAAAATAGTGTGGCAAGTGCGAGTAGTTACAATAAAAGTGATAGCAATTTAGACAATGCCGTTACGGTAGCCGATTTTAATTATTATCAACCTAATGCTAGTAAATTGGGGGTGAAAGCGATTCGTTATTGATGTTTGGCTCTTTGGACTTTTGGATATTTAGCTTTTTGGTATTGGCAATCATGAATTTCCTCTAAATATTTACATTATGTGTAAGATGTTAACTGCTAACAGAACTCATTTAAAAAGAAATCAAAAAATCAAAAAACGAATTTATAGTTGTGAATTGTTCTTAAAAGGAACGCCCTTGCTATCTAATTTTTTTTAAAAAAAGATAACAAGGGCGTTTTTATTAGACTTATTTCTTGTGGAAAAATGGAGCTATTTGTAAGCCTCAAAAAAAATCCGAAATCAAAAAACTCACTCTTTTATTTTAGCAAAAAAATGTGCTGATTGTAAAGTTTTTCCACTCTTTTGCAAAGGCGTTTTTTGCAATAATTGTTTGACAAAATACAAACGATATTTCATAGAATAGGCCTTGATTTTGTATAGTAAACTCAAATCTTCGGAGCATCTACGACAATTTTGCGCTTGTTCTTGCGATAAACTATTGCGTGCATTGCAAATTGGACATTTTATTTTAACTATCATCGTCTTCTAAGTAGTACAATAAATCTAATAGTTCGGTTTCTGTATCACTAGCCTCATCCTTATGTCCTGCCTCTTTTTGAGTGCGATAACGGCTAATTAATTCTTGTAATTCCTCCTTATCTTCATCACTAATTCCCTCTTTAGTTAGTAGCCCCTCAGCTCGGTGAATTAGGTTTAAATCAGCTTCATCTAAGGTGATGATGGCATCCTCAACAAGTGCGCCCTCCTCAAAATTAGTTTGCCCTTTACTGCTATTGAACTGCACTTTGATGCGTTCTTTAGTCGTTGCTTCTATCGCTGTTACATTCAATATACCATTGATGTCTAGCTCAAAAGTAACATCTACTACTCCTCTATCAACAGGCTTTTCAATTTTCATGAGGGTTTCCCCTACGAATCTATTTTCTTCAAATTTTTTGGCTTCTCCTTGCGATACTTTTAGCTCATAAGCCTCTTGGAAAGGAACTACAGAGTAAAATTGGCGTGTTTTTTTAACAGGAACAGGCGTATTTTTAGGTATAAGAATAGCAGAATGAAGGGATGGATTATTGCCTAACAACATGCTGAAAGGATTATTGTCTTTTTCATCATCACTGCCCATAGCTGCTATACCTAGAGAATGAGGTGTAATGTCTATTAGAATGGTATCCATTTCTTTGTTATCAATAATGGCTCCCTGAATGGTTGCGCCATGAGATACAGCTTCATCAGGATTATCAATCAAGAATGGTACAATGTTGAAATGCTCTTTGATAAGTTGACTAACTAGGGGAATACGACTAGAGCCACCTACTAATATAATGCCATCTAATTCTTCCCATTCTAATTTGGCATCTTCAATAGCTTTTTCTAGTAAAGACACTGTTTGCTTAACTTTGTCTTTGATTAAGCCTTCAAATTCTTCTTGTGTAACTGTGGTGATGAGGTGATAAGTTTGGTCGCCTTTTTTTAAGAAAAAGTTTTCTTTTACTTCTACTTGCTCGGCACTAGACAGTTTGATTTTGGTTTGTTCGGCAATTCGCAATAGTCGTGCTTGTTCTTTTTTAGAAGGTTGAGCCTCTGGTAACTTATTGGTTTGCAAAAATTTATTCCAAAGAAAATCAGCAAGGGTATGGTCAAAATCATCGCCTCCTAATTGATTATCGCCTGTAGTTGCCAACACTTCAACTAAACCCTTGTTACTTTCAATAATGGAAATGTCGAAAGTACCCCCCCCTAAATCGTAGACAGCATAAACGGCTTCGTTCATATTTGAAAGCCCAAAAGCAAGGGCTGCTGCTGTTGGCTCGTTAATGATGCGCTCTACCTGTAGACCTGCTAATTCGGCTGCTTGTTTGGTCGCTGTGCGTTGTTCTTCTGTAAAATAAGCAGGCACTGTAATGACAGCTCTTACTGTTTGTTCTGCCGATAAATTGAGCTCCGAAATAACGGTTTGCTTTATTTTTTTAAGGATTAAGGCAGAAATTTCTTCAGGGCGCATTTGTTTATCACCAACTTTCATGGTGATGTTTTGTCCCATTTTTCGTTTAATAGATAAAACTGTCTTATCAGGTTCTAAAATAGCCATGTTTTTAGCTACTTGTCCTACAATAAAGCCATTATCGGTGAGGCTTACAACAGAAGGCAACAGCTTTGCATTGTCTATGAGGAGGGTCTTAGGGGTTTTGTCTTGTAATATAGAAACAACAGAATTGGTTGTTCCTAAATCAATTCCTACGATAAAATCTGTGGTATTCAATGGTTTTTATTTAGATGTTAGATGTTAGATGTTAGATGTTAGATGTTAGATGTGAGACGGGAGATATGAGATAACTGATTTATTATCAGTTGGTTTTGAATTAGTTTACTATATCATTGTCTGTATTTTTCTTTTTATTGACAACAACCTTAGCTCGTCTTATCAAATTTTGCTTGTAGATATAACCAATTACCTCACTTTCTACGATAACATTGTTTTCAATATGAGACAAATTTTTTACAGCAACAGCTTCGTGATAAGTTGGATCAAATAATTCTCCTTCAACACCTGTTTTTACCAAGCCCAGCGATTTGATAAAGTGTTTCCATTGTTCTATTGTGATGTTGTAGCCTGTTTTCCAAGAATTAAATTGACCTTTGAATTTGTTTACATTCCATAAGCCAACTTCAGGCATAGTTTGTAGGTGTTCATCTGTACGACTAAGGGTTTCATCTTGTTTAATAAGCTCATTTAACAATTTATACAAACGCTCTTCTGCATCCTTTAGAACATTACCAACCTCTATTTTTTCAGCCATACTATCCGTTAACAATTGAACACCATTGCCCAATTTCAGTGATGCTTTAGACAATTTGCGTACTTCTCCTCGCATCCCCAACAATTCATGAGCTAAAGCATATAGAGATGGTTGATTGTTATTTGGGAATATTTCTTCTAAATCTTCCGTATCTAAAGCATCAATAGCTTCATTAATATAGGTCTTTAATTCTTGTTTAGTCATAATAAAGATGTAAGATATAGAACAAGGTGTCTGAGATAAGTGTTTTATTATCAGTTTTTTATAAATGATTATTATTTTGTGCTTTTCTCTGAGCTTTTATAATTATCCAACATAGTTTTCAACTCTGTATAAGTATCAAAGGGGGTTTCAAACACAGTTTGTAATAAAGTAATTGACAATGATGTTTTTTTAGGCATTGCAGCATGATTAAGAATTTTTTGAATAGGCTTTTTATAAACTGGAAAATGAGTAGGTTCATTTTCTGGTTTTAAAAGCATATCGTAAGCCTGCCGAATTTCCATAAAACGTT
This sequence comes from Bacteroidota bacterium, assembly GCA_020631155.1. Lineage (GTDB taxonomy): Bacteria > Bacteroidota > Bacteroidia > Chitinophagales > UBA2359 > JAHDHV01. The sequence continues at coordinate 7,535 of JAHDHV010000027.1, read as the reverse complement.
CAGGAGAATGTTCAGGGGTATGGATACGAACCAAATCTTTATAAGCCTTTCTAATGTCTTTCGCTGATGGTTTTGGAGGCACCTTCAATATTTCATAAGGAGAAATAACAATTGATGGTATGGATGGTTCTTTTTGCGTTTTGCTCATGAGTATAAAAACATAAGTGAATAGAAAAAAATGACTGCAAAGATACAAGATAAAATTCAGTTAGACCTTATAAGAACTTGCAAAAAACTTTTGTGCCCGTTCTAAAGTTTTGCCTAGCGTCTTTAATTTTCGTTTTTTAACTATAGTCGTTACAAAATCCATTAAAGTGGTAATAAATTTCGAGTCATGCTCAAAGTTGGGTTGTTTTGCAAGTACTTTCATCATAAAAGTAAGTAGTTTTCCTGCCATATTATAATAAGGTGGCGATGGATTGCTTACAATTAAGTCTAAATAAGCATCTGTTAACCAGTAAATAAGTTGATAATAAGCTGGAAAGTTATATGCTTGTAAAAAGTACTCAAGCATGTCAAGATATAGTTCCTCATGACAAGGACACTCAAATAAGTTATCACTTTGCTCTCGGTAACGTTCTACAATAGAATAAATGATTTTTTTGGGATTAACTTGCTTATCCTCATTATAATCAAAAATCAATGTAAATAAAAGAACTAAGGCAGTCTTATATTCCGATTCAAAGTGATTAGTTTCGGTAATGTCTGTTAAAACAGCATTTATCAATAATTCGCTTTGCCCTTGCTCAATAAAATCTATATAAACAGCCTCAATATTATCGTTATTTTCTGATAACAAGATACTCGTTAAGTACTGTACTTCTGAGGCATATTTAAATATTTGTATCTGATTAAAGTAAACTGAGTCTACATGATTTTCACCAAAATGATCCAGTGTTTTTTCATATAACCGAATAAAATTCTGTATCACTGTCTCAGAGAACGTAATCTCATATTCAGTTTGAGCTTTATAGAACTCATGACCAAGTATTTTTAGTACATCTAGTACAACTTTTGCTTTAGGGTGTGGAGGAGCATGTTGGATGGCTTTTTCTATTGTTGCCACTAAGCTCAATAAACATTTTTTATAGTCCACTTTTTGTTGTGGAATAGATTTAATATCAGCATTAAAAAGTTCTGCTAGAAAGGGTATTTGAGCTACATTAAGTGGGCGATTGACCGTTATGAACCCAGTTAAATTTAGACAGATAGGTTCTTCATTGTCCTCAGTAATTGGATGAGAAAAAATATCTAATTGATGCTCATCAATGATGGAACTCAATTTTTGTGTTGTGCATATTAGTAAAATCCACCATTTTAGACCTATCAAGTCAGGGTATTGTGTTGCATAATGAGCAATTTTTTTGTTAATAGATATAGAATCAAATACTTCCTTGGCTTTTAGTAGATAATTAAATATGTGCCAAGATAAAATGTTTAAATAATGTTTCGATAATGTAGCACCAAACTCATTTAGATAGATGTCTAAAATGTTAAGTACTTTAGAAGAAACTGTTGGCAACTCCTCTTTTTCGTACAAAAGAAGGAATAAATGTAAAGATTCTGGAACTTTAAAGAAATATTCTTTGAATCTGATAGCATATTTATGTGTTTTTCTTCTGTTTTGGCGATTGTTGTACAATAGGGCTATTTGGTTGTAAATAATAGAATCTAAAATAGAAGCATATTTTTGGGGGATAATATCTGGCAATTTTTCAAAATAATGCTCCTCTATTAGTTGATGCTCCTCAAATAAACGAATAATTTGTTGCTCTAAGTTTTGTTGTTGAACTTGCGATTTTTGTTCTTTTAGATACTGTTCAATTTCTTGATGTTGAACTAGAAAGTTCTTTTCAATATCTTCAATAAATAGATTGTTGTATAATTTGTAAAGTCCTTTTAAATATTGAGGTTTGTCTATTGTAGAAGCATTTTTTTCATTAAAAATATTTTGAAGGGCTACTAAATTGTTTTTTTCTCTAAGTGTTGTTCCTGTTAATGTGTTAATTACTTTTTTAAAATTGTTGAGGTCATTTTGATGTAGATAAAAAACAGCCATTAAATATTGCTGACGATTTTCTGGTAATGCTTTGAAAATGTTTTGAACAGACTCATCAATAAACTTTTTTTGATATAGTTCAGCTAAAATATGATAAAAACAAAAGCTTTGTATAGTAGGGTCGGTACTGTCCTTAGTAAAGGCTAAATGTTCAGAGGCTTTAACAAACTCTCCTTGATATAAGTGACCTATCCCTAATAAAATTTTTGTTTGAATAAGTGGGAGTGGAAAGTCAGCTTTAGCGGTTAATTTTAGATTGGGTTCTAATAATTGAATGACTTTTTTAAACTCAAAATTTTTAATATATTCTAGTGCCAAGTAATTGGAGCAGATTACTCTTAACTGTTTAGCTTGATTGGCATATTGTGTTGGAATATTTCCCTTGCGAATTAGGTTGTATGTTTGTTCATATTCACCAGCCTTATAATGTTGTAAAACATTGTGAAAATTAATTTTCTTATTATTTTTATTGTTTCGACTTTTTCTCTTTTTTGCCATATTTAAGACATTATATTGTTTGAATTTTACTAACTTACAAAGTTAATAATTAAAATTAAAATTGTCTAACTTTCAAAAAATTTCATTTGAAAACTATAGATTATATCTTGTATAAAATGCAAAAAAGGTAGCTAGTAAATCTTGTACTAACTACCTATTTAAATTGGGTAAAAAACGAATGTAATTGCTTCTTTGTTTAAAAAAAATAATTTAAGTAAGAGTGCTTAAATGTTTGAAAATGAGTGTTTTATTCTGGTATTGTTTAGTCCACAACATTCGCAGCTAATTCTTCCTCAGTCAGTTCTCTAAATGAGTAGCTGTATCCAACAAATAATGCAATGCCATAGAATAATAAATCAATCGGTTGAAATGAGCCTGTAATCATCTGAGGGAGTACAGGAGCTAATTCACCAAAAGCTTGAAGGTAAGGCATATCAGCTACATTAGCTAATTGTCCAATTACTGAAAATGCATTGCCCAATGCACAACCTAATAAAGCACATATGGCTCCAATAATCCCGAAAACGGGCTTCAATCCCTTGCCCAAAAAGCGAACTGCAAAGCCGACCAAAAAGCCTACCGCAATAGCCATATAGCCAATTTGATAGCCTGTTGCCACCGTAACTACCGCCCATAAAATAGCCGTAATGATAGCTGCTGTTATACCTGCTACAACTGCTAAAGGTAGGTTCTGCTCTGATTCAACCTGTGCCAAATAGCTTTTCAATTTGTTAGGATTTACTTTAGGAGTTGTAGTAGTTTGTTCTTGTAAATGTTGATTTTGTTCCATAATTTATTGTTAAATAATTACTTGAAATGAAAAATATATTTAAATGTTTTTTTCTGTAATGGGTAGATATTAGAGTAAGTAACTAGACAAAATTAAACAACCATTAGATTTGTCATAAATTATTAGTAGTGAGTTAATTATCTCACATCTTAAATCTTAAATCTCACATCTTAAATCTTAAATCTTAAATCTCACATCTTAAATCTTAAATCTTAAATCTTAAATCTTATGTCTAAGTACTTATGTTTCAAATACCACACTTTTCAAGCAAACAGTTTTTGCTTATTTTGACAACTCATGGATTCATGATTAGTAGATTAGTGATTTGTTTTTGGGCTTTTTAGTTTCTTTTTGAATGAGCTCTATAACAACAAATTCAGCCATTAAGATTATTGTAAGTAATTAACAACCAGCTATTTATAGCTAAAAGAAAGTTCAAAAAATAATTCCCAATTTCTGATCTCTAATCACTAATTTCTAAAAGCCAAAGTGTTAGAAGTGAAATGAAAAATACCAATATTAGTAAGTTAATTATCAGGGTTTTTCTTGACTATGTTATTACCAAGTAAAAAGCTAGGTGTTTAGTTCCATAAAGTTAAAATAAAATTCATGTCATTCAATTTTTTTTTTATCTTTGTTTATAATAGATGAAAAAGCGTGAGATATAAGGTTAATCTAATCACTTTTTGAATCTTATGTTTAAAATCTTAAATCAACATAATCCCTTAAAAACACAACTATGAACCGAAGAAACTTCATCAAAACAACTGCCCTTGCTTCTGGCGGTTTTGCCTTATTCCCTTACACATCAGCACAAGCACATCCATTAGTAGCAGTTATTGGAAAATTTGCTGTGTCTGTAGGAATTTCTGTTGTGGCTTCTACAATAGGAAGTTATTTGTCTCGGAAAGCTATAGCAATTGACTTGAAAAAAGCCATTGAAGAAAGTAAGGAAGATTTAAGTGGTAGCGGCTATCACATTCAAGGGAAAATGTATTCCTATGTAAACCATGTTTTTTATGCTGCAACAAAAGGAGAGACCGCCAAAGAAGGAGATTTAATTGCCCCCTTCTTTCACAATACTGGCGAAAAACAGGCTTTAATGCATTATTTTAAGCGAAATGAATGTATTCACCTATCAGCTATGGCAGAAGATGTGAAAAACTATTATCAACTCAATCAAGAAGTTGCGCGAAAGGTGTTACTACCTACCGAAATTATTGACCGCAACGACTTAACCAATGGTATGTACGACTTGACTTACGCCAATTTAGAAGGTGGGCAAGTTCGCATTTACTGTAGCAGTGATTTGGCGAAAGGAATTTATACCATCAAAGACACACCTTCTAGTGCCTACACCATGCGCGGGCGTTTTCATTTGCCGAATTTTATTTAATTTAGATGTGAGACGTTAGACACGAGACATGAGATTGTTGTAAACAATTTTTTTGATAGATTTAAGCTTTTGTTTATTTTACATAATAATAAATTCGTAATTCGGAACGAGTAATTCGTAATTCGGAACGAGTAATTCGTAATTAATTAAACTCCTCAAAATTATGAAAACACAAAACACATTACTGTACATTACTACATCCCTCTTATTGTGTTTATTAATGGCTTGTGCTGTTGACTCAGGTTCTCAACAAACAGAAATACCCAGAATGCCTGATAAAGCACCTGTAGAAAGGGTCGCTAAAAAGGTGAGCAAACAAGCAGAGCAGGTAAAAGAAGGTATTGTAGACCATGCCGAGCAATTGTACACTAATTTATTAGCCAAAGCAAAGGCGTTTCAAACGGAAGGGGCAAATAGCGTGGAGGAAGTGGAGCAATTAAAGGCAGAACTGCAAAATTTGGAAGCGCAAAATGCAGAATACAAAGGCCGCAGTGAGGATTTAATGGAAGAACTAGACGAAATGATAGGCGAATGGCGCGAACAAACACAAAAATATGTATTGATCGGCTCTAAAAAGGATTTAAAGAAAGGGGATGTGCTTAAAGGGCGTTTTTTGAAAAAACCTGCCCTCGAACAGCGTTTCGACAATGCTCGATTTGACGAAATTCCTATGACCAAAACGACTATTGAAGCGGATAAGAAAATCAAAAATATTTTTCCTGAAAGGCAACAAAATTACTACGAAATCAAAGACGAACAGTTAGTTATTAAAGACCCCGAAAATTTTTGGAAGGTATCTAATTATTTGATTGTTCAAACTAAAAATAAGTGAACTAGAGTTGTGATAGTTGTAAGGTTATAAAGTTGTAAAGTTTTGGTGAATAGAGTTGGTTATCTTAAATTTTGATAATCAAATGTTCAGCCTATGTTTTGCCGCACTATAATTAAGTAAATGTTGAGATGAGTAGATTTAATTTGTTGTAACACAGTTGTTTAGGGTAATTTATTTAAAGTGAAAAAACAATCTTAAAAAACTACTTTTTTTGTTTAGTAATACCTCGGCTTTCGCTGATTTCAAAGTGAGAAAACAAGAATTTAAAATAGTTATCGCCAAATACATAATTCATTGAATAATAGTTGTTTGTGTTTTTTAAAAGGGTTTGACCCCGCTGGGGTCGTGTAATCAGGTCATTATGTCCAGCTAACATACTTTGACCGCTCTGTGGTCATTGGATAAGTAAAATGACCCTAGCAGGGTCAAAGTATGTTAGAAAAAAGTGAAGGGAACTTCTTTGACCCCAGCGGGGTCACACCTTTTAAGGCTTGGGAAAAAATCATAAACTCCTGAAAACCAAAAGCTTAGTGAATTAGTTCAAGTAATTAAAACAAACGAATTATTATTTTAGCGAATCTGTTTTTTGCAAAAAAAAATCAGCGAATAGCAAGTAATACGGAAATAGTAAGTTGAACCACAAAGCCGAAAATATTTTGTTCTGTTCAAGGCGAAAAACGTAGACATAGTGGAGCTACGGCGAGGCTTTTCAACGTAGAACAGGGCAAAATAGTAAAGGCAACTTGTTCAACTTATTATTATAGGATTACTTGGTTTTGAAAAAGTCGGTGTATTGTTTAAAGATTTTTTCAAACACATATTGCTGTATAATCATAAAATCTCGCCCTTTGTGGATAAAAGCAAAATAACGATCTAAATCGTAGGGAACAGCAGTACCATCTGCTTCAAACTGCTTTTTACTACGGCGGTTAATCGGCATATAGTGAATAGCGGCTTTTTTCTGTTTGCCCCTATAATCAGTAACTTTAATGGTGCAGTAGGGCATACTTTTCCTAATAGAATCTTGGTGAGGGTAATCATTTTGGTAGGCTTCTGCAAAAAGAAGGTGGAAGTTTTGTAAATATTCTGTGGCAAATGCTTCATTCAGTTCTTCAACAGGAAGGTCTTTTGTTGTCTCACTTAACTTTTTGATGGTCAACGCTTTGCCATCATTAAACAACTGAAAGGACTGCTCAGGGGTATGGGGGTACACAACTTCAATATGTGCAATATCTCTTTGAGGATTATCATATTGAAAAACAGTTCTATCGCGCCATTCTTCCAAGTTAATAAAATAGCGACTAACTAAATGCCCATCAACAGCAGGAATATAGGTAACATAAGGATTGACCGCACCCTCCAGTTTCATATAGGTACCTTTTTTATTCCCCTTCATACCACCAACATAGTAGGTTTTTGTTGGAACATCTGCATTATCGGTGTAAATCTGAACCGTCCGTAGCGGCTTGTCAAACATTTGTTGCACATTCTCATAGGCCGCTTTGCTAACAGGATGCAATACTTTTACCTTCCGTAAGGTATTCAATATGCTTTTAATGGCATCAGGTCGAGCCGAATAATAGGTATTGAGCCGCCAAAAATCTTCCTCCTTTTTTTCTAATAAAATATAGCGTTTGTCGCTCGCTTCTAAGCGTATTTTGGTAATAGCTGCGGTATCCTCAAAAGCAAAAGCCGTTTCTTCAATATTCATAGTCGTTGTTTTTTGCTGACCATTGAAGAAGTAAACTAAGGCTAAAATAGCAGCCAATATTCCCGCATATAAGAGGGTTTTGTTCATGTATTTTTTAATTACGAATTACGAATTAGAAATTACGAATTTTATTACTATTTGGGGCTTCCCCTACTGTTTCGCAAAAGTCGCTGCGCTCCTAATGCTCAACAGTAGGGTCGGGCTGCCCGTTGCAATTCACCTTGTCAAAAAGCAGTTCGGCTAAATTTC
>JAHDHV010000440.1 GCA_020631155.1 Bacteroidota bacterium | reverse complement strand
TGTTTTACATCAGCGATATGATCGGGGATTTTTGCCCAGACAAATAAGCCAACTTGTTTTTTGTCATAGATACAATTCAGCGTATCCATGATTTGCCAAGCAAGGGCGCGCCTTTGTCGGTAGATGTCGTTTTGTTGGTGATGCCATTCAGGGGGAGTATGCCGCAGGGCTTGAATGGCTGCTTTTTGTACCCCCAAAAACATACCTGAATCCATATTGCTTTTTACCTTCAGAATATTTTGCAAATAATCACTGCGCCCTGTAACCATACCTACGCGCCATCCTGCCATATTATGCGATTTGCTAAGGGAGTTCAATTCGAGGGCTACCTCTTTCGCATCAGCACATTGAAAAATGCTTTGTGGTTGCTTATTTAAAATCAAACTGTAGGGATTGTCGTTGATAATCAGAATGTTGTTTTTTTTGCCAAAAGCAATTAATTTTTCAAATAAAGAAAGGCTGCTATTGGCTCCTGTCGGCATATTCGGATAATTGACCCACATTAATTTGATATTTTGCGAAGCTAATTTTCCCAATTGTTGCCAATTTGGTTCCCAATTATTGGCTTCATCCAACTCATAAGTATGAATTTTTGCATTTAAAAGCCTGCTAACAGAGGAATAGGTGAGGTAGCCCGGATTAGGAACTAAAACGCCATCCCCTGCATTGAGAAACGTCATTGAAATATGCATGATGCCCTCTTTAGAACCCATTAATGGCAATACCTCGCCGTCCGCTTGATGGGTGACACTGTAAGTTTGCTGATACCATTCGCTCATCGCTTGCCGCAATTCGGGAATACCGACATAGGACTGGTAACCATGTACATCCGAGCGAGTAGCGGTTTCGAGCAGGGCTTGAATGGCTTGCGGTGCAGGAGCTAAATCAGGGCTGCCAATGCCTATATTGACGACATCATGCCCTTTGGCGCGCATGGCTCTGATTTCTTTTAATTTGATGGAAAAATAATATTCCTCTACCTGTTGTAATCGTTTAGCTGCTGGTATAAGCATGTTTTATTGGTTTTTGATATAATATGAAACGTGAAATAATCTATGTTGCGTAATATGAGACGTAATATGTCATATATTGCGATGTTTTACGCCTTCGCGGTATTCGCCTAAAATTTGCAATTCTTTGATGTAGGGTTGAATGTCTTGTAAGGCTTTTTGATAAGTGTCGTATTCGCTGAACTGTAGGTCAAGGTGGAAAAAATATTCCCATACTTGCCCGACTATGGGTAGGGATTGAATTTTGGTTAGGTTGATGCCGTTGTCGGATAGGCTTTTGAGGACTTCGGCAAGAGAACCTACACGGTGGGATAAATGAAAACAGATAGATGATTTGTTGGGTGTGCGGCTAGGGCTGATGAGGGTGTCTTTATGCTGTAAAACTAGGAAGCGTGTGAAATTGCGTTTATTGGTTTCGATGCTTTCTGCTAGGGTTGATAATTGGTAGTATTCGGCTGCGAGACTGCTGGCAATAGCTCCGACTTGAGTTAATTGCTTGTCTTTGAGAATTTTAGCACTTTCGGCGGTGTCGGCACAAGATACAAGTTTGATGTGTGGATGCTGCTCAAAGAAGGCTTGACACTGTAAAAGAGCCATTGGATGAGAACGGACTTCGGTTAAGTCGGCAATACGCTGTCCTTGTAGGGCTAATAGATTGTGCTGTATTCGCAGGTATACCTCCCCGATGATTCGCATATCGGAATTGCGGAGGAGAGCGTAGTTGGGCAAAATTGTACCTGCCACCGTGTTTTCAATCGCCATGATTCCGTAGCAGTGTTTGTTGTGTGTAAAGCTGCGGAAAACCATTGGAAAAGAATCACATTCTACGGTTTGTATGGGTTCGCGCTCACCGAAATATTTGAAGGCGGCAATTTCGTGAAAAGAACCTTTAATGCCCTGTATGGCTACTTCCATCATAATAATTTGTGTTTTTGCGTTATCAAACAAACATCACAGATCATAAAAAAAGCCCCGACTGTAATTAGTCGAGGCTTTTCTAAATATTGCACAGTTACTTTTAGGCACATACAATGCCTACTTTCTCGACTTGTTGTTAATTAAAGTCCAGAAATAAAAGTAATAAAAGCTAATATTTAATGAAATTATCTGCATTGATGTATTTTTGTTATAGCTAAATTAAAACACTTTTTTTAAAAAAGCAAAATATTTTTGCCAATTTTAGTAGGCTAACCACTTTGACGATGTTCTGTTTGGCTCAAAAGTTATTGATTATCAATTGTTTATATTGCCCTAAGTAATTTTTTATTTTTTAGATTAGCTACTTATTTATAAAAAAGATGATTGCGTACATTGTTAAACAATAAAAAAATGTAGTAGTAAAATTGTAGAAAAGAAAAGCACTGTTGAATCAATATACACGATATAAGCTACGATAATGCGAAATTTTATTATTTATCTACTAAGATAAGCTTCCATATTTGGGGTGAATACCGTCCAAGTGCTTGTGCGGCCAATGATAGAAAGCCCCATGAAACCGCGTACAGAAAGGGTTTCGTCTTGTTCTATCCACATTTTGCAATCATAAGAATTACCAGATTGGTAATCATAGATTTTGCCACCCATCCAAGCGTTTTCTGCTTCATTGTAGGCAAATCCTGTTAAAATAGTAGTTCCAACTAAGTTGCGACCTTTCAAAGCCTCATCAGGGTTATTAACATCAGCTTGATTTCCATCTTTTAGCCATACTAGAGTGCCAGAGAATGTTCCATCTCCTTCTGGATTGATTTTGATGACAGCACTTTCATCGCTGCTCATCCATTTGCCAGCAATTTGCTCCCCTGGAGTTTGAGCGAAAGCGGTAGACATCTCAAAAATTGTAGTAGTAGTTAATAATAAAACAAGTGTACACATCCAAAGCATAGTTAACTTCTTCATCTTGTTTAGTTTTTTAAGTAGTTAATAATAATGTTTAAAGCAGACAAATAAGTGAATAAGTAGTACTAAGAAGGGATGTCAGTTTGTGATAAGCAAATAATCAAAAAAATGTAGTAAGTAAATAGATACACAAATACTGAAATGCCCTTTATGTAGTAAGTAAAAATATATGTTTTTCTGTAATGAAAAAAAAACTCACAACAGAGCGCAATTGGCCACATATACCTATGGCAAATTGGTTAACATATTCATAATTAGTTTTTGGAAAAAAAAGGGTTGTAGTAAGTTGCTATTTGAAGCAAAAAAATCAGTGGGCAGTAATTTTTAGGTTTGTACTTGTGCTGTAAATTAGTGATATAAATGTGAACTTTAGACGTAATTTGTAAATAATTGTCACATTACTGTCAATGATTTTTAGCAAAAAAACCTAAATAACCCAAGTTTTGTCAAATAGAAATCACCTATACATAAAAAAAGCGGATATGATGACTATTAGACTAGGTAATTGTTTTTGGTTTAAGTAGAACGTAAAAATATTTTACTAACAATAGTTATTGAAAAACGAGTTGATTCTTTAAATAAAACTATCTTCTAATTGTGATGATGAATAGCGATTAGTTAACAGATAGAAAACTTAAAGTGTTCAAGGAATAGCTAATAATTTCATTAAAAAGCCTAAAAGTAAATCTTTTTTTTAAATGGCTCGTATACCTTGTTAGTTTGCTAGTTTAGTTTTTTTTTACTAAAAATTTAATGGATTAAGATTCTTAAAATGTCCATTCATTTTTATTTTGGCTTTTAGTCTTTCTGTTTCAATGATAATTGGGACAATATGATTGAGGTGCTGTATAATAATTTGCTGTCGTTGCTGTTCTTTTTGCACCTGCAATAAATCATATTCCTGTTGTTCAGTAAAGCCAATGTGATGAGCTATGTCAAAGCTGCGAAAACTGCCAAAATCCTTTTTTGTGCCTAAGACTTGATACAATTCTTGTAATTTAGCTACAATTTGCATTTGTAAATCTGTATCATGATTATCAATATTTTCCAAATATTCTACCTGTCCGTTAGCATATAACTTTCCTTTTGCCTTTTGGAAAAACTCGTGTATTCGAAAAATGCGTGCTCCTTGTGTACGAACATCCATTTCTCCATTTGCATAAACATTATCTACAGATAAGATATTGACCTCTGTTCCATATTCTCCAATTTGATTATTGATATAAGTAGGAATACCAAAACTTTTCTGTTGTGCAAAACATTCATTAATAAGTTGTTTATAGCGAGGCTCAAATATATGTAGTTTGAGTACTTCTTTTGGGTATACCACTAATTTTAGTGGGAAAAGTGGCAAAAATTGTTCTTTCATAATGTAGCTGTGTAAATTGTGCTTTTAGATTAAAAAAGGCATAAATTTGCTATTGTGGTTTATTGTTGTTGCAAAAATAAACAATAAATAGATGAATTATGCCCCAAATGAACTACAAAATGATTTAACAAACTACTTATTGGTTAAAAACAGCTTTTCTGGTAATTTTTGGTTTAGGGGAGTGGTGCTTTGTATGTGTTCAAAATTGCAGTTTTTTTTGGAAAAAGCAAAATATTTTTTTTAACCTTGATGCTTAATGTCCCTAGAATCAACGGTAAAACATCTTCATTATTAAAGTAATAAGTTCTTTTTTGGCTAAAAATAGAGCATAATAAGTGTCATTACTATGCTCTAAAATTTAGCGTTAATGGAAGTTTATTTATAGTTGATATATATCTGTTGGATTGCTACACAAAATGGCTCTTTTGCCTTTAATGGCAATAGGTGCGCGCAGCAAATCGGGATTTCTAATTAAAATATTTAGCCAACCTTCGTCATCAAAGTCTCGCCCTCTAATATTTGTTTGATAATAAGGGTCAGAACGATTTAATAAATCTTTAGGTCGTAACTCTAACATATCCAATACTCTACGCCATGTTGTTGGAGTGAATGGAGTATGATGATATTCTACTTCCTTAACATTTGGTGCAACTGTACGGGCTAGTGCTAGTACCTTTTTACCTCTGCTCGACTTTGCATTGTAATAAACCAAGATTTCATTTTCCTTCGTTTTCATATGTAATTTTTTAAGTGAGAAAATGTATGTATAG
>JAHDHV010000439.1 GCA_020631155.1 Bacteroidota bacterium | reverse complement strand
AACAATTCAAGATTGATGATTTCTTTATCTTCGGCAACATAATTGCGTATAAATTCACGTATTTCAGGAATGATTTCATACCATTCATCACTAGCGCGTTTAGTGAGGGTAATAAAATTATTCATGATAAATACGCCTTGAACTTGCTCGAATTGCTCGAACAAAGCCGTTGCCATCGGAGAAGCACCTTGTACGTCCTCCGCAGTCGGAAAGTCAGCACTATTTTGAGCAAACAACATTCGATTTAACACAAATTTCATGGTTTGTGGATTTGGTGTTGCTTCCGTATAAATACTAACTATTTTATTTTTATTAGCTACAGACATAGCATTAATGATTTATAATAAAGTAATTTGTTAAATAGATGTTAAACAATAAGCTTTTGAGTTTGGTTTGTAAAGGTACAAAAAAGATGTAGTCACTTGATAGGAATAGGTGTAAATAAAGAACCTTATAGCCAATACTATTGTTAGTTTAGCGAAAAAAGTGATTTGTTTTAAATGCTGTACTTTTAAGCAATTTGGTGATTTACCATTTGTAGAGCAGTGATTTGTTGGATTACATGTTTAAATAGCTGAATATCAACAGCTGATTTCTAAAAGGTTAAAAGGCAGGTAATAAAACAGACGCAATCATTTTATGTAAAATAGAAAATCATCCTTCTTCATTGATTTAATGACCTATAGTATAGATAAATAATGAGAATTAGAACTAAATTCATGTTGTATACTTGCCTATCTTTATTGATATTGCTGATATGCTTTACTGCTTATCTGCTCAATCAACAAAAAAGTAGGGAAGCACAAAGATTAGAAAATAAAATTAACAGAATCAATTTTTTGGCACAATCTGTTAATGAACAAGCCTTAATAGATGTAGATTATTCAAAAGTAGAAGTTAATTGTGAAGCTTTATTTGAAGATGAGGATGTAGTAGGCATTACATTAACGGATATTTATGATAATGTAAAGGTAGATTTAAAGGATAAAAACGATACTGACACCACCTTACATATTACCAAAAACTTGGTTATTAATAAACCAAATAGTAATACCAAATTAGCCAAAATCAATATTACTTATACAGAATCAAAGATAAAACGCAATTTAGCAGCTCTCCGCAATAATATGATTTCGCTAATTGCAGGAATGATTGCTTTGATTTCCCTTATTTTCTTTGGCATTTCTAATATCATTTCTCGCCCTGTCAACTCCATCATCAGTTCTCTACAAAAAATTGATAACGGCGACCTAACGCATCGTATGAGTTTGACTAATAATGATGAGTTCAAACAAATTCAAGACCATTTCAACAAAATGGTTGGTAGTATTAAGGACAAAAAAGACCAACTAGAAGAAATCAATCATCAATTAGTGGCCGAAATTGACGAGCGGCAACGCACCATGCAAATCTTATCTAATATTATTTCCAATATTCCTTATTCTGTTTTTTGGAAAAATACAGCTCTGGAATATACAGGTTGTAACGAAAATTTTCAACAAGATCAGCAAAAAACGCAGGAACAAATTGTTGGAAAAACAGATTTACAACTGGCTTCTACAGAAAAACTGGCTAAATTTCACCAAAATATTGATAGACAGGTCATTGATTCCAAACAAGCAGTTATTGAATTGGAACATGCAGAATTGCGTAGCGGTCAGGAGGTCATTTATTCGACTAGTAGAGTGCCATTATACAATGAAAATAGAGAAGTCATCGGTCTGTTGGGCATTTATGCAGATATTACAGAGCGTAAGCACAAGGAGCAGGAACTAAAAAGTGCGAAGGAAGCAGCAGAAGCAGCTAATAAAGCAAAAAGTGAATTTCTAGCCAATATGAGCCATGAAATCCGCACGCCAATGAACGGTATTATGGGCATGGCGGAAATTTTATCGCATACTGAAATGGATGAAGACCAGAAAAAATATGTTGGTTTAATCAAAACATCTACCGATTCTCTTCTTCAAATTATCAATGATATTTTAGACATTTCTCGCATTGAAGCAGGCCGTATTGATTTTAATGATGCAGAATTTAACTTAGCAGTAATGGTGGAAAAAGTCATTGATACCTTTTCCGTTACAGCACATGATAAAAGTCTGGAACTCCTTTATCACATCGCCCCTGATGTCAATATAGAACTACATGGAGATGGTGACCGTCTAAAACAGGTGTTGAATAATGTGATTGGAAATGCGGTTAAATTTACCGATGAGGGGCAGGTATATGTTAATATCTCTAAACTAGAGCAGAATGAAAAAACGTGTACCTTGCAGTTTACTGTAAAAGATACAGGTATTGGCATCCCCAAAGAAAAGTTAGACGCTGTTTTTGATTCTTTTACACAAGTAGATAGTTCTTACAGCAGGCGTTTCGGAGGAACAGGTTTAGGGCTTGCCATTTCTAAACGCTTAATAGAAATGATGGAAGGCTCTATTCGTGTAGAAAGTGAATTGGGTAAAGGCAGTACTTTTTACTTTACCATTCCTTTCCCTTATAAAAAAGAAGCCTATATTGAACAGCCTAAATTGCCTGCTTCCCTTCAAAAGCTAAAAGTATTGGTTGTTGATGATAATGAATCTTCTAAAGATTTGCTACAAAAAATATTGAAAAACATGAACTGCTTGGTGGATGCAGTAACTAGCGCAAGTCAAGGTTTAGAACTCCTACAGAATGCTAAACAAGCTCCTTATAGTGTGTTGTTCACAGACTTAACAATGCCTAACAAAGACGGTATTGACCTAATAGCAGAAGCGACAGAACAAAATACCTTAGCCAATACTGCAATTGTATTAATGATTAGTTCTACAGATGCTAAAAATGCTAAAGAAAAATTGGATAAAGGCAAAAAATTAAATGTTCAAAAGCATTTGGTTAAGCCTTTAAAGAACATAGAAATTCAGCAAATGCTCGTTCAACTAATGAAACAGCAACAGTCTCAACGCAAATTGATAAAAACAGATTATACTGAACAACAAAAACCTGTAACAACTATTGTACGAGACAAGCCGCTAAAAGTATTGGTAGCAGAAGACCATATTTTGATACAAAATATTACTAAAATGATGCTGGAAAAACGTGGTTATCAAGTAGTTACTGTTTCTAATGGACAAGAAGCTATTGACGCTTTTGACAATAGTTTCGACCTCATTATTATGGACATTCAGATGCCTGTAGTAGATGGTGTGACTGCTACCAATGAAATACGCGCTCGTGAAAGTGGCAAAAAAATTCCTATTATTGCACTCACCGCCCATGCACAATCTGGTGACAAAGAACGATTCCTTGAGTCTGGAATGGATGATTATGTATCAAAACCCTACAAAGCGGATGATTTTTACAAAGTATTGGATAAACACATAGGACAGCCTGCGTAATAGAGTTGAGAAGGTTTTAAGGTTAAAAAAATTGTAAAGTTTTATATTTTTCACCATTAACATTCGTAATTTCTAATTCCTAATTCGTAATTATATTGCTTCGTCATTAATCCAACAAATGAGCACCCCAAACTATCAACGCATTAAAATCAACTGGTCAAAGGAAATACCTGTTCGCAAAATTAAAAAATACAAAGACCGCAGAAATGACTACCTGTATATGATTGTACGCAGGCGAAGGTACTGGCTTATTCCAGCTCGAAAGGTCAAATATATCGGTATGACTTACAAACAGTCTCTATCCGAGCGGCTCAAAGACCACCACAAACTCCCCAAAGTGCTGAATCGCTTAATTAGATTTGGCAGAATAACCGTCCGATTTGGTCAAATTATCCCTGATAGCGGCAAGCGTGTAACCGAAAAATTGGTGCGAGATGTAGAATCCGCCCTAATTTACCACGAACAACCGGACTGCAATGAAGTCAGCAAAAAAGGCTATCACGGCCGCCCCCTAGTCATTTACAATCGCGGACGCAGGAAACCACTCCCCAAATGCTTTAAAATCAGTTAACTAGAAAAGATGTAAGATACAAGACACAAGATTTAAGAAGTATGTTTCCTTTTCTTACTAACACTTTGTTTCTAAAATTGCTATTTAGATATTTAGCCTTTTGGCTATAAAAAAATGCGTTTTTTAAGTTTCGTATTCTTTTGATTAACAACCAAATAGAAATTAACTTATAAAAACCTTACAACCTTAAAACCTTAAAACCTTACAACTCCCTAACTCCATCACCCCGCCCAATTTTCCCGATCTAAAGTGCGAAAATGAATCGCTTCGGCGAGGTGTTCTATTTCAATATCTTTACTATCAGCAAGGTCAGCAACGGTACGTGCTACTTTCAAAATGCGATCATAGGCGCGCGCCGAAAGCCCTAGCTTTTCCATTGCTGATTTCAATAAATTCTGCCCTGTTTGATCAATTAAACACACTTTTCGCACCATATGAGAAGGCATTTGAGCATTGGCATAAATATTTTTTTGTTTTGTAAAACGCTCCTTCTGAATCACTCTAGCAGCAATTACTCGCTCTCGTATGCTTTCACTGCGCTCCGATTTACTATCACTTGCCAATTCCTCGAAAGAAACAGGCGTTACCTCCACATGCAAATCAATTCGGTCTAATAGCGGCCCAGAAATTTTATTTAAATACTTTTGAACAACACCTGGCGCGCAAACACATTCTTTATCTGGATGATTATAATACCCACAGGGACAAGGGTTCATAGAAGCAATCAACATAAAACTAGCAGGATAATCTACCGTAAAGCGCGCCCTTGAAATCGTTACTTGCCTATCCTCAATCGGTTGTCGCAATACTTCCAAAACAGTACGTTTAAATTCGGGTAATTCATCTAAAAAAAGCACGCCATTATGCGCCAGTGAAATTTGTCCGGGCTGCGGATGATTCCCGCCACCAACTAGAGCCACATCGCTAATTGTATGATGCGGCGCGCGAAACGGGCGAGTAGCTATCAACGAAGTATTGGCAGGCAACACTCCTGCAACAGAATGAATTTTGGTCGTTTCAAGGGCTTCATGTAAGCTTAAAGGAGGCAAAATAGTGGGTAATCGCTTGGCTAACATGGTTTTACCAGCTCCGGGCGGTC
>JAHDHV010000438.1 GCA_020631155.1 Bacteroidota bacterium | reverse complement strand
AAGTGAATGTCTATTTAAACAGTATTTTGCCATTCCCTAAATTCTTGACACACTCTAACTTGACAATGGTATATTAATCTTTTTTTTCAATTGATTTGACTAAATACTCACTATCAAAAACGTTGATCCGTAGATTAGTGATTTGTGATTAGGTGTCTTTTTTGATAGGGGGTCTCTCTTTTTTATTAATTTATGTAATGAAGGCTTTAGTTATTATAACTTCCATAAACAATTGATAATTACTAAATTAAGTAGAATTTAAAATTTAATGAGTTATTGCCAGTTTTTGATTTCTAACAGCTAAATATCTAAAAGTCTAAATAGCCAAAAATCCATTTTACTATTAAAGTAAGTAACTAGACAAAATTAAACAGCTATTGAATTTGTCATAAATCATTAATAGTAAGTGAGTTATCTCACGTCTCCTGTCTTAAATCTTATGTCTAAGTACTTATTAGGAGTAATATCAAACATATTCCTAATTTACCATTGTCAAGTAAAGTAAATAACACGCTAAAATCAACCAAATCAGTCATTCATCATTATTCAATTCAATATCCTATTGCTTTATGAAAAAAAATCTAATCCTCTTTTTGATGGCTATTACCGCCTTTTTTATCGCCTGCGAAACCCCCAAACAACCTGAATTTATTGAAATGCAAGATGTTAAAGTATCTTCTTTTTCACTCAATAAAATTACCCTTACAGGGGATGCCAAATTTAACAACCCCAACCCTGTTGGTATACAACTGACCAACGTGGATTTAGATGTTTCGATAGATGGGCAAAAAGTGGGCAATGTGCAACAGACAAAAGACATTGAAGTACCAGCTTCGCAAAACTTTTTAGTGCCTATTGTGGTAGATATTGCTCCCAAAGATTTGTCTTTTGACCTGCTCGGTTCGGCACTCACTTTAATTGGTGGCAGCAAAAAGGTGAAGGTCAACTATAAAGGAAATATCACTGTACAAGCCATGAATGTTCCACTGAAAATTCCTGTAAATAGCACACAAGAAATTTCCTTAACTGAATAATGAGTACATAGGCTTGAGATAACTAATTCATTATTAATAATTTATGGCAAATTCAAAGGTCATTTATTTTGCCTATTTACCTAAAAAAAAACATGTATAAAGCTAAAGTAAACCAACAATTTGACTTTGATATTGATCTACAAAACGAAAATTTTGCAGCTTGGGATATAATCGCCATATCAGAAGATCGCTTCCATATTCTCAAAAATAATCGCTCTTACACTGCTATTATTGTCCATAAAAATTTGGCTGCTAAAAGCATTACCATCAACATTAATGGACATAATTATATGGTAATTTTGAAGGATAAAATGGATTTGTTATTGGAAAAAATGGGCATTGCTCATGCAGCGTCCAATAAAATTAACCAAATCAAAGCACCGATGCCTGGGCTGGTGCTGGATATAAAGGTAGCTGTTGGCGATAGTTTGCAAAAAGGCGATGCGGTGCTGGTACTAGAAGCAATGAAAATGGAAAATGTATTGAAAGCTCAAGGCGAGGGGACCGTCAAAAGTATAGACATTCAAAAAGGCGATGCGGTGGAAAAAGGCCAATTGCTTATTTGTTTGGAATAGTACCTACTCAATTATTGCCTTTCCCGACTGTCGCTCGTAATTTCTATGTAACATAGCTGTGCCTGCTTGCATCCCTAGCGGCTGGTAAAATGTTTTCAATTCTTCATCACATACCAAATCAATCATATACAGATGTTTTAATTGTGCTAACATTCGCTGCATTAGTTCCTTTCCTATGCCTCTTCCTTGATAAGCTGGCAAGACCTCTAAAAAAGGAATATAAGCACTGAGTACTCCATCGCTAATAGCCGTAACAAAACCTACTATATTTTTACTTTTATTATCTATAGCTACTACACGGTAATTACTTTGTTGTAATAGCTGTAAATGAATAGCTGGACTAGGCGGATTTGGCCAATCTACCCAAAAACCTGTTAGTTGTTCTGTACAAAGGTCTGCTACACTTGTGCAATAGCTAATTTTTTGCATTTTCTATAGTTGAATTAATTAATTACAAAAGGGTTTTCTAAGAAAAAATCACTTAATATTAATTGACAAGTTTTAAAAAAAGTTTAGTTTAAAAAACTAATAAACAACCACTTATCCAAAACAATTTAGTAAAATTCTTTCAGACACAAAGTATTTTTTTTAAAATCCTCAAAATATGACATTTTTTTTCTATACAAAAGGTAACCTAGAAGGATTTTTTTAGTATACTTTTTTACTAAGAGGCTATTTTGCTTTCATCCTTTGGATTAGAAAATGCGCCTTTTGTTCCCAAATTTTACTTTTTATATTTGTTATACAAACAACAATAGTTATATTAGATAAAAAATAGTACATTTGGCAACAAAGTATATCATTTTCAGCTTCTAAAACAAAAATAACCTCTAAGCACCCATTAATAGTCACCACCCTAACTAAAAATACACAAACAATCAATATCCTCTTAATTTGTTTTTTAATGAGTCACTACTAGCAGATAAAATTGTATTATGTTTAGGCATGGAATATAAAATAATGGAAATTATGTCAGTGTTGTATAAGAAATCGAAGAAGAAAGACAAAATCTCATTACAAATAAAACTATCAATCATAACAATAGCTTTCATTGCTTACTTATTATCGAATGATATTTATACTTTTTTCACTTTTTTTAGTGATGCCTCAAGTTTCTATAGTGCTTTAATTGTTAGTCTGTATGTCAGTTCTATCTTGTTGCTATTCCCCCTAATATTGGTTAAAATACTACCCTATAAACAACCCTATTCAACAGTTTTTGTGGGTCAAAATTTACCTAACTACACTGTAAGGGAACAGCAAGATTATCTAACAACATTTATAGATGATTTTTTTTATCCTAGAATACAACACACTACAAATATGCCTAGGTCTTTTCTACCCCTAAATTGGTTACAAATGGAATCTAGGATAGCTGATGCATCTAACAATGAATTACCAAGACCTGAACAAGCCTCAAGTACTACTCATGAAGATTTTGTTTTTGCTACTCAACTAACAAAATCTTCCTTTAACTATAAAGACAGCAAATCAAATATTTCTAATACAGAATTATATAAATTGGAACAAGAGCGTTTTCGTTTACAACAATTCTCGGTAGAACACGCCCCTGACTATGTTTTTTGGCTAGATAAACATGGGCAAATTATTTATGCAAATGAAACCGCTTGTAGAGAATTAAGATACACAGCAGTAGAAATATCTATGCTGAAAGCGCAACATTTAACAGATAATACAGATGCAGAAGGGTGGACAAAGTTATGGTCTTTAACAAAGGAATATGGTTCTTGTGTATTTGAAATAGACTTAATAACCTCTGATACTCTGTTAATTCCTGTTGAAGTAGTTGCTAATAATGTTTCTTTGGATGGCAAGGAATATATTTGCGCTTATGTCCGCAATATTTCTAATAGAAAAGAAGAAGAAGCACAATTGCAGCAATATGCTTGTGAATTGGAACGAAAAAATCTTGCCTTAGAAGAATTAACTTATGTAACTTCTCACAATCTACAAGAACCTCTTAGAGCGATTAGTAGCTTTGCTCAATTACTTAGTCGCCGCTATGAAGCACAATTAGATGAGCAAGCTGATGAGTTCATTAATTTTATTACCTCTGGCGTTCAACAAATGCAATCTTTGTTGCGTGACTTGTCTCGCTATGCACAGTTAAATGAATCAAAAGAGCCGTTCACCATTGTGTCTATGCAAAAAACTGTCGAACATTGTATAAAAAGCTTAGGAGCTTGTTTGACAAAGCATCAAGCCAAGATTACTGTTGATGCTTTGCCTGCTGTTAGAGGCAGAAAAAAAGAAATTATATTACTGATTAATCATTTACTCAGCAATGCACTTAAATATAGAGGAGATAAGCTACCTGAAATTCATATAGGCGTGGAAAAAGAAAAAGATTACTGGCGTTTTTATATAAAAGATAATGGCATTGGCATTTCTCCTGAATATATAGGCAAAATTTTTGACATATTTAAACGCCTTCATGGGTATGGTTCTTCTAAAAAAGGAACAGGTATTGGATTAGCTATTTGTCAAAAAATTACAGGTAATCACGGTGGCGAGATATGGGCAGAGCCTAATATTAAACAAACAGGTACAACCTTCTATTTTACCTTGCCTGCTGCTTATGACTGTAATTATTAACAAAACAAACTATTTAAACTATTCAAAATATAAAATAAGCACTTATTCAGTAACTTAATCAATAATAAACAAGGCTTTTTTCTAATTGTATTATTGTTTTTGAAAAGGTGCAGGACTGGAAAGATTGTTATAACAATAGCCTAATCAATAGATACCTAACTGGTAAAATACAGGGAAACGCCAGCAAGGTTAGCGTCAAATAGATAAGGTGTATTGATTGTTTATTGTATCTCAAAAGTCCTGTAGCCTTTTTAATTTGAGTGTGTCAAGGATTTAGGGAATAACAAAATAATAGCTGAATAAAAAGAGGCGCATTTTACCTTTTCCAAAAATAAAAACTCCTTTTTTTATTGATTTTGAAGAGCGACCTTGAAAGTTTTTGCGTTAAGAAAATGGCTAGGCACATCGTTAAGAAATATCCGTAGTGATACGAATTTTAAGAGTCCAGAGAATTTAAACTAAAGCTTTAAACTCTGATTATCAAATACTTATTTTGATTTAAACAATGAGTATCGCCTTAGGAGATTTTAGATGTGCCTAGCCATTTTTAGCAAAAAAGTTTCACCGTCTTGATGAACTGTGTTAAAAAGCAAGAAAAAAGAGCAAAAAATGATTATTTTGTTGTTTCTTTGACTTTATTGTGATAGTTCTTGTCAAAAGGAGTTTTGCTCTTTACACAAGCAAAAACTTGACGAACTAGCTTTCGCATAACGGCTACCATTGCTACTCTATGAGCTTTACCTTTAGCTCGTAACCTTTTGTAAAGTTCTTTACAAGTTGGGTTGTAGCGAATGGCGGAAAGCGCACCCATATACAAACAAGCTC
>JAHDHV010000437.1 GCA_020631155.1 Bacteroidota bacterium | reverse complement strand
AACAAAGCATAAATTACATGTTAAAAAAAATTCTTTGTATGATACTTGGGCTATCTGCCATCACCTCAACGGTCATTGCCCAGAGTACCTTTCTTCCCCTAAACACTCGTTCCTATCATATTCTTGATCGCATCGAAATCAAGTCAGGTTATTTGGATGAATTAATACACACTTCTACCAAGCCTTATGTACGCCTCAATGCAGTGCTTTATGCCGAAACTGCCAACGATATG
This sequence comes from Bacteroidota bacterium, assembly GCA_020631155.1. Taxonomy (GTDB): domain Bacteria; phylum Bacteroidota; class Bacteroidia; order Chitinophagales; family UBA2359; genus JAHDHV01. The sequence goes on along the minus strand of JAHDHV010000437.1, from coordinate 4,850 downwards.
AACGCTCGTTTCAAGCCATTAGACCGTCACAATCAATACTTTGTGTATAAAGATAATAGCGAATGGACTCCTTGGGGATTAATGGAAAGCAAAAAACCTTTTTTAAAACATTTTTATAAATACCGAACCGATTTTTTTCACCTCAATAAACAAGGCGACTTTTTATTCAAATTTAATCCCGTTTTTCAGTTTCAATTGGGTAAGGAATTTGGCACAGATGGCATTAAATACGTCAATACTCGTGGCTTTGAAGCACGCGGCATGATTTCCGAAAAATTGGGTTTCTACGGCTTTTTTAGCGACAATCAACTCAGCTACCCTACCTATGCTCATGAGCGAATCTGGCAAGATGTCGCCGTACCCGGTGAGGGGCGTTACAAGCTGTTTATCAGTGAAGTAGGCGACAATCTCTTTGCCAATGGCGTAGATTTTTACAGCTCTCGCGGCTACATTACCTATCAACCCATTGAAAGGATTCGCATACAATTTGGCCGCGACCAAAACTTTATTGGTGACGGGGTTCGCTCCTTATTTCTATCCGATTTCTCCAATAATATGCTGTTCCTAAAAGTCCAAACACAGGTCTGGAAATTCAACTATCAAAACCTTTTTACCCAACTTACCCGACAATTTGATCAGCATGGAGACGGTTTGTTGTCTAGCAAATATGCGGCAATTCATCACCTTAGTTTTCAGGCAACGAAATGGTTAAATATTGGAGTGTTTGAAAGCGTAGTTTTTGACCGGGAAAATCATTTTGAACTGGATTACCTCAATCCTTTGATTCTCTATCGTGCGGTGGAATTTCAGTTGGGCAGCCCTGATAATGTGATTTTGGGCTTGGATTATAAAATTAATTTCTTGAAAAAGTTTTCTCTTTACGGGCAGTTTGTTGTAGATGAATTTCGCTTTGGAGAAGTATTTTCTGGCGATGGCTGGTGGGCAAATAAGTTTGGTATGCAAATGGGCTTAAAGTATATTGACATTGCGGATATTACTAATTTAGATGCACAAATTGAATTTAATACCGTTCGCCCCTATACCTATTCCCACAATTCCGATGTAGGCAATTATACACATTACAATCTGCCTTTAGCCCATCCTTTAGGAGCTAATTTTCGAGAATTTTTGGGCATTATCCGCTATCAACCCAAAAAAGATTATCACCTAAAACTCAATTTAATGTATGCCCAAAAAGGCATGGATACCGACTCAACAAGCAACTTCGGAGGCAATATTTTTTTGGACAATGATACACACCCAAATGATTTTGGGAATAGCTTATTACAAGGCAACAAACAAAATATTTTCCTAGCCGATTTTGTATTTAGCTATATGTGGAAACACAATTTATTTTTTGATATTAGTTATACATATCGGAATCAAAACAGTGAGCTCAACACACAAGACCGCACTGACAATTTTATCGGCTTTGGGATGCGCCTGAATATGAATCGAAAGGAATTGTTGTATTAATTAGACATAAGATAGGAGACATGAGATAGTTAACTCTAATGATTTATGACCAGTCCAATGGTTGTTTAATTTTGTCTAGTTACTTAGCACATCAAAAACGGATATCTAAGAAGCTAAAAAGCCAAATATCTAAAAAGCTAAAAGTCTAAATATCCAAAAAGCAAATTCATTCTATAATTTTCATCTATGTTTTCCATTATAAAAAAATTGTTGTTAGCTGTTCTACTCATCGTTTTAGCCGTCAATATTCTATTTAGGTTAGTCAATTTCAATACCAAAGAAGTCGCTTTAAAAAAAATAGAAGTCGTTGATTTACAAGGCAATGCAGTAGATTGGGCGGATTTGAAAGGGCAGCCAATGGTGGTCAATTTCTGGGCAACTTGGTGTGCACCTTGTATTCAAGAAAAGCCACATTTAGAGCGAGCTCGGCAAATTTTAGCACCCGAAGGCTATCGCTTTGTGGTTGCCTCCCCAGAAGACCGTAAAGTTATTAATACATATAAAAATAAACACAATAATTATGGATTTACTTATCTAAAAATGCTGAAAGATTACAAATGGTTTCAAATTTATAGCATCCCACAAAGTTATGTACTAGATAAAGATGGACAAATCGTACACAGCCAAACAGGTCCTTTGGAATGGGATGCGCCTGAAAGTATAGCAATGCTGCGAAAATTGGCGAAACGGTAGTAGAGATAATTCATACAAAAAGACAATTCATGAATTGTCTCTACTAGTACCAAAATTCATATCTCAAGCCAAGCGAGATAGAAAAAATTCCAGAATTTTGCTTTTGTTTAATTATACTTTCTAAAATATAATCATCAGAATCAGTCAATTGCATAGTACTTAATTTTGCTCGCACTAGTATTGTTTCTGCCTTTACAAACAACCGCCAATCATACCAAAATGGCACAGGATAACTCAATCCGATTCCTGCAATGAGGGTTGGGCGTAAGCTTGTTGTGCCGCCGCGCATATCTGTAATAGGGCTGTTGTTGTAGGTTCCTGTAAAACTCATGGCTGGTGCGCGTACCAATGACATACCGAGTAAAGCACGTAAATCTAGGATGATTTTTTTTTCACGCAAGGCAGCGAATGCTCCTGCTGCTACTACTGCCGTACTCCACCGCCCAACTGATACCTCCCCATCTGTGCCTGTGGGCAGTCGCCTTAATACGCTGCTTTTATAGCCTTCTGCATCAGTTCGATTTGTGTAAAATGCCAATGTTCCTGCTAATCCATAGTTTTTGTATTCTCGAAGTACTTTGGTTCCGTCAACGCTAAAGAGCAAACCAGTACGTGCAAATCCTCCTTTTTCTGATGCGAATATAGAACCATAAGCTCCATCAGGCATTGCCCAACCAAGCGCGAAACTAATGCTGTGTTCAGGTACATAGCCCTTTTGTTCTCGCAATCGTTGTTCGGACTGTTCGTATAAAGTAGCAGGATCAGTTGGTTGTGCATACACCAAAATAACACTCCACAAAAAGGTAGTTAGCAATATTATTTTTTTCATTTTACACAAAAATTTTATTTCAAATTAAATAAATAAAAACTCATTTTACAATCAATAAATATATTTTCTTCTGTTTAAAAACTCATTTTCACAATTTATGTAACATATATCAAGCCAATGATAGCTTTTGGACTTTTGGATATTTAGACTTTTGGATTTTTAGCTATTAGTGATCAGAAATTAGATTTTGAAAGCTAACCCATGAATTGTTAAATTATAGACAAACTACTTGGTGGAAGCGTACTAAATTTGTTAAAAAAAGGTTATAAGTAAGTAGACAAAATTAAACAACTATTGGATTTGTTATAAATTATTGATAATGAATAAATTATCTCACGTCTCATGTCTTAAATCTTATGTCTAAGTACTTACATTGTGAGTTATCCAACTATTGATGCCCCTTTCATTATTATTCAGATATCGTGTCTATTATACAATCATATTTTTTTAACTTATTATTTACATCTCTATTACTACTTTGCTTTATAGGGACTATGCAGGCACAAATAGCCTCCTACTCTCTAAGCAATTATCGTCAAAAAATCCTTCCTATAACTTCAAGTGACACTTTACAATTAGATACTTTATCCATTGCTTATCAAGCTTTTACTATAAAAACCTACCCTGAACAACAAATCATTCCGTCAACAGATTACCAACTTTTTTTTGCTACTGCTACTTTAGTTTGGACACAAAAACCAGTGAGCGATTCCATACAAGTTAGCTATCGTGTATTTCCTGAAAATTTTGAAAAAAGCTACGCAAAAAAAGACACCAACTTAATACAAGCCTTTGGTTTACAACTGCTTAATGCACCAAAATATCAGGTAGACAAAAGCCAGCAAAGTGATATTTTTGATTTAGGTGCACTACATTACAATGGCAATTTTGGTCGCTCGCTCTCTTTTGGTAATACACAAGATTTGGTAGTTAATTCTAATTTTAACCTGCAAATGGCTGGAAAAATCGCCAATGATATTGAAATTCTTGCAGCCATTACAGACAATAACATTCCACTACAGCCCGAAGGCAATACACAACAAATTCAGGACTTTGATCGCATTTTTATTCAGTTAAAAAAAGACAGAAGTACCTTATTATTAGGCGATTATATACTTGAACGTCCTAAAAGTTATTTCATGAATGTAAACCGTAAACTACAAGGCATTCAATTTTCAAGTAGCATATTAACTCAAAAAAATAGGAATAAAACCTCCGAAAATGGCTTTTATAGCACAGCAAGCGGAGCTATCGCTAGAGGCAACTTTAATCGAATGGCATTTAATGGACAGGAAGGTAATCAGGGACCGTATAAGTTGATAGGTGCCAATTCTGAGGTATTCATCATTGTGCTATCAGGAACGGAACGGGTTTATATAGATGGTCAATTGTTGACGAGGGGCGCTGAAAACGACTATATCATTAGTTATAATACAGCCGAATTAACTTTTACAGATAAACGGCTCATTAACAACAATAAACGCATTATTGTAGAATTTGAATATACTGATCAAAATTACTTGCGTTCCCTCTTCTATGTAAATAGTACGTACAAAAATGAAAAATGGACGATAAAAACCGATATTTTTTCGGAACAAGATGCAAAAAATCAAAGGTTAGTTGATAATGGTTTTGAAGACACCGAATTAGCTATTTTACGCTCTGTTGGCGATGATATTGAGACAGCTATTGTACAAAACTTTCCTTTAATGGCTTACGATTCTTCTCGAATTATGTATAAAAAGATAGATACTTTATGGAATAATCAAACATATACTATTTTCAAACAATCTAACAATAGGGATAGCGCAAATTATGCTCCTAGTTTTCGCTGGGTAGGCAATAATCAAGG
>JAHDHV010000436.1 GCA_020631155.1 Bacteroidota bacterium | reverse complement strand
AACAAATAGAAAAAAATATTTACCACTCAACTCTTAGAATGCAAAAGTTGAGTTACTAGTAGTAACAACCTTCCAATTTTATACTGTTCATGCACAAGCTATTTCTCCTCCTGCAACTTGTAAAGTGGACAATCCTGAGGACATCAATATTACCTTCCCCATAAATCCTAGAATAAATCCTAATAGCGAAAATAGCAAGTTAGGTAATTGGAGTGTTAGTACATCTTATGGTGGTTGTCCCAATACTTGTAATGTAAGTAGTCCCTTTGATTGTTGTATGGATATGCCTTGTGAGCCTTATCGCATACCTGTAGTATTTACCTTACTAGCAGATGCTAATTGTGGAAACATTGACATGACCGTAGGTGATTTAGATACGTTTTTAGATAAAGTTAACAATTACTATGAGTGTTTAGGCGTGCCTTTTCACTTCTTCAAATGTACTCAGTGGGATGTAGGCTCTCAAAATCAATTATCAGATGGTTCTACTAGGCAAATTTGCAACAATGACCTAAATCTATTTTACACAACTGGCAGTGAAGACCAAGCCCCTAATGATCCTTATGGGGACTTATACAGTGATTTTACAGAAGCCAAAAATTACAACCTTCCAAATGTAATGAATATTTATATACCTGGAAATTATAATGGATTTACAGGAGCAGGCTTCACGCACGAAGGGGGTGTTGCTAATTATCCTACTAATAGCATCTCCTCTTATGGAACTGCTTTTGGTGTGGATGGAATAAAAAATATGTCTACTAATTGTAATAGTACTTCAGGAGCTAATGTTGCCATTCACGAATTTGGACACTGGTTCGGTCTAGCACATACACACGGTTCAGTTAATAGCATACAAGTAAATGAGGGTGCATCCAATGGGCATGTTGAATGTGCTGATGGTTCTCAATGTTGCACTAAAGGCGATTATATTTGTGATACCGACCCTGATCCAAATTTATATACTGGCGACCTACAAGATACTAATGGAAATGATATTACAAGTTGTGTTATTCGGAGTGGTTGTGGTTATGATTTAAGTAATTGTTATTCTATTTGTTCAACACCTTATCCAAGCAACTTTACGAGTAACAACATTATGAGCTATGGAAGTTGTGGAATAGATTTAACAGAATGTCAAATTGCTAAAATGGTTGATGGATTATTGTGTGCTAGAAATAACCTATCTTGTTGTGATCCTAACCAAACAGATAATAGTTCGGCTGACGCTTATATGGCTACCAGTACATTCAACCTCTGTGGAACAGGGCAAGCAATCCCAACATTTACTATTGATAACCCTGATGGAAACAGTACAGCTCCTCCTCTAAACGCAGATTGCATTGCTTGGTATCTTTCTGATGATAATGTAACAGACCTCACCCCCCTAGAAATAGGCTCAACATTTACCCCACCTACAAGCGGACCCGGTGCCATTAACATGAATGTAGTAGGCACTTATACCTACTATTTTGATGATGATTTAAACTTATACAATCCAACTTTTTGTACAGATAATGTTAGAAAACCTGTACAAATAATTATAGATGCCTGCTGTGATGCTGCCAATAATGTCACCTTCCCTAGTGTAAATGTAGCCGATACAGTAGTCTGTGATGGTATGCCTATTGAATTTGAGGTACTGGCAAATACCCCACAAAATGAGGTGGAAGGTCTTGACTATAACTTACTCTGGAATGGGCTATCAGGCACCTCTAATATTGGCACCAATAACATTACTGCCGACTATAATGCCACTACATTGAATACTGTTCCTCCTACATTAAATATCATCGGTCCCTCAACTGTAGTTTGGAATTGTGGTGTGCCTTATACCGACTTAGGTGCAACCGCTTCGGATGATGAAGATGGAGATATTTCTGCTCTAATTATTACTGACTATAGCAATGTATGTGTAGACTCAGCAGGTACCTATACAGTTGTTTACACCATAAAAGACAGAGGCGGAAATACTACCATTAAAAATCGAAGCATAATTGTCGTAGGGGCTTGTAACACATCTTGTACCACCTCTATTCCCCCTGTCGGAGCCAATTGCTCCCGAAAACAGACCTATATCGTTAATGCAAGCTGTACTAATGACGCTGTTTTCTTTTCTGATACCATCAATGTTTACATCTCCCCACCCAATATCTCTACCAGCATTGTAGGTGCCAATACCACACAAATACATGCCATTCCCGATTGCGGCAAATGGATAGTCACTTGGGATGATGGGCAAGGAAATACTGGTACAGGTTATACTTATGATAGTGACCTCTGCAATAGTGCAAGTGGTACAGTTACCTTTACAGTCACCAACCCCGATGCTTCCCCTACTTCAAATTGTTACCAAGAAATCTATTCCGTTCCTTTTGTTGGCAACGGCATCCCTAATCCACCTGTTAATGTAAAGCTGAAAGTATTCCTACAAGGCACTTACCTCAATAGTGGATTAATGGAAACCAACTTAGTGAGTGGCGCAAGCTCTTTCCCTCTTTCCCAACCTTTCAATCAAGCTCCTTGGAATTATACAGGTTCAGAAAGTGTGAGTAGTACCGCTAATATTCCAGCTAATACAGTAGATTGGATATTGGTAGAACTCTGGGACGCACTAAATATGGTAGTAGATAAACAGGCTGGTTTTTTGTTAAATGATGGGTCTATTGTGGATGTAAATGGAAATGTAGGTTTTGAATTTCCTTCGCAAACGGCAGGCTATTTTACCATTGTTGTTCGCCATCGCAATCATTTGGACGCAGTGAGTAGCCAAATGGTTTATGCGCCTAATACCAAAGGGACAGCCTATGATTTTACCATTCCTGATAATGTAAAAGCTGGTGACTCTCAACTCATTTTACTAGATGCTGCCACCTCACTCTACGGTCTACACGCTGGTGATATCAATGCAGACGGCATCATCAATGTGATGGATTACAACCAATACAATGACGAAAGCACAGGAACCACCATCAACATTTACCAACAAGGCGACTGTAATATGGACAGCAACATCAGCACCACCGATTTTAATACCTATCAACCCAATTCAAGTATTCTTGGCATAAGGGACATTCGATATTAATTTGGTTTTTTATAAATTAGTGATTAGAAATTTATAGCCAACTATTTGAATCAACAAATCACAAATCCACCGCTTCCCGAATCATTTGGGAGACGGTGGGATTGTCTTTAACTTTTTTGCCGACTCTAAAAGCCATGATTTTGCGCTCCTCCTCTTTGAAGAAATAAGTTAAATGCACCAAAATGCCAAAAGCTTCCGATATTTCAAGACCACTAATGACAAAACCAGCCTTTAATTTTGGGATGAGTACCGCATTATTATTAGCTCCATGTCGGCTAGTCACCCTTCGAAAACCTTTATCTTTAAGGAGTGCTAAAACTTTGTTTAGCAACGCTGTATAAATGCCTTTTCTGCGATGTGTTTCAAATATCGCTGTATTGGTCATATAAAAAGTTGTCCATTCTTTTTGATAGCCAAATGTCCAACCAACCAATTCCCTTTTCATTTCCTCGCCCTGTTCATTATGTTCAATCTGGTAAATACCCATCCTCAACATATACGGACGACCCATATTTTTCCGCAATAAAGTAGCTTTCTCCAGTTCTTCAGCTGTCCAAATTGCTGTATTATTCTCTATAAAAAAGTTAATATCATTCCCAAAAACCTTCGGGCGATTTTCTTTAAATAACTCAAAAAATGCTTTTGCATCCTCCTCAATTTCCGCGTAATAGTTGTGAATCAAATGTTGTTTCATAGTTGTTGTTTATTTTGATGAATAAATATGCCTTGATAATGGTATTTTGTGGGTATATTCACTCCATTAAGCTACAAAAATCACTAACTTCCACAAACCCAACTCATTAAATCAACAAACAATACAAACCCCATAACTGTTGTATATAATCTCCCCTGTCTCAAACACAATAATATTGGAACCACAGAAAGCACTACATAAACTACAGCACTATTGCGCCTATCAAGAGCGTTGCAAACAAGATATTTACAAAAAAATGGCTCCTTGGCACTTATCAAGAGAAGTTACAGATTGGATATTAGAAGCATTAGAAAAAGAAGGTTATTGGAATGAAGAACGTTTTGCCAAATTATATGTATCAGGTAAATTTAGACTAAAAAAATGGGGTAGAAATAAAATTATTTTAGAATTGAAGCAAAAAAACATTCCATCAAAATACATTACTAAAGCCCTAAAAGAAATTGACGAAACAGACTATGCACAAACCATGCAGGACTTACTCGCCAAAAAAGCAGCAACTTTAAAATCCCCCCTCCTACCCCGTCAACGACAACAAAAACTAGCCAATTACTTACTCCAAAAAGGCTACGAAACAGAACTAGTATGGAAGGCAGTTAAAATATTTACAAAATAGTAACTTGCTATTCACTGATTTTATTTTGCAAAAAAACAGATTCGGAAAAATAATAATTCATTTGTTTTAATTACTTGTACTAATTCACTAAAATTTTGATTTTCAGGAGTTTATGGTTTTTTTTAAGCCTTAAAAGGTATGAACCCGCGGGGGTTAAAGAAGTTCCCTTCACTTTTTTCTAACATACTTTGACCCTGCTAGGGTCATTTTACTTATCCAATGACCGCAGAGCGGTCAAAGTATGTTAGCTGGACATAATAACCTGTTGCACGACCCCAGCGGGGTCGAACCCTTTTAAAAAACACAAATGCCTGTTAATTAATGAATTATGTATTTGATGATTGCTATTTTAAATTCTTGTTTTCTCATTTTGAAATCAGCGAAAGCCAAGTAGTAATTCTGAGCTTTTTGGCTAGTTAGCCTGAAACAATTTATTTTATCTGTATGTGGAATTATTTATAAATTTATCATTAATTTTGTCTCGTAAGACGTAATGCATTATGCACCATTAAAAAACAATTCGGAACGAGTATACTAAAAACAGCTTAGAATTGTAACTTTTTTGTAGCCAAAGCCTCACACCTGTTAAGTTACAGGGGCGAGGTTCCACCTCGCGCCGAAGCAAATACGTAGCCTTTGGCTACACTGATAATTATAACATCTTGACAGATTGATGG
>JAHDHV010000435.1 GCA_020631155.1 Bacteroidota bacterium | reverse complement strand
CACTAATCACTAATCACTAATCACTAATCACTAATCACTAATCACTAATCACTACATAGCCCAAACTCTAAAAAGGGAAAGGAGAGAAGAAGTAAGATATAAGATTTCAACATCTCCTATCTTACATCTCCTGTCTCACATCTTAATTTAAGCTTTTTTCCAGAAGTCTATTTTTTCTTCTCCTAGTGGAAGCGTTTTGTTTTTATCTTTTTGCGCCTCTTCTAGTGCTTTAGCTTTTTCCGCATCATACCACCAATAGTTGAAAATATCTCTAAAATCTTCGCCATAGGAAAATCCTGACTCTGGATAGCCAAACTTATTCCATATCATTATACGAGTAGTATAAGGAGCCATCCAAGTAAAGGCATAGTGGTGTTGAGCAACGGCAATGCTATCAATAGTTTGCAACATTTTTACTCTTGCTTTTCCATCATAACTGGCATCATATTCCTCTGCTAATTTGTCAATTTCAGGTATATTCATACCCGTAATGTTGGTATTGTCTTTTGTTTTAGCAAATTTAGAATGCATATTGGCAACAGGGTCAGGGAAAAACAAGCCACCCCATGCTTGAAACGCAATACTATACTCTTTGGCTTGTACCTTTTTAAATCGAGCATTTCCATCCGTATTATTAAATACTAGATTGATGCCTGCTTTTTTTAAGTCCTCTTGATAAGGCACAAAGATACGCTCTAAACTTTTATCACTCATAAATTTCAACTCAAAAGGTTTGCCGTCTTTGGTTAACCATTGCGCGCCTTTTTTCTTTTCCCAGCCTGCTTCTTTAAGCAACTGCTTGGCTTTTTCAGGGTTGAAAGTTGGCATTGGATTACCGGGGAATTCATAAACACCATTGGGGAAATAGGATTTGCAGCGAACATATTCGTTGAAAAACATTTTATCGTTTAGTTGCTCAAAGTTAAACAATAAACTCATGGCTTCTCTAACCTTAATGTTGTCAAAAGGTGGCTCATTGGTATTCATCGCTAAACCTGCCGTTCCTTTAGCATTGTAGTTGTAAATTTTTCGGCGAAGTGTTAAGCCGCGTTTCACATCATCATTTGTTTCCGTATTAAATTCTTCATACCACCATTGGGCTCTAGAAGGTATGTAAACATCTAGCTCGTCAGCCTTAAATTTTTGCATCATTAAATTGGACTCTCGCACTATTGGAAAGCGCAACTCGTCAAAGTTGTATTTACCTGCATTTTCAGGTTTCACTTTGCCCCAGTAATCATCTCTTCTTTTGATGACAACAACTTCCCCTTCTTTAGTTTGTGCTTTATCTAAAACATAAGGGCCAGTACCGGGAAGCATTTCAAATTGATACTTTTTTAAAAATCCAGCACCATCTACTTTTTCTAAATGATAAGCAGGATAAACAATCATTTGAATGTATTCATAAAGATTACGCCACCCCGGTTTTTTATTTTTGAGGCTAACAATATATTTGCTATGTTTAACAGGCTCCTCAAACATTTCTGCCCATACATTATTGTGGTAAGCATCTTCTAAAGTCTTGTCCATCAAGAGTTTAAAGGTTGCTACTACATCATCAGCAGTTACTTCTTTACCGTCCGACCAACGTGCGCGAGGGTCTATTCTAAACCAGTAAGTAGCTTTATCTTCTGAAATTTTCCAGTGAGAAGCCAAACCGGGGTAGTAGTCTAAATTTTCTCTATCATAATACAACAATTTCTCATAAACCAAATCTCCAATGATTCTGGTAATCTGATAATTCGAGTTTTTACCTACATAACGGAAAGTTGAAGGATATTCAAGAAATGCCATTGTTAGACTTCCTCCTTTAGGGGCATTTGGGTTGCCAGTAAAATCGTATTTGCGAGTTACCCAGCCACTATCTGCTGCAATTGCTTCAAAACCCGGGCCTCCATCTGCCGCTGAAACAGAAGCATCGCCAACACTCGCTGTTGCCTCTGTTGCAGCATTATTACCAGTTTCTACAATCTCATCATCGCTGCTTGAATTATTGCCTGTTTTGCAGCCGAGCATAAAAAGCAGGGCAACAAGAGTTAATATAAAGGGTATTTTTGTAAGTGTTTTCTTCATGATAATTTGCTATTTGCTTGTTGAGAAAAAATGCTAGAAAATTTTTTAAAGATAAAAAAAAAGTAGAAAGTCAACCGACTTGTACAAAAAAAAGTTTTTGATATTATGCTTTACGAAAAAATAAATAAGTGTTTATAAACGTTAAAATAAAAGGGAGATAGTGCTTAATGAAAGCCAATACTTTAGAACAAAATTGTGCACAATTAATTAGTGCTTGCCACTTAAAAAACGTTTTGTTTCAAATTAATTATCTAGTTTTTGACTAAAAAACCTTTCAACTTCTAAAATCTGAGTGGCTAAAAATCCAATTACTTCTTCTTCCTCAATTTATAATTATTACTTTTAGCGAACTTCTGAGCCAATTTTCTTTGATATTCTTTATAAGAACTAAACTTATCAATTTCTTTGTGGTAGGCTATATTGTGTTCATATTGCTTGTGAAGGAGAGAGTCAGGTTCAATCTTTTTAAATGCTTGATCTAGAAAGCCTTGCGTCTCTTTAATGATGCTTCTTGCCCCTGCAAAATTACCCTTATCCACTTCTTTAATTGCAGCCTGCAACTGCATATTTGCTTTAGCCAGTAAAATTTGACGCTGCACTACTGTATCTACCTGCATTTTTAGAACACTACTATCTTCACTAGGCATTATTTGCTGTTCATTTTCTAATAGTATCGTATTCATCTGTTTTGTCACGTCTTTATAGCTTAAATGTGCCTTAAAGGTGAGCGGCTTTGATAAATTCTTTTGTTTTTTGGCAAACTTCAACAAAACCGCCTTTTTTTCTGCTGCAAAAATATCATTAAATGGTATAATGACCAATTGATTGCTGTCTACCACATAAGGATAACCAAACACCTCGCGCAATTCTATGGCATCCGTAGGCATTTTGATCTGTAATTCCATTTGTTGCCCTACTACAGATTGTAAACTTTCTAATTCTTGTTGGAAAATCTCTGTAATTTTGCGTGCTTTTTCTACAAAATAATAATTTGCCCCCCCATATTCTGCCAAATTTTCCATCATATCTTCATCAAAATCAGCCCCTAAGCCCACTGTTGACAAGGTAATATTGTATTTGCGATTCACACTTTGTACCGTGTCCTGTAGTTTATAAAAATCCGTTATTCCCTTATTTGCCAAGCCATCAGAAAGCAATAACACCCGATTGACATAGCCCTCTTTAAAGGTACTTCGCACCTCTTTAAAACCCTGCAACATGCCACCGCTTAGGTTAGTCGAACCAGCGTGATAGATGTCGTCTATTTGCTTTTTTAGCTTTTTTTTGCGTTTTGCACTCCCCGAAGCACTAACAATCTGAATTTGATGGTCATAAGCAATGAGTGAAATATTGTCCGTTTTATTCAAATTATCAATCATAAATTTAGACGCTTCCTTCGCATAACGCAACTTTGCCCCCGACATAGAGCCGCTTCTATCCAAAACTAGTGATATATTTAAAGGGGTTTTCGATTTAACGGGTGCTGTGCTATCGGTAAGTACTTCCAAGTACAAGTAAATATAATTAGTATCTTTGGTGAAATAGTGTGTATTATTAAGGCGACTTTCAAAATGTATTAATTTGTTATCACTAGTACTTTGTTGTAATGTGTTTTGAGCAAAAGAAATATTGAGGGTGAAGTAAAATAGCAAAAGGGAACCAAAAAAATTTGTCAGTGTTGTCATATATAGAAATTTAGAGGTTAATCATTGAGATGTAAGACTTGACAATGGTATATTAATCTTTTCTTTCCATTCAAAACATTGATTTGACTGAATGTTCCTTATCAAAAACGTTGATTCGTGATTCGTGATTAGGTGTTTTTTTGATAGGGTTTTTCTTTTTTAATAATTTATGCAATGAAGCCTTTAACCGTTGTAATTCTCATAAAAAATTATTAATCAGTGAATTAGGTAGCGTTTAAAATATAATTAATTATTGCCACTTCCTGATTTCTAACAGCTAAATATCTAAAAGTCTAAATAGCCAAAAAGCAATTTTAAAATTAAAGTATTAGGAGTAATATCAATCATATACCTAATATACCATTGTCAAAAAGACTAAGACATGAGATTCAAGATAATGAATTGCTACCAATTTGAATCCAATTATTCAGTATGAAAACTTTGATTAGACTTTTATAAACGGCAAAAATGTAGGCGTTGCCTGATTTATTCAGTAATTTACAAATTTTTGACCTGAAATGATAGCATTTATTGGATAAAATGTTAATGTAAATGGGGAAGATGTTGTATTTAGGGGGCATAAGACTTTTGTAAAATTACTTTAGAATACTAGGAAAAAAGTAAAAAATATCTTAAATTGCAATGTTATGAATATTTTTTACTTTTTTATTATGAATTAAAAACATATGAGTAATAACCTGATTAATAGAATAACATTAAACCCAGAGGTATGTTTTGGGAAACCAACTATAAGAAATATGAGGTATCCTGTTGAAATGATTTTAGATTTATTATCAGCAGGAATGAGCAATAAGGAATTGATAGAAGATTATCCAGGATTGGAAAATGATGATATTAAAGCGTGTTTATTATTTGCAGCTAAGTTGATGAAAGTGAATAGTATAAGTAAAGTAAAAGCAGCCTAATGAAGTTTATAGTGGATGCACAATTACCAGAAAAACTAAAGCATTGGTTGAATGATAGAGGATACAATGCTATTCACACAAATGATTTACCCAATAGACATTTGACTCCAGATATAACAATAATAAAAATTGCAGAACAAGAAAATAGAATTGTGGTCTCTAAAGATAGTGATTTTTATAAATATCACTTGATAAATGGTATACCTAAAAGAATCTTATTTGTTACTACAGGAAATATTGTTAATAAAGAATTGATCCGCTTATTTGAATTTCTCCACAATTGAAAACTATTTCACAATAGGAAGTAATGTTATTGAATTTAATAATAATACAATTATTGTACATTCATAGGTAAACTCTCTGAAGACTCCGAAGATTTTATTCAAGTAAAGCAAAGGAAGCTAAAGCCTCTTG
>JAHDHV010000434.1 GCA_020631155.1 Bacteroidota bacterium | reverse complement strand
GGAGCGACCTTGAAAGTTTTTGCGTTAAGCGCGAAAAAGTTTCACCGTCTTGATTGTTGGGACGTAATGCATTACGTCCTTACCATTTTATCAAGCAAAAAGAAAAAAACCTAGATAATCCCAACACTTTTTAAATTAAAGAGAATAGCTATTATTATACGATTTCCCTCTTTTCTTGACACACTCAAAGTTACCTATTTTGTGTTAAGATATTGCTAAACAAAGATGAGAAAAATAACTTAATTCTTTAGATAAGTCTTAATAATTTTTACTTAGAAACTTTCTTTGAGAGGTAAAAAAACGGTTTCTTTTTCTCATTAACCAAAGTATATAAACACTCATTTAACTTGACAATGGTAAATTAGGAATATATTTGATATTACTCCTAATACTTTAATGGTAAAATTGCTATTTAGCCTTTTAGATATTTAGCTGTTAGAAATCAGAAACTGGCAATAATTAATTCCATTTTCAACCCCACTTAATTTACTGATTACCAAATACTTATGACGAATATGGTGACTAAAGTCTTCGTTACACAAATTATTAAAAAAGAAAACCCCCATCAAAAAAACACCCAATCACGAATCACTAATCTACGGATCAACGCTCTTGATAATGCTCATTTAGTCAAATCAACACTTTTAAATTGAAAGAAAAGTTTAATATGTCATTGTCAAGTTTAATGATTGGATAGTAAAATATAAATTGAAAAAAGTCAGGGGTTACACACTGCTGCCTCCACTAACTTATTTTTGACCTTGTTATCAAACAAATCACTCGTTAATTTACACTACCTACAAAAGATTGGATAACTCCAAAAATGTTTACCTTTTTCCTAATTTTCCATTATATTAGTGCTCTTGTTTTTTTTCGTTTGTTAAAATAATAAAAAAAACACGGCGTTTAAGTCAAATACATCTGTCATCTAAACATAATAGATTAATTATCAATCAAAAAAACTATGCACTTTACAAAATCATCCCTCTTACTCCTGCTCTGCTTATGGTTGACACACAGCAGTTGGGCGCAAAAAAAGCCGATGAAATGGGGTAAAATTAGCAACGAACACGCAAAACTAAGTGAATATGCCGCCGACCCCGATGCTGCCGCGATTGTCTTAGGCGATTATGGCGAGGCTAATTTTGAAGTTCACCAAAATGACTTGAAACTCACCTATACTAGACACAAACGCATTAAAATTTTAAGTACTGTTGGCTTGGAAGCTGCCGAAATTGCCATTCCTTATTATGCTAAAGATAGAGTGGAAAAAATAATTGAATTTAAAGCTCAAACACATAATGAAGTAGGAAATGGAAAATTTAAGGCACAAAAAGTTGGTAAAAAAGATGTTTTTGAGGAAGAAATTGACGACCGTTGGGTGGCCAAAAAGTTTTCTTTTCCCAATGTGGAAGTTGGTAGCATTGTGGAGTATCAGTATAAAATTGTAACGGAAGATTTTTTGGATTTTAAAGATTGGTATTTTCAATCAAATATACCTACTTTATGGAGTGAATTTCGGGTAAGAATACCAGAATATTTCAAGTATCTACAGCGTTTTCAGGGTACACATGCACTGGCAATTAACGAATCTAAACGCTATCAGGAAAAACTTGACTTTAAGGTAGAATCTCGTATTATAGCAGGAACAGGCGGGGGCCGTACAGGCGGATACACCAACACTTATGATTTTAGTGGCGATGATTTCCGTTATGTGGCGAAAGATGTGCCTGCCCTCCGCCCCGAAGCCTACACGTCTAATATCACAGACTACCGAAGCATGGTAGATTTTCAATTGCAACAAACACATTTCCCTAATTCTCTCCCTGATTTGCATTTTACCACTTGGGAAAACCTCAATGATCGGCTGCTAAAAATGGAAAATTTTGGTATGCAATTGAATCGCAATAAAAAAATCAAAAAGAAAGCCAAAGAAATAGTAAAAAATGCCTCCTCAGACCAAGAAAAAATCATTCAATTATACGATCATGTGCGTAAAAGCATGACTTGGAACGGCTACGATGGTACAACTGCAAGCCAAAACTTAAGTAATGTTTATGAAGCCAAAACAGGACGTGGTTCAGATATTAACCTCATTCTAACAATTATGCTTCGCGCAGTAAACATCAAAGCCAATCCTGTGTTGATCAGCACTCGCTCTAATGGTAAGGTCTTGGACATATACCCTATTGTTAACCAGTTTAATCATACGCTTGTTTATGCTCAGACAGGCGACAAATCTTATTTATTGGATGCTACCGATCCAGAGCGTTCTTATAATCTTTTACCCAAAGACGCATTGAATGGTAAAGGTTTTATGATTGATAAAAAAAATCCTGGCTGGGTAGATATACAAGCTAAAAAATCTGCTCGACATGTGGCTAGTGCCGAAGTTACTTTGCAAGCAGATGGCTCTTTAACAGGCTCTTTAAAATGCTCTGATAGTGGCCACAATGGCTTTGAAGTTCGCAAAACGTATCTAAAAGATGGCGAAAAAACATTTACCGAGAATAAATTTACGAAACCCTTACCAACTGCCGAAGTAAGCTCTTTTTCCGTTGATAATCAGGATAAAATAGATAAGCCTTTTAAAACAAACTACGAGTTCCAAATCCCTGATTTTGCCGCTACTTTAGGCGATAAACTTTACATTGCCCCGATGCTAACCGAAGCAATAACAGAAAATCCTTTTAAGTTAAAAGAGCGCAGTTTTCCCGTCAATTTTGCCTATCCACGCACTTGGCAGTATATGTTGAACCTCGTTTTGCCCGAAGGGTATACGGTTGATGAATTGCCCAAAGGAGAGAGTGTAAAATTAGAAAATGGAGCAGGCAGCTTTACTTTTGTGGCTCAAATGATGGGCGAAAATCGCTTGCAATTAGCCAGTACTGTCAAGATCAAACAAATTGAATTTTTACCTGAAGAATATCCCTATATCAAAGAGTTTTTTGATAGAATTGTGGCTAAACATGCCGAAAAAATAGCTTTTAAAAAGAAGTAAACTTAATGGAAAGTTGAAGGTTGAGAATTGAAAATGAGTAATAAAAAAACCTTAAACTTTTCAGCCTTACAACTTTTCAACCTTTCAAAAACTTTTTAACCTCTATTCATGAACCTAGCAAAACAATCATCCCTCAATTTATTGGTGTGCCTGCTGTTAGTCTGTGTAAATTGGTGCGCTTATGCCAATCATCCAGACTATGCGGCGCGTAAAATTTCGCCTGATTTAATAAAAAATGCCGATGTCGTTTATCGAACTCATAGCACGAATTTTAAAGTTATAGACAAAGGCAATGCAATAAAAAAAGTAAAATATGCGGTAACGATTTTAAATCAGAATGGTAAGAAATACGGCTATAATTATACAGCTTATAATAAACTTCACAAACTAAATAAGTTTAGTGGAAAAATTTATGATGCGACTGGCAAACTAATTAGAAAGTTAAAAAAATCGGATATAGAGACGGGCAATACAACTGCTTTTGATAAAGGAAGTTATGGGGATACCCATTTTCAAAAAGCAAGTTTGGTGCATGGTCGTTTTCCTTATACGGTAGAATACGAATATGAAATCAAACACAATGGTTTGCTCTTTTATCCAGTCATTAAACTGCAAGGTGGAGAGCAAGTAGCTGTTGAACAAGCTGAATTAAACATTATTCTCACAAAACCAGAACTGACCTTACGTTATCATACCGAACATACAGAACTTGAACCGACTGTCAAAAAAACCAAACAAGGCACTCACTATCAATGGATTATGAAGGATTTAAAGCCCATAGAAACAGAGGCTTTTACCAAAACTACGCCAATTCCCACCATTCACACCGCGCCCGCAGAGTTTGAAATAGAAGGCTACGAAGGCGACTTATCTTCTTGGGAATCTTTTGGCACTTTTTACCATCGGCTCAATAGAGGCAGGGATAAATTATCGAAAAACACCATTGCAGAATTAAAAAAATTGATAGCTGATACAGACAGTCAGCGCGAAAAAGTGAAGCGAATTTACCAATATTTGCAAAGCAAAACGCGCTATGTCAGCGTGCAGTTGGGCATTGGCGGTTGGCAAACTTTTAATGCGGCTTATGTCGAAAAAAATGGTTTTGGCGACTGCAAAGCCTTGACCAATTTTATGTATTCCGCCCTAAAAGCAGTTGGCATTGCCTCCCACCCTACCCTTGTAAATGCAGGCAGCAACGAAGCCGATATTTTACCTGATTTTCCTAGTAATCAGTTTAACCACATTATTTTATGTGTACCATTGTCAAAAGATACGGTTTGGTTGGAATGTACGAGTCAGTCGCAGCCGTTTGGTTATTTGGGCAGTTTTACAGACGACCGCTATGTGCTGATGGTCAAGCCTAAAGGTAGTAAATTAATTCGCACACCCAAAAGCAAAGCCGCCGATAATGCCTACTACAATACAACGCAGCTTCAACTAAATGCTGATGGTACAGCTAAAGCGGCCGTACATTTACAAACAACTGGTCGTCAGCAGGCTTTATATCGCGAATTGGCAACTGAGCACACTGCTCGCGACCAAGAGGAGTTCCTCCAAGAATATTTGCCCATCGCCAGTTTTGACTTAGACAATTATACATTTAGTGAAATCAGCAAAGACAAACCGAGCATACATTTGGATATGGATTTAACGGTACGCAGTTATACGAGCAAAGCAGGCAGCAGTCTATTATTTTGCCCTAATTTGCTGAATCGCTTGTCCAGCCCACCGCCAAAAATGAAGGAACGCAGCCAAAAAGTTGTTATTCAAAACGCCTATTTAGATGTGGATTCGGTGCACATTCAACTGCCTGAAAATTACCAATTAAAAAAAGAAAACCTACCCGAAAGCAAAAACCTGACTTCCGAATTTGGGGAGTATACAAGCAATTACGAATTATTGGCGGATAGTGCTTTGTTATATACACGCCGTTTGCAAATAAATAGTGTCGAATTGCCAGCAGAAAGTTACCAAGAGTTAAGCGAATTTATGTTAAGTGTTTACAAATTAGATCGGCAACATATTTTATTAGAGCCCCTGTAAATTCGTGGATTCGTGGATTCGTGGATTCGTGGATTCGTGGATTCGTGGATTCGT
>JAHDHV010000433.1 GCA_020631155.1 Bacteroidota bacterium | reverse complement strand
CGCTTTTGTATACGGGGGCAAATGGGATATTGTTACAAATTTTTGGTAGATTTTTTCTTTTTGTAAGAAATAATTTACTTTTATTATGTAATATTGTGATTATTAGGTGTTTATATTGTGTTTTTTTGAGGAATTTCAGGGTGAATACACAATATTTTGCCTTTCTACAGCAAGTATCAAACTGATGAATTTACAAATCACGAAGTTTTGTGCACAAAAAAACCTTCTTAGGAATTAAGAAGGCTACAAAAAAGTCATTACTAACTACTACTAAATTAATTTTACTACTTACTACTTACTACGCTTTTGTATACGGGGGCAAATGGGATATTGTTACAAATTTTTGGTAGATTTTTTCTTTTTGTAAGAAATAATTTTGCTTTACTTTGTAAAGTGATGATTAGTAGGTTGTTATATTGTGTTTTTTTATTGGAAAGAGTTTGAAAGTTATTCTATAGCGTAATTCATGATATTCTAATTTTAAATTAAGGTTAATAATTGTTATATGAAGCCTCTTTTTCTGACACACTCAACAAATTTAGTTTAAGGCAGCTTTAAAACTGATAGTTCTAGGGTAGTTTTGAGCTATTAATTGTTCAAATGGGATAAACTTTACTTTATTTATATTTATTTGATATTTTATACATTTTATTGTGTAAGGGATGTTCAAATCATAATCATGAGAATTGACTACACCAGTTATATTTTCTTTATAGTTTTTATTTAATAAGGACTTCATATTTCTATCAAAATCTTGTGGAAATTTTGTTGTATGCATAGCAATAAAATTTTGTATACATAATAATTTTTCTTTTTCATTGCCAATGAATATATTAAAACTTTCTCCTGGCTGGATGTTGTTTTTTTTCATAAATGCATTGCTAAATTGGTTATAGAAAAATTTAGCTTGAGAGAAAGAGAAATCGTATTTGAATTTGTGTTTTATTAACAATTTTATCACTTCCTCATTAATAAACCACCATCCACCAGTATATATATGATTATGAGAAATAGAATTTTGCTCAAACCATTTTACATCTCTCGAAAATTGCTCAATTAAATCAGCTTGATTGAAGCTATTGCAATGTATGGCATTACAATCGCCTATTTTCCCAGCTAGATAAAAATGTCCATGATAACCGATAGTTGCATAGTCAGATAGTTTGTGTATTCTGGAGATAAATTCTTTTTCAGAAAAACCTGTATTACTCATTTGCATTTTGAGCAACAAGTTAGTAGGGGGAATAATGGCACAAATAGGTTTGGTGTTAGTTAATTTTTGAAATTCCTTGCAAAAAAGAATTAATTTTTCAAAAATATCATCTGAGTATACTTTTTCTACATGAAATACGTAACCTAAGTTGATTGTATAAGCTAATAGTTGAGCTTCTTCTGAAAATTTGTAATAAATTTTTTTGATTAAATCTTTCATTTTAAAAAACATCTTTAATTCCAATCATAAAATTGAATGTAGCACTAGTTGTGTTTTCGTTCAAGTCAAATATTATTAGTGGCTCCGTTTTTGGAGCAGATTGAACACCCCGAAAAAGCTTAAAAACACTATTATGTTGTATACCTATAATTTGAATAATATCAATATCCTTTTCTTTAAGTATTTTTTTGAAAAGTATGGGTAATAAATGTGGTTTGTTCACCTGAAGGCCGCCAACATGAAAGAAAGATAATTTCCCTAGTTTAGTTTGTCTTTCAGTTTCTCGCCCCCATACCAAATTGTTGTAGGATGTGAAAACTTCAATTTTTTCACCATATTCATTTTGCTTTAAATCAATCAATTCAGATTCAATAGGAATAAAACAGTTGTTTATTTCTAGGTTATAATCTTTTTTTATTGCTTTTAAATAATACCTAAGTGATAAAGAGCTCAATAATATAGTTGGTATGTTTATTTTAGCCAAGGGAATTTTTCTGAATCCTAGTTTTTTTAGTAAAATAGGTGCCGAATTTTCATTTGGAAAACCAAGAATAAAAGAGCTACCAAGTTGTTTAAGTTTTTTTTTAGCACTATTTATTAATAAAGAGAACAAGCCTTTTTTCCTATGTTTTTTTGATGTTGCAGACCAACAGCTTTGATGTGCAACAACATTTATAGTATTATAAAGTAATTCATGTGCTATAAAAAAATTAACTGCTACTAATTTATCATCTAAAAATGCACCTAAGTAGAGGCTTTTACCATTTCTAGTATTAGTATTTAATAATAATTTATCTGCTCCAATCCCAATGTTAAATACTTCATTAATCAATAGAGTTGCCTCTTTTCTTAATGATACATTGTGTATGTCTATTTCCTTTACTTTGTATTCTCCCATTTTCATAGAACCTTTATCCAAATTGAAAATTGCTGTTATTGTTTTTACATTACTAAGAGGCTGTCTTGATTTTGTATATGCTGAATGTAGGTAGATAAATAGCAAGGCGAATTTAGAAGAAATATTCTACATTTACAAGAGATTCTCAATGATTTTGAGGTGTTAGAGTTGGCCTTGATTTTCGTTTTTGAAGCTGAAAATGGTGGATTTTGTTCCCAATTGTGGCGTTTTTTGAGGTGGATGGTAGCACTTGTGCCAATTTCAGCTAAAAAATAATGCCACTTGAGCTGCGCCTGCTAAACAACCGAGTACAGCACCGATAATAATTAATTTTAATTCATCTTCTTGAAAAACGGGACGTAGTAAGCCTTGAAATTGTTCAGCAGGGAGTTCGGTCATTTTTTCGGCAAGGGTATTTTCTATATCCAATGCTTCTTCCGCATAGTCAAATATCTCGGTAATTAAAATAGGCAGTTCTTGTATGAAACTCCAATGCGCCATATTTTTTACAATTTCATAGCGGTTTTTGCCTGCCAATAATTCCAATACCTGTTTAGAATTACCTGCGGTTTTGTCTACAACATCAGATACATAGCGCGCGATCATCGCCTTCAATTTATCAGAGGAAGGACCTTCAATCATCTCATAAAGAATGTTTTCAATATTTAAAATGTTTTCAACTACAATTTTGGAATATTCAACGGCTACCTCTTTTTGCCGTTTCATAAATAAACCCTGAACAGTATAACCAAACATTTGTTTGGGTTCAACAGGCTCGAAAATCAATTTAAGGGCTAACCAATTAGTAGCATAACCTACAAGCAAACCAGCTAGTGGGAGCATCCACCAAGGATTATAAAAATAGCAAATAGTCATTTGAATTAAGCCAAATAAAAAGCCAAAATACATGCCTGAACGCTCAATAAAGCGAAATTCTTGATCGCCACATTTTAGAAAAATTTCATTTAATAAATCTTTATCTTTGGTTAGTGCGATCACCACCATAGACTTCAAATCAAATAAATCTTCAATATCATCTTTGATCTCTTGAAACATATTGGTTACCAAAACAGGTAAATCTTTGACTCCCTGCTGGTACATCTGATATTTTACCAACTGTGGAACGCCTTTCCAAAGGGCAGGAGCTTGCGCTTCCATAATTTCATCAATAATCATCTTGGAAGAACGCTGCAACTCATGTTCCATTTCTGCCGCAACTCGCTCAGGATCAATGCGTTCAAAAATTTCCTGTACATTAATTAATTTGGTCGTTAGCATGTCAACGGCTTTTTCAGCCATCACGCCAGCCTTTGCAGGAATAATGCCTTGCCAACCAATTAAAGGAGGAATACCCTTAAATTCTGTTGGGTAGAAGGTCATTTTTAGTGCCAGTACATTCGTTCCCCAGCCCACAATTCCGCTAATAATTGGAATTAATAGATAAGTGAATAAGGTCGCATGACTAGCAAAAAAGTCGAATATAGAAGTGTATAAAGCGTCCAAATGGTTTGTGTTATTCTGTTTAAAATGCCTAATGCGATAAATTAGTGGAAATGTCAAGAGAAAGCAAGTAATTTACTAAAAAGCATAAAAAAAAACCTCAAAAACAGAATTTACACTGCTTTTGAGGCCTTTTTTTAATTACGAATTATGTTATGTCCAATAATGAAGCACTCAATAACTCTTAACGTCCGTTGACCGTCCAATTGTAAGAATAGTAGTCTACTGTCGCATCGCTAGAAATTTTACTACTTCGATATTGATTGATGTAGTCTACAATGCTTTTGCCGTTTGTAGTAAAATCGCTGGTATACCATTTAAAGAGCTCTGAAACTTCTACTTTTCCGTCTTTTACTTTGATGAATGAATCATCATTTAAGGCAAGTTTTGTTTGACGGGCTAATTGTGTTTCAAGGCGACTAGGGATGTAGGCAAAACTAGCTAATTGTGGGCAGCCTTTTGCTCCACAAACCAATACAAAATGAAAACGAGCGTCTTTTTTTAAGCCCATTAGTGTCTCTTTTTCCAACTGATCCAAGGTAGTTGACGCTCCTGCAACGCTATGTTTTTCTGTATTAAAAAAGCCCGAAACATCTAATGGAGATTTAGGATTATGTTTTACTATAGATTTGATAACCAGTAGGTTATAGGCATTTATATAAAACGCTTGTTTAACTGTGCTACTTGCATCAGATAAATCAGCTTGGGAAATTTGTTTGAGTAAGGCGTTTAAATCTTTTCCGTTTCCTCTCAACTTACTATAGGCAACAGAACCATTGGCAACATACTTTCGGAAAAAGCCATTGGCGGCTGTGAAAAAGGCATCTAAATCTGTTGCTGTTAGGGTGACAATTTCTGAATCACTTACTTTACTAGAGGTGTTAGAATGATTCGATGCAAATACTTGACTGCTAATGATAAAGGTTAAGACAGTTAAAACTACAAGGATATTTTTCATAGAAAAAAGTATTTTTTTGGGGTAAAAAAATGAAAAATAAAGATAGCTACATAGACCGTGTTTTTTAGAATGTAGGGAAAAACTTTTGTTTAAATCTGTTACAAATGTAAGCCCTATTAAGTAGCTAAATTGTCAATTACCTAACATTTTGATTATTTTTCCATTGCCTAAGTGCCAAGCACTAATTAATGAGTGTGTCAGAAAAAGAGGGATTTCGTATAACAATTATTGCCCTTAATCTTAAAAGGTGTTGCTTTCCCTACGTTTTTTTCTTTTTTACTTGACAAAAAAAGAAACAAAAAAGTCAAGACTG
>JAHDHV010000432.1 GCA_020631155.1 Bacteroidota bacterium | reverse complement strand
ATAAAAATAATATTAAATCTAATTCATTCTTTCCTAATGCAAAAGTTGAGTTAGAACTACCCCTTTATGGAATGCCACAAAAAGATATGATAAACCAAGTTTCTGAGGCTTTGGAAAGCATTTCTCTTGCCAAATTAAGGGAATGGAAAGAAGATAATGCTACTGATAATCAGGTAGTTAAGAGAATTGAATTCTTTAAAAATTGAAAGCACTTTTTTTCACTTCTGAGGATGCTACCCCAGCGGGGTCACACCTTTCAAGGCTTGGAAATAAAGCGCAAAACCCTGATAATCAAATACTTAATGAATTAATTCAAATGATAAAAATAAACAAATTGTTATTTTGTCAAATCTGTTTTTTGCGAAATAAAATCAGCGAATAGCAAGCTAAAAATCTAAAAATCTAAAAATCTAAAAAGCTAAAAAGCTAAAAAGCAACTCTGTAATTAAACTGCTAGAGAAAAAAAACAAACTTCCCAAATAAGTTATTGTTTATCCGTTACTAAATTCTATAAAATGTTGTATCTTTAAGGCTTCATTTTACGACCTATAAAAAAGCAAAGCAATATGAAATTTACATATTATGGGCACGCTTGTTTTAGTGTAGAAGTTCAGGGAAAAATTCTTTTATTTGATCCTTTTATATCTCCTAATGAACTAGCTAAAGATATTGATGTTAATAGTATTAAAGCTGATTACATTCTATTGTCACATGGACATGGCGATCATGTAGCTGATGCCCTCACTATTGCCCAAAATAACGATGCAACCATTATCTCTAATTATGAAATTGTTAATTGGTATGGCCAAAAACAAGGCTATGCAAAAGGACATCCAATGAATCATGGAGGCTCATGGAAATTTGATTTTGGCAAAGTAAAATACGTTAATGCAGTGCACTCCAGCGTATTACCCGACGGCACCTACGGCGGCAATGCAGGCGGTTTTGTCATCGAATCAACAGAAGGCAACTTCTACTATTCAGGCGACACAGCCCTCACTATGGACATGAAACTCATTCCTTTATTCACCCAATTAGACTTTGCCGTGCTTTGTATAGGCGACAATTTTACAATGGATATTAAAGAAGCAGTGATTGCTTCCGACTTTATACAATGCAATCAAATCATTGGCGTTCATTATGATACATTTGGTTTTATAAAAATAGATCATGAGGCAGCTAAAGCCACTTTTTCAGAAAAAAACAAGTCTTTATTATTGTTAAACATCGGTGAAACCGTTGATTTACGGGTAGAGGCGTAAAATCTGATATGTTTCAAATGCTATGCTTTTCAACCAAACAGTTTTTGCTTATTTTGACAACTCGTGGATTCGTGATTAGTAGATTAGTGATTCGCTTTTTAGTTTCTTTTTGAATGAGTTTTGTAACGATGGCTTTAGCCGTTAAAGTTCTTATAAATAATTAACAATCAAAAATCTACAAGAAAGAGCAAAAATTAATTTCCAATTTCTGTTCTCTAATCGCTAATTTCTAAAAGTCTAAAAGTCCAAATAGCTAAAATCTCACGTCTCAAATCTTATGTCTTATATCTATATACAGGAAAAATATTTATGGGAAAAATTATTGCGATAGCCAACCAAAAAGGAGGGGTTGGCAAGACGACTACTGCCATTAACTTAGCAGCAAGTCTAGCGGTGTCAGAATATAAAGTTTTATTAGTAGATGCAGACCCACAAGCAAATACCACATCGGGCCTCAGTTTAGACCCTAAAAAAGTAAAAATTGGTGTTTACAACTGCCTTATTGAAGAAGCTACTGTTCCTGATGGCATTGTCAAACCAGAAGATGCCCCCAACTTATTTCTATTACCCTCTAATATGGATTTAGTAGGTGCAGAAATAGAATTGGTCAACCACCCTAATCGGGAGAAATTGATGAAAAAGATATTTGAAGAAGTTAAGGAAGATTTTGACTTTATCATCATTGATTGCTCGCCATCCTTGGGTTTAATCACCATCAATGCACTGACGGCCGCTGATTCGGTGATCATTCCAGTGCAGTGTGAATATTTTGCTTTGGAAGGCTTAGGAAAACTATTTAACACTATTAAAATCGTACAAAGGCGACTGAACAAAACCCTAGAAATTGAGGGAATTTTGTTAACCATGTATGATTCGCGCCTTCGTCTGTCCAAGCAAATCGTTACCGAAGTTCGCAAGCATTTTCAAGGCTTAGTATTCGATACGCTCATTCACCGCAACACCCGGCTTGGCGAAGCTCCAAGCTTCGGGCAGTCCATCATCATGTACGATGCCCAAAGCAAAGGTTCTATCAATTATCTAAATCTAGGGCAAGAATTATTGCAAAAAAACAATCTAGCAGAGGTCAAAACAGTGTAGAAACGCAAAATCTTGTGTTTGTACTTGGTTTTAGTAATTCTACAATAATAAGTTGAACCAGTCACCTTTATTATTTTGCCTTGTACTTCGTTGAAAAGCCTCGCCGTAGCTCCGCTATGCCTATGTTTTTCGCCTCGTACAAATCAAAATCATTGTGGCTTTATGGTTCAACTTATTATTTCCGCATTACTTAGTATTTCTGTGGGTTTAATTATTTTAGAGTTTGGAGCTAAATTGGCTTTTCGCCTTTTATTTTATTAATGAAAATAATAATAACCTCTTTTAATTTTGTATAGTTTTGATTAATAAAGCGAAAATAATTATATTTAAAACTTATCAGAAAAATAAAAACTTTAAAATCTTGTAACTTTGCAACCTCCTAAACTCCAAAATTATTATTATACTGTAAAGATGTTGCTTGTAACATCTCTACTATCTTATATCTCAAGTCTTATATCTTAAATCTCACAGTATTTTGGCAAAATCAAAATCAAAAAAAGCAGCATTAGGTAAAGGCATCGCAGCACTACTACAAGGCATTGATGCAGAATCGGTTACCACCAATGAATTGGCGCAAACGGATGTGAAAATCCCTATTTCTCAAATTGAGGTGAACCCCTTTCAACCTCGAAGTGATTTTGACAAAGAAAAGTTGAAAGAACTTTCCGATTCTATCAAAATTCATGGTGTTATCCAACCGATTACCGTCAGAATGTTAGGGCGCAATGCCTTCCAACTAATTGCTGGCGAACGCCGATTACGTGCTTCTAAATTAGCAGGCTTAAAAGACATTCCAGCCTATATTCGCACCGCCGATGACCAAGAAATGTTGGAATTAGCACTTATCGAAAATATTCAACGGCAAGAACTCAACCCCATAGAAATTGCCCAAAACTACCAACGCCTCATTGACGAATGTGATTTAACACATGAAGAACTTGGCAAACGCCTAGGCAAAAGTCGGTCTGCTACAGGCAACTTTTTGGGTTTATTGAAATTGCCCCCTGCAATACAATTAGGTTTGAAAAGCAAAGTTATTGCAATGGGGCACGCCAAATGTTTAATTGGGGTTAATAAAGCAGATGTACAACTGGCTTTATATGAGGAGATTAAAAGCAAACAACTTTCTGTTAGACAAGCCGAAGAATTGGTGCGGACATGGCGCAATGCCAATAACTCTAAGTCGAACAAAACAAGTAATTCTGGAAAACTACCCGTACATTTACAAAAAGTACAAGACCAATTAGCTGCCCATTTTGAAACAAAAGTTATCTTCAAACGCAATACCAAAGGCAAAGGACAGTTATCCATTAGTTTTAACAATGATGATGACCTCAACCGAATTTTAGATTTATTGAATTTGTAAAAAAAATAGCTCACATCTCATGTCTCACATCTCACGTCTCACGTCTCATATCTTATATCTTAGGTCTCGAAACCCAATCCTATTCTTGGTTTTAGTTTTGATTTTATGCCAATTTCACACACCCATTTTTGCCCAACAAAAAAGCACTAAAAAAATAGATTTACGGTCATTAGCAGCAAAAAAAGCAAGTCCCAAAATTGCTGGAGATAGCAGTCTGCTTCTACGCAAAATACCCAAAAAAGCAGCCCTTTGGTCATTAATCCCCGGTGGAGGGCAAGTATACAATGGGCAAGTTTGGAAAGCCCCAATTTTTGCAGGGGGCATTACTGGTCTCTCCATTTTTGCCTTTAAACGCCGAAGCGACTATAACCGACATTACGAAACCTACACCCAACTACTTACCAACTTTGATACGCCCGATTTAGAAACAAAACTTATTGAGGCAAGAGACAATAAACGCCGCGCATTACGCGACTACAACCGTTACCTCAATTTTGCCTTTTTATTGTATGGCATCAATGTTTTAGATGCCTATGCCAATGCCCATGTCATCAACCAAAATCGCAAATTTTCACCTCTAAAAGCCGCCTATTATTCCAGCTTATTGCCCGGACTTGGGCAGGCATACAATAAACGCTATTGGAAAATTCCGATTGTATACGGCGGTTTTGTCGTTGGAGGAGCATTTCTAAACTATAATTATACGCGCCGCAACCGCTTTCGAGATGAGTATTTAGCGCGCAACCGCCCTGGCTATGGGGAAACTGATCCATTATTGGCTTTTGTTAGCGATGACAATTTGCTGCGTTTGAAAAATGCCTACAATAAAGACTTTACCCTGTCCATTATTTTAACCAGTCTATGGTATGTCCTCAATGTTGTAGATGCCCTCATTGATGCACACCTTCGCGACTTTGATGTTAGTGATGACCTTAGCTTCAAAGTACAACCCTATTTTACCCCTATTTCATCTGTACAGCAACAGCGTTCAGGAGGGTTAAATTTATCATGGCAGTTTTAGTTATGGTAGGTAGAGAAGCGATTAATCACGTCTGTACAGTACAATTTGTTTTTTTCTAATCTCTAATCGCGAACCTCTAATTTCCATGATCAAATTAAAAGTTTACCTTATCCCCGGATGGGGGGCAGACCGCCGTATGTTTGAGCCTCAAATGCCCCTACAGCAACAATATGAGTTAGAAATTTTGGAATGGCAAGAACCATTACACGCTAAAGAATCCTTAGAAAGTTATGTGCAACGACTAAGCGAGCGCATCAATCAAAATAAGCCTTTCGCGCTTGTCGGTGTTTCGATGGGAGGAATAATGGCGGTAGAATTATCGAAAATTGTGAATCCCCAACGCCTTATCATTGTATCAA
>JAHDHV010000431.1 GCA_020631155.1 Bacteroidota bacterium | reverse complement strand
AATTCATAATTCATAATTCATAATTCGTAATTCGTAATTCGTAATTCGTAATTAAAACTCCAGCATTTTCTCCTTAATTTCAATTCTTTACTTTTTTTTAACTAATTGATTGGTAGTTTTTTATAAAAAAATGTATCTTGTGGAAACTACCCATTAAACTAGACAAGGTTTAGCAAAAGCAGAAAAAAGTACTTCCTTTTTTTTACAAAAAGAGCTTACATTTACACCCAATATCACCAACTAGATTTAAATTGAACAAAGAGATATGTTATTTTTGATAAAAAAAGTATATCTCTTCTTTTTAATGTTGTGTCTAAAAATTGGAATAATGCTACTTACTACTAAAATAAAAATAAACCATCCACTGATTTCTAGCTACTTATTGTTTTTATATTTAATATTTTTTTACTCCATTCAATTGTCAGCTCAGAATACTTATGAGTTGATGGATAATGTTTCGGTCATAGAAAATGGAACTACTCTGCGATTTCCCTTTGTAGGGGGCTTGGAAAAACCTCGCTTTTCGGCAGCCGATTTAAATAATGATGGCATCAAAGATTTGGTGATATTTGACAAATACGACAAACAAGTGCTCACATTTTTAAATGATGGTGCCGCCAATACTATAGATTATCGCTATGATTGTGCCTATGAAATGAATTTTCCTGCTGCTATGGAAGATTGGGCGTATCTGGTAGATTTTAATTGTGATGGTGTAGCGGATTTATTTACTTTAGTTAATTCTAATATAGATGTATACACAGGCAATTATAACGCAGATAATGAATTGGAATTTCAATTATTTAAAACGGTTCTAAAAGATGATGCTGGAACTGTTATTGTTAATTCTTATGAGGATATACCGGGGGTTAGTGATATTGATAATGACGGAGATTTAGATTTATTGGTGAATAATGTAACTACCGGACGTTGGATTTATTACTATCAAAATCAATCTCAAGAACAAGGTTATGGCTGCGATAGCCTGATTTTTAACCTTAATACTTATTGTTGGGGAGAAGTGATGACAGAAATTGCTACTTCTACCTATCAAATAGATGAGTGTCCAAGTGTTCAACCTATTCCATCTAATAACATACATCAAAAGCAACTGCATTTTGCACGAAATTTTTTAGCCATAGACTTAGATGGTGATTCAGATAAAGATTTGTTAACAGGCAATGGGAGTTTGACGAACTTACACGCACTCATAAATGATGGAACGCCTAGTTTTGCGGATGTCAATACGTTGGATTACAACTATTTAGGCGCATCTACTACACTGCCGAATTTAAATTATCAGGCTGCTGCTTTTTATGTGGATGTGAATAATGACAATCAACGAGATTTGTTGCTTAGTAAAACAGAACAGGGCAAAATTGATAATGCGAATGTGAGTTGGTTGTATGAAAATACCAATACGGATGCAGTGCCTAATTTTAATTTTGTACAGGATAATTGGTTGATAGAGGATATGGTGGACAGAGGCACAGAATCAACACCTGAATTTTACGATTATAATAATGATGGCTTAATAGATTTGTTGATTACTAATTATGGTTATACAACAACTAGCAATACACATATTAGCGAAATTATTTTGTATGAAAATATAGGAACACCTACCGCTCCAGCTTTTGAATTGATAAATACGGATTTTGGTAATTTTAGCACTTATCAACTAAGCAATTTACACCCAAGTTTTGGCGACCTAGATGCAGATGGTGATATGGATATAGTGATGGGGGAAAAGGATGGTAATTTATATTATTTTGAAAATAATGGCAGTGCTTTTGTATTAGATGTATTGGCATTGAGTATTGATGTTGGGCAGTATAGCACTCCCGAATTACTTGATTTTGATGGGGATGGTGATTTAGATTTAATTGTTGGCTCAAGAAATGGGGAGATATATTACTATAAAAATTATGGCACACCTACTAGTTTTAATTTTCAACAGTTTACGACTAATCTAGGAAGTTTAGATGTGAACGCCAATATTCATTCTGTTCCTATTTTTATTGAATTTGGTTCTAATCGAGAAAGGCATATTTTTGTGAGCTATGAAAATGGGTTGATATTAGCGTTTAATGGCATCAACCCAAACGTACCTTCCATCCCGTTTTTTCCTGTAAATACCAATTTTTTAAGTCATGCAGCACGCGGTGAGCGATTAACTATAGCCGCCGCAGATATTGACAATGATGGGTATGATGAATTTGCAGTAGGCAACTATCGCGGTGGTATTGCCTTATATGAAGACCCTTGCCCAGCACCTTATTTTCCTACCTTAGCCAATATTGGAACTTCTTCTGTAGACATTGGATGGCAGGGCAGTGCTGTTGCCAACTATGAAATTCAATACCGACCTATTGGAACGACAACTTGGAGTAGCATAAGCACTAACAATGCTAATTCTTTCACCCTTTCAGGCCTGCTCAATTGCACCACTTACGAAGCGCAAATAAGAACCGTTTGTAATCCGTTGAATAGCAATTACACTTCCACCATTAGCTTTACCACCAATAGCCCTAGCGCAGCTTGGAATAATAGCACAACAATTGTTGCTTGTGAAACTGCTTTTGACCTAAATCCACTTATTACAGGCGATATAGGCGGAAGTTGGTCGGGCGGAAGCTATATATCTGTTAATGGTTTTTTTGATGCAACAGTAGCAGGGGTTGGTACCCATTCCGTAAGTTATAGTGTGGGAAATCCTGTTTGTGATATAGTCACGCAAAATATTACGGTAACTGCTGCGCCTACCGCTACTTGGAATGGGGCAAATATTACGCTAAAAAGTTGTGACAATGCCATTGATTTAGTACCGCTTATTGTAGGAACAAGTGGAGGAAGTTGGTCAGGGGGGAGTTACATCAATACATCAGGCATTTTTGATCCTAGTGGTTTGACTGTAGGAAGCTATACTGTTACTTATTCTGTAGGAACAGGCAGTTGCAATGTTACCGAATCCCACAACATCAACATCATTGCTGATCCTGATCCTGCATGGGGAGGCACAAGTTTACAAGCCTGCAATAATCCCATTAATTTAAATACATTGGTAACAGGCGATACCGGCGGCAGTTGGTCGGGGGGGAGCTATATCAATACTAACGGAACATTTGACCCTACAGGTTTAGCTACAGGAAACTATTCAGTGACTTATTCGGTAGGTACAGGCAGTTGTGCCATTTCTCAAATGCAAAACATCAACATTCTTGCGGATCCAAATCCTAGTTGGACAGGAACTACTCTACAAGAGTGCGACAATGCCATTGACTTAAATACCTTAGTAACTGGCGATGCAGGCGGAAGTTGGTCAGGTGGTGGATATGTGAATAGCGCAGGTATATTTACACCTACAACTTTGACCGCAGGCAATTACAATGTGACCTATAGTGTAGGCGCAGGCAGTTGTGCATTTTCCCAAACACAAACCGTCACCGTTACCGCATCGCCAACCGCCACTTGGACGGCAGGCTCCCTTTCTCAATGTGGAGGTATCGTAGATTTGAACACCACTGTTTCTGGCACAACAGGCGGAAGTTGGTCGGGGGGCAGCTATATTTCAGCAACAGGACAATTTGATCCCAGCAGTTTATCAGCAGGCAATTATACCGTAACTTATACCGTAGGCACAGGCTCTTGTGCCACTGTTTCTACCCAAAATATAATGGTGACCGCAGCCCCTAGCGCGACTTGGACAACAACTTCTATTGGCGAATGTGAGGATCCATTTAATTTAAACACCTTAGTAACAGGCACTGTAGGCGGCACATGGTCAGGAGGTTTGTATATAAGTGCTACAGGCATGTTTGATCCTGATGGACTGAACCCGGGTAATTATACTGTAGAATATAGTGTAGGTTCGGGCAGCTGTGCAGATATATTAACACAAACTGTTACGGTTGCCGCCGCTACATCCAATGCAACTTGGATACCAACAAGCCTACAAGAATGTGAAGTTGCTTTAGATTTAAATACCTTAGTAACAGGAGCTAATGGAGGTTCTTGGAGTGGAGGCAGTTATGTGAGTAGTTCAGGTATGTTTTCACCATCAGGTTTAACACCGGGCAATTACAGTGTGAGCTATTCAGTAGGTTTAGGTACTTGTAGTTTTACAGAAACCCACGACATCACGATTTTGGATAGTCCAACAGCAACTTGGGCAGGTACAAGCTTACAAGAATGTGATGGTTCAATAGATTTAAATGCATTGGTTTCTGGCACAACAGGCGGAAGTTGGTCAGGTGGTAGCTATGTGAATAGCGCAGGCATTTTTTCCCCGACAGGCTTGGTAGCAGGCAATTACAATGTTACCTATTCTGTCGGTTCAGGGAGTTGTGGCTTTAGTGAATCGCATGATATAGTGCTTGTTGCTAGTCCCTCCGCTACTTGGAGTGGAACAAGCCTGCAAGAATGTGATGGTTCAATAGATTTAAACACATTGGTTTCGGGAACAAGTGGAGGGAGTTGGTCAGGTGGTAGCTATATCAATAGTGCAGGCATTTTTACTCCTACAACCTTAGCAACAGGCAATTATAATGTGACCTATTCTGTAGGTACTGGCAGTTGTGCCATTTCTCAAATGCAAAATATTGTAGTTACCGATTCACCCTTAGCCCTTTGGTCGCCACCTGCTTCGGTACAAGAATGTGATGGTGCAGTAGATTTAAACAGTTTTGTTGTTGGCACAATAGGCGGCTCGTGGAGTGGAGGCAGTTATGTGTCTAGTATGGGGATTTTTGATGCAAGCGGTTTATCAGCAGGTAGTTATTCGGTGACCTACAGCATCGGTAGTGGCAGTTGTCAAGACCAAAATACAGCGAATATAGTTGTGACTGACTGTTCTGTTACGGTGCGTTTGAAGGTGTATTTAGAAGGGGCATATAATACTTTTGGTGGCAGTGCGGCTATGCGAACTACCTTAAATATAGGCGGTTTGTTGCCTCTACAACAGCCCTACAATATTGCTCCTTGGAATTATACAGGAACAGAATCGGTAACAACAATGCCCAATAATGTGGTAGATTGGATATTGGTAGAGGTGCGTGATCCAAATAATAGTTATACAATTATTGAACAAAAAGCGGCCTTGCTTTTGGAAA
>JAHDHV010000026.1:9475-29826 GCA_020631155.1 Bacteroidota bacterium | reverse complement strand
ATTTTAGCTGTGAATGAGATTTTTAGCAAAAAAATTTCACTGTCTTGATTTTTTTCTTTCTTTTTTTATCAAGAAAAAAAGGAAAAAACGTAGGGAAAGGGACACCTTTTAAGATTAAGATCAATAATTATTATACGAAATCCCTCTTTTTCTGACACACTCTTTTCTTTTTATTAAATAATTTAACAACTCGGACTATTTATGTCTTTATTTTTTAAAGATAATTGGTTTTTTGTAATTTTATTTTTAGCCCTAATAACACTACTGACGGTTGAAAATATCAACGAGCGATTTCATCTACACGATTTCGAAGTCTATTATACGGCTTCCAAAAATTTCTTATCCAATACAACAGTTTATGGGCAAGCCTATGGCTTAGATTCGGGTTATTATAAATACGCGCCTTTTGCTTTATTGCTTTTCGCGCCTTTTACACTCTTACCTTTTTCCCTAGCAAAAATTGCCTACTATTTATTAACCATAGGTTTACTGTATCTAACTTTAATACGCAGTTATCAGCTATTACAATCGGTATTCCCTTCATCATTTTCCAATAAACAGAAACAAATTATACTCACTTTAACAACTTTAATTACTGCTGTTCATTTGTTTAGAGAATTTCATTTGGGTAATATAAATTTATTGCTATTGTGTTTGTTTGTTCATGCTTTATATTGGTGGCAACAGCATAAAATGCTAAGAACAGGTTTATTAATAGGCTTAGGGATTTTGTTAAAACCTCATTTTATTGTTCTATTGCCTTTATTCGTGATTCGTAAGAAAGTGTTTTTATTAGGCAGCAGTCTATTGGCAATTATATTGGGGTTATTGTTGCCCATGATTTTTACAGGGGTAAGTGGAGGAATTTATTTATATAAAGCATGGATAGACGCAGTATTAAGCCATCAAACTGCAATGCATAGTTACCAAACTGTTTATGTTTTGGTAAATAAACTTGGATTTTCTTACTTTATTAATAGTGGTCATGTATATTTTGTAGCAATTATTCTATTGACTATTGCGTGTTTTACTGCTTATTGGGTGTGGCAACATTTAAAAAAGGAAAAGAAAGAGGGTAGGGGAGAGCAGTTTTATTTTGTGCTTGAATTTTTATGTTTAGTTGCACTTGTTCCGAATTTAACGATTACAGATACCGAACATTTTTTATGGTCTTTGCCCATTGTTTTATATTTGTTGATGGCTATTTTTCACAAAAAGCAACAAAAAGAATTAAATTCATGGTTTTTATTTGTTTGTATAATTTCTTTTGTGTTATATGGGGGCAATTGGCATGACTTATTAGGGAAAGACTTATCCATATGGGTAGCACAAAATGGCTGTTTGGGAATAGGGAATTTGCTATTATTGGGATTGGTTGTTTACTTGGATAGAACTTTGCTAAAAATGGTATAAAATCAAAGGTTATTAAATTTTTTATTTGTTTTAATAATGTAGTCAAAGGCTACGAATTAGGTTCGGCGCGAGGCGGCAAAGCCTCACACTTGTTAAGTTAAAGGCGCGAGGTGAAACCTCGCGTTATAAAATATAATTCTAAGCTGTTTATTGGTATGGTTATAGCATAAAAAAAACCTACTCAAAAATAACTTTGAGCAGGCTTTTGATTTTATATATTGATTGTGTAGCTAGTTTGAAATGTATGTTGTATGCTTGTTATGAAACACTTTATTAGTAACTAGCAGGTACAACTTCAACTACCTTTTTTGTAGCATTAGTAGGTGCAGCCTCTAAGGAAGCTTTTTTAGCTGCATGTGGACAACTTTTGCCTTTCTCTTTATAGTTGGCATAAGTAGCATTACGAGCGTGTGGACAATTTTTACCCTCTGCCTTATAATTGGCATAAGAAGCACTTCCCTTATGAGGACACGCTTTTTGTTGTGTTGCCTCAGGAGTATGTGCTGCCTTCACTGCCTGTACATCTGTTGCTTGATGAGCATGAGAACAGGCTTTCTTTTCTGTAGCCTTTTCTGCTGTTTGGATTACCTTACCAGAAAAAGGACAAACTTTCTTTGCGCTTTGCGCTTGCACACAAATTCCACATAGTAGCAGAGCTACCATTAATACGATTGTTTTTCTCATAATCAGAATCAGTTTTGTTCTGTAGTGAAGTAATTAATGAAAATAAATCGAAAAATAAACGAATGTACAACTATAAGTAATGCGGAAATAATAAGTTGAACCATAAAGCCACAATGATTTTGATTTGTACGAGGCGAAAAACATAGGCATAGCGGAGCTACGGCGAGGCTTTTCAACGAAGTACAAGGCAAAATAATAAAGGTGACTGGCTCAACTTATTATTGTAGAATTACTAAAGTATTGAACATTCAAAACATTCACTTAACAATGACTACTATAAAATAGTTCATTTGCCAGATAGGAGTGCCATAGTTAAGTAATGGATAAATAATCATAGGATTATTTATCCATTACCAAGCTGGTTTTATCTTAAAATCATTTAATTTTTATAGAAATTACTTGCTACTAGCTGTTTTGGCTTTTGCTGCTTTTTTCGCAGCTTTTGCAGCCTTTCTTGCAGCTTTCTTTTCTGCTCTTCGTTTTTTACGTAATTCTTTTTTGGTTAATTTTTTAACTGGAGTAGACTTTGCTTTAGCGACTTCTTTCTTTGCGGCTTTAGCCTCTTTTTTCGCAGTATCTGCTTTTTTCGCAGCTTTAACCTCTGCTTTTTTCGCTTTTTCTACCTTTTTTGTAGCTTTTACTTCTGTTTTCTCAATATTTTTCTCCGCTTTTTTCGCATCAGCTTTAGCATTTTCCACCTTTTTCTCTGCTTTAACCTCTGCTTTTTTAGCGTCAACAGCTTTTTCAGTAGCTTTCAATTCTGCTTTTTTCGCAGCTTCCACTTTCTTTGCAGCTTCTACCTTAGCTTCGGCAGCTTCTTTTTCAGCAGCTACAGCATCCGCACCAGTAGCCATTTTAGCAGCTTCGGCTTTTTTAGTAGCCTCAACTTCTGCTTTCACCGCTTCTTTTTTCGCAACTTCTGCCTTCTTCTCCGCCTTCATTTCTGCTTTTTTCGCTTTCTCAACTTTCTTTTCCGCCTTTGCTTCTACTTTTTTCACATCTGCAGCCTTCTTTTCCGCTTTTGCTTCGGCTTTTTCCACCTTTTTTGCCCCTTCAATTTTCGCTTTTTTAACTTCCTCAGTCTTTTTAATGGCTGTTTCTGTTTTTTTCGCTGCTTTTACCTCTTTTTCTGCTGCTTTTACTTCGGCTTTCATCAATTTTAGATTGTCTTCGGCTTTTGGAATTGCTCCCATAGCTTTTTCTTTACCTGCACAGCAATCTTTAGTACAACCTTTTTTACAGGCTTTTTTAGCAGTTTTATCACCTGCACAGCAATCTTTAGTACAACCTTTTTTACAGGCTTTTTTAGCAGTTTTATCACCTGCACAGCAATCTTTAGTACAACCTTTTTTACAGGCTTTTTTAGCAGCTTTATCACCTGCACAACACGTATTTTTACACGCTGCCTTTGCTTTTGCATCTTTGTCTTTACAGCAAGCTTCTTTACATTCTTTCTTGGCGCAACAGGGTTTGCTACAGTCTTTGTTACAAGATTTTACCTCTTTAGCAACTTCCTCCACCGTTTTTTCAACCGCGTCTACTGCTTGTTCTGTTTGGGCATAAGCACCAAATACAGTAAAGCAACTTACCAAAAGTAGTAATAGTAAATTCCTCATGATGTTTTGTTTTAGTTTTAATTAAAGTGAAAATATTAACCAAAGATACTACTCTTGTAAAGAAAGTGCAAAATTTTTATGTATAAATGTCCCTTAGCGAACAAAAAATGAATGTTTTTTAAAATTAGGGGGGATTTACAACTGATGAAGTCAAAAGGACGCTTCTTAATAAGGAGCCGCTCCCTTCCATTTGATGTTGCAGCCAATGCTTGGATACTGTTCTTTGGCAACTTCTTTTCCTGCTAAAACGGCATCTAAGGCAGCGCGAATGTCTTTTCCTGTAACGGGCTTGCCATTATTGGGGCGTGAATCATCTAATTGACCTCGATAAACGCATTTCATGTCGCCATCAAAAATGCTGAAATCTGGAGTGCAAACTGCTTTGTAAGCTTTGGCAATTTCTTGAGTTTCATCGTATAAATAAGCAAATGGAAAGCCTTTTTCTGCTGCTAATGCTTTCATCAATTCGGGGCTGTCTGCAGGGTAATTGTCTACATCATTGCTGCTGATGGCGATAAAGGAAACGCCTTTGGCTTGGTAATCATTGGCTAATGCTAATAAACCATCGTGAATGTGTTTGACAAATGGACAGTGATTGCAAATGAACATCATAACTGTTGCCTTATCAGATTTAAGGTCTTGCAAGCTTTTGTGTTCACCTGATACCGTGTCTAAAAGTGTAAAGTCAGGTGCCTCGAAACCCAACGGAATTTGAATAGTGGTAACTGCTGCCATAGGTTTTTAATTTAATTACGAATGATATTTAATTACGAATTACGAATTACGAATTATCAATTACGAATTACGAATCCACGAATTGATTTGGTTAAAAAATACAGTATTTGAAACATACCTAAAACAATGCGAAAATAGAGAATCATTTTGGTAGTCAAAAAAATAATCTATCTTTGTTTGCAATAATAGTAATATAATTTTATTGATAACTTTTTGTTTGTTTATTTTTAAGAAAAAAAATATTAACAATGGCTTTATTAAAAGAAGAAGGATTTAATGAATGGGCGGGTTCTTATGATAAAGATATTCCGGCTATGGCAACAGAATATCCCTTTGATGGTTATTACCAAGTACTGGCATTTGTCCATCAACAAATAGAAGTAGTAGAAGGGGAAACAAAGATTTTGGATATAGGAATTGGTACGGGATTGTTAAGTTTGGAATTGTACAAGGCAGGTGCGCGTATTTATGGAATGGATTTTTCCGAAAGAATGTTGGCCATAACCGCCGAAAAAATGCCCAATGCTTGTTTAGCCGCAGGTGATTTTGCCAATGGATTACCGCCAATTTTAGCTAAAGAGCAGTTTCAATACATCATTTCGTCCTATGCATTGCACCATATTGATGATGTGGGAAAAGTGAAATTTTTGCTTGATTTACAACAGCAATTACTACCAAAGGGTAAAATTATTATTGCAGACATCGCCTTTGAGACGGTTGATGACTTAGAAGTTTGTAAAGCAAAAAATATAAACCACTGGGACCACAGCGAATTTTATACAGTTGCCGAACAGTTACAGGCAACACTACAACAAGCTGGTATATCTAGCAAGTATCAACAAATTTCTTCTTGCGGTGGGGTTTTTGTAATAGAGAAAAAGGCTTGAATGTGTTTTTAGTCCAAGATAGTATAGTGTTGTGTTAATAAATCCTCGGGATATTGCCCCGGACGCAAGTAGTTACCAGGTCCTGTAGGATCGCATAAAGTATATTTTCGCCCTTTGTATACAATTGGTTTAACGCCATATGATTTGTCAAAGAGAACGGCAGTAGTCGCATGTTCAGGATAATCCAACAAAATGACATCTAAACCCAGTAGCTCTTTTACTAAATAGGAGAATAGCACAGAACGATCCTCACAATCTGAATATTTGTAGAATAAGGTTTCTTCGGGTGCGAATGTAACATTACGTAATTTGTAAGCGTCTTTATCAGTTTTATAGTCCCTTGCTTGACGAGTAAAACTTAACAACAAACGCGCCGCCTCATAGTCACTTTTCCCTTTAATTAATTTGCCCAAAGAAGTCATCAAAGTAGCATAAGCGCGAATAGAAAGCGGAACTTTAGCATGTTCTGTGACAGAAAGTTCAGGGTAGCGATACATGATGTGAATGATGTTTTTGTTAAGGTCTACCTTAATGGTATGTAACTTATCATCATGTACAAACGCCAATTTTTTGCTAATGATTTCAGGACGGGAAAGCTTGGGGAGTTCTGTTAATTTAAAAGAAAAGGCATTGCCCGAATTATTCAATTTAAATTTTGAACCATAGGTTGTTAATTGTCGCTTCACCTCTCGTTTGTGGTAGGTAGTAAGGTCTACAAACCAGCCATCTTGATGCTTGCGTACAGGCATGTCATACACCTTGTCCTTAGAAAATACAGACAACATGACCTGCTTGTGTAGGTAGTTAAGTTGTACTTTGTAACCTGACTTATGAAGCATAAACCAACAGAATAATGTTTTATAATTTTCATTTTTATGTTGGAATATTTTTTCTGTGGCCTGTCGTACTAAAACATAGTACAACCAGTCATTTAATTTTAATTTTTTTCTGTATTTATGAAATTCTCCTAATGTGGCATGATAATTGGTGTTTTCCAAATCGTAGTAAAAACGTTGGAATCCTTCCTCTGAAACGTCATTGCTCAATAAAACTTCCATACCAGAATCATATTCCAATGAAATTGGCTCAGAGTAGTAATTGAAGCGAACTACTTTTTTGGCTCCTAACACCTCATTAGCCGCAACAGATAGGAGAATAACTACAAGTAAAGAGATACTTCTCATAGTTTAGCAAAATTTATTCTAAAGCACTTAGTAATGTAGTCAGATTAAATAACTTTTAAAGGGAAAGTAAAGATAATGTTTATTTGACTACAAACCAAAATAAAAGTAACTATATTTTAAAATATGAGCTTGGTTTGATTAATAAGTGTATTTGTATTAAAATAAAGTGATTGTTTTTTTTTGTATAAAAAAAAGTCAATCAGTTACTTATTGTAATGGATAAGCACTTATTTAGCCAAAAAAGGATAATATAGTAATTAAATTAAATATGGGGTGTGATCCCCAAATATGAGCAGCAATAAGTATAATCTCTACCTTTTATTTATCTAATCATTTCATAACTATTTAATCACAATTAGCTTTTTATATTTTATAAAATATAAAGTAAAAAAATCAAGTGGAGCTATTAGACCATATAACAACATCAAGGTTTAAGTGTTTACATAGGAAATGATTTTTTGACTGAAAACACTACTTATTTGTTCAGATATTTAGCGTTTTAAATATTTCAATAAACTGTTAATAGCTAATTTTATTCTAGCTGTTATATGTTTTAACAACACATAACAAAGCCTTCCAAATTCTTTCAGACCTTTTCCATTCAATGTATCAAAAAAAAACAAATACACTTTGTTAGCTCAACAAGCCTTTGTGAACAAATGAATATCAAAAGAAGTTGTTAACTAGTTACGATAAACACTTGATAACAGTTTCAAAGAAGCATTAAATAAAACGACTATTTTATGTATTTTTGCTTCTTCTAAAAAAATGATGGTATGGATAAGCAGTTAACAACAGTCAATAATCCTGTAAATGAGGAATTAACAGAGGAAGAAGCACTCTATGAGCATTATCGAACTACGGTAGATGGTGGGCAATCTGCGCTTCGCATTGACAAATATTTGAGCAATCGAATGGAGAAAAAAAGTCGTAGTAAGATCCAAAATGCGGCTAAAGCAGGTTGTTTGTTGGTCAATGGAAAAGCGGTAAAGGCTAATTATAAGGTACGCCCATTGGATGAAATCAGTA
Source organism: Bacteroidota bacterium (assembly GCA_020631155.1). Classification (GTDB taxonomy): domain Bacteria; phylum Bacteroidota; class Bacteroidia; order Chitinophagales; family UBA2359; genus JAHDHV01. The sequence goes on along the minus strand of JAHDHV010000026.1, from coordinate 22,278 downwards.
TTGTGCTGCCCACACCGCCACAGCAATATACCCTTGAACCTGAAGACCTTTCCCTTGATATTCACTATGAAGATGAGGAGGTTATTGTATTACATAAACCACCTAATTTGGTGGTACATCCGGGCTGCGGCAATTATACAGGCACGCTTGTACACGGTCTGCTTTATCATTTTCAAAATTTACCCACCTCAAAAAAAGGCATTGAAGCGGAGGCACGTCCTGGGCTAGTGCATCGCATTGATAAAAATACCTCTGGCTTATTGGTTGTTGCCAAAACCGAGTTTGCAATGACACATTTGGCTAAACAATTTTTCGATCACACTGTTATTCGGCGGTATGTCGCGCTTGTTTGGGGCGATGTAAAAGAGGATGAAGGTACAATCACAGGAAATATTGCCCGTCATAAACGCTTTCGCAAAATCATGGATGTATACCCACCCGAAGAAAATTACGGCAAACATGCCATCACCCATTATAAGGTACTGCAGCGATTCGGCTATGTTACCTTAGTTGAGTGTCGGCTTGAAACAGGGCGCACCCATCAGATACGTGTTCACTTTCAACACATGGGGCATCCATTATTCAACGACATAGATTACGGCGGGGATCGTATTGTTAAAGGAACGGTTTTTACGAAATACAAACAATTTATCACCAACTGCTTCGCACTACTGCCTCGACATGCCCTACACGCTCGTATTCTCGGTTTTGTTCATCCAACAACAGGCAAGGATATGTATTTTGAATCCGCTATTCCTGATGATATACAGGCGGTTCTGGATAAATGGATGCGATATACTTCGTGATGGAGTTTGGAAGGTTTTAAGGTTATTGGAGTTTGGAATGTTGTAAGGTTACAAGGTTTTAAGGTTTTTATTTTTTTTAATAAATTTTAAACTTAACACCTACTGATTTCTTAGTTATCTGCATACAAAATTTAATTATATTATTGTTGCTTTAACCAATAAGATGAAAGACGAAAACCCAATTTAGCTCTAAACTCTAAAAGGTTATAAAGTTGGAAAGTTTTAAGGTTTATAAAGTTGGAAGGTTTTTAGAGTTTGGAGCTAAATACCTATGCAAAATTAATGTCCTAAAACTAAAATATTAAAAATCCAAACAAAGTATTAGGGGAAATAAAAAATATCTTAATATTTAGTTAATCACTAATCACTAATCACTAATCACTAATCTCTAAAGCCCTATGGAAGAAATACAGCAGGTAAATATTTTGACAAAAGTTAATTTTGATAAAAAAAAATATTTAGAAGCGCAAAAAACGAAAAAAAATCATACCATTCCAATGCCTTTGTTGCATACTGGCCGTTTTTTATTTAAAACAATTGGATATATAGCCCCTCATTTTAGTGCTAAACTAGCTTTAAAGTTATTTCTCTCTCCTCGAATAACAACTTCCAAACGCTCTTTGCCCGCCATTGTACAAAGCGCGAAACCATTACAAATCCCACATAAAAATGGCGAATTACTACAAGGGTATACTTGGGGAAATGCCGATGCACCGACCGTTTTATTTGCTCATGGTTGGGAAACAAAAGGCTTGGTTTTTCGCTCCTTTGTACAGCCATTATTAGAAAAAGGCTATCAAGTAGCTACTTTTGATGCGCCTGCTCATGGGCAATCTCAACAGAAGCAAACGCATGTGGTAGATTACGGCAAGGCAATAGAAACAGCCATTCAACAATTGGGCAATGTGGTGGCATTGGTTGGTCATTCTTTTGGGGGTGATTCTAGTGCTTTTTTAATGGCTCATACTTCGCAAAATATTCGTTTAAAATGTTTGGTACTGATAGGCGCGCCTGCCAAATTAAAGTATGTTATTGAGCGTACCGCCGATTTTTTACATCTTCCAGATAAAGTTACAGCAATCCTCAAAAAGTTGTTGTCAGAAAGATTAGGTAAACCGATTGAGGAAATGAGTGTTTCGGAAATTGGGGATTTGGTCAATCAACGAGTGGAAAAAACGCTAGTAGTTCACGACCGTTACGATGCTATTGTGCCTTTTTCAGATGCGGAGGTGATTGCTAAAGACTGGAAAGGCATCCATTTTTTGATTACAGAAGGTTATGGCCATAATCACATTTTGCGGAGCGAGGTGGTTATTAATAATATCGTGGATTTTATAAAATGAATTGTCTATTTTTTTAAACAAAAATTTATTTTTTATCTAAAAAAATGTAAAGCAACTCATTACAACTAAGTTTTTACGCTTATAACTTGCTATAAGAATAAAAATTTTAAAAAAAAAGTAAAAAACCAGCTAATTCAAGGAGTTTGAACAGATTAAGCTAGTTTTTTTTTAGCCTTCTCGTTGACTATCTGTAACTAGTGGCACATTTTATGCGTTAAAAGAAATTGAATTTAATTTGACTAAAAAAGGCATAAAATGAGAATATACCTAACCCTATTCTTACTACTTTGTCTACTAAACGAGACAGGAGCGCAGGTAATTGATGAGGAAGATGCATCAGCATCAGTGAGGATGGAACATCAGAAATTTTACAGCAAATTTGGGGATATTACTGAAGTTGAATCAGATAGTGTACAGTTTAATGTATTGGATTATTTGAAAACTCCTTTTTCGCCACGACATGCGCGGAAAGTAGGCTGTAGATTAACCAAAGATGTTTACGGGTATCACCCTAGTTGGCTTGGACCTTCTTATTACAATAATTACGACTATTCTTTGCTATCCACTTTTTGTTATTTTTCCTATGAATTGGACTCCCGAACAGGGAATTACAAAACCATTCACAGTTGGAAAACAAGTAACTCAATTAACTTAGCGCAGCAAGCAGGCGCGAGGGTAGAGCTGTGTGTCACCAATTTTGGGGGCAGCAACAACGCTCGTTTCCTCAACAATCGCCGAGCTTGGGAGCGTTTAGCTAACAACCTCATAGAGTTACTCGCTTATCGAAATGCGGATGGGGTGAACATTGACTTTGAGCATGTACGCCGTTCCAACAAAGAGCAGTTGACCGCTTTTATGATTTATCTGTCCAAGCGATTGAAAAAAGCGCGTCCAGGGTCTACGGTTACGATGGCTTTGCCTGCTTTGAATAGTTACAATATTTACGATGTCTCCCGTTTAGAGCCTCATGTTGATTTGTTCATCATTATGGGTTATGATTACCATTATTCGAGAAGTAAACACGCAGGCGCAGTCTCTCCTCTAAATGGTTATTTATCTATTAGAACAACCATTAATAATTACATTAATACAGGTGTAAAACCTTCTAAACTAATTTTGGCGGTGCCTTATTATGGTAGAGAATGGCGCACTAGAAGCAGTGCTGTTCCCTCTAATACGCGCTCTTATGTGAAAGCTCCTACTTATAGTCAAATTAGAGGTAGACATTATAAAGGTTACAAACAAAAATGGCATAATCGCAGTGCTTCCCCTTATTTGGTGCGCGCCTCAAAAGGGCAAATCAAACAATGTTGGTACGACAGCAGCGAAAGTTTAGGCAAAAAATACGATCTAGCCATTAGCCGAAACTTAGGCGGTATCGGCATCTGGGCATTAGGTTACGACAATGGACGGACTGAATTATGGGACTTATTAGAAGATAAATTTATGAGTTGCAGCGATGGCAGTCAACAAGAAGTGTCTAAAGATGCTCCCGCCATTTACAATAAATCCCTCTCCGATATTTTAGAGGTCATTTTTAAAGCTTCTAATTATCAACAGAAAGGAACGAGATAATTTAATTACGAATTAGGAATTACGAATTACGAATTTTTTTTAATAGTAAATTACGAATTTTTTTTTAACGTCTATATTTTGGTAGGAGATACTGAAATATGGGCGTTTTTTTTGTTGGGATGCAGGATATGGTGATTAAAATTTATATGAGTAATAGGTTGTTTTTTTAGAAATTTGTTTGGAGATGTTATAATAAGTGATTATTTTTGAAATTTTACATAGTTTTGCAAATTAGCAACAGCAAGTGTATATTACTGCTTTTTTATAAAAAAAGAAAAAATAATGAGAAGAACCCAAGCAGAAACAAAACTTCAAACTACCTTTAAATTAGCAAGATTTTATGATATACAATGGTATGTTATTGAAAAGATTTTTAATGGAGAAAGAGTTCTTTTGATTGAAAAGACAGGCTTTGGAAAATCGTTATGTTATCAATTTCCTGCTACTCAATTCTCAGGAACAACAGTAATTTTTTCTCCACTGATTGCTTTAATGCGAGACCAAGTAAATAAGTTACAAGAGCTTGGAATCAACGCAAAATGTATCAATTCTAATCAAACATCTGAAGAAAACGAACAAATAATTGAAGAAGCTAAAAATAATCGAATTAAAATTCTTTACATTGCGCCTGAAAGAATGGAAAATGCAGAATGGCTTCAAGCAACTCAAACAATGAATTTATCAATGGTTGTAGTTGATGAAGCACATTGTATTTCGGTTTGGGGACATGATTTTAGGCCAGCTTTTAGAAGGATAATCAGCCTTGTAAACCTATTGCCCCAAGACTTTCCTGTACTAGCTACAACAGCTACAGCAACTAAAAGAGTTGAAGAAGACATAAAAAAACAGATAGGGAAAAACATTTCTTCATATAGAGGCAATCTCATTAGAAGTAATTTAAGATTGTGGGTTGTTCATGTAAATTCAGAAGATGAAAAGATGATTTGGCTGGGCAAAAATTTATCTAAAATACCAGGAAGCGGCATAATTTACACGGGAACCCGAGTTAATACTCAAATTTATTCTAATTGGTTTGAGTATCTAAAAATCAATTCAACCTTTTACCATGGTGGATTAGATGCAACAACAAGGCAAAGAGTAGAAAAAGGGCTAATAAATAATCATTACAAGTGTGTTGTTTCTACGAATGCTCTTGGAATGGGAATTGACAAGCCTGATATTCGGTTTATTATCCACACTCAAATTCCTGTTTCTCCAATTCACTATTATCAAGAAATAGGAAGGGCTGGGCGAGATGGACAACCCTCTAATATTATACTATTTTACAACAAAAAAGATGATAATGCACTGCCTCTAACATTTATCAATGGTGGAAGGCCGTCAATAGGAAAATATCAAAAGGTTATTAATGTTTTAAAACTTCAAAGACTTGGGAGAAATGGAGTAGTTAAAGAAACAGATATAAAACAAACCCAAGTAAACGTCATTCTTTCAGATTTAATAGAACAAGGAATTGTTAATAAAGTAAGTAAGTACTATGAATACAAATTCGACGCACCTAAACTAAATACAAAGCCATTTGAAGCATTGAGGACTGCAAAACAAGCAGATTTTGCAAAAATGGTTGAATATACAGAAACAAAGAGTTGTAGAATGAAATTTTTATGTGACTTTTTAGGAGATGACTTTCCCACTTTATGTAAAGTATGTGATAATGATAGGGGTAAAAGACTTGGAGTTTCAGTTTCAGAAGCCTGGAAAAAGAAGTTAACAGCTTTTAGAGAGAGCGATTTTCCGGATCTGGAAGTAGAATCAAAAACCTCAAATATTGTTAATGGTGTTGCTGCATCATATTATGGAGTTTCTAATGTAGGGCAAGCTTTATATAATAGTAAGTATCAAAATGGAGGAGATTTTCCTAATTGGTTGCTCAAATTAACTTTAAAAGCTTTTAGAAAACACTACGGAAAAGAAAAATTTGATGTAGTTTTGTATATTCCACCAACGGAATCGGGAAATTTAGTTAAAAATTTTGCTCAAAAAATTGCAAAAGTTCTTAAATTTCCAATATCAGATGGATTGAAAAAAACGAGGGTGACAGCTGCCCAGAAAATCTTTCAGACGGGCTTACTGAAAAGGGATAATGTGAAGAACGCTTTTACCTATGAAGATACAAACGATTTAGTAGGAAAATCCGTTTTATTAATAGACGACATCTATGATAGTGGTGCAACAATCAAAGAAGTTGGCAGATGCTTAACAAAATTAGGAGCAATAAAAATAGCACCTTTAATTATTGCTAAAACTGTCGGAGGGGACATATGAGTAAACTACAATTAACAGAAACACCGTATTGGATAACAATTGCTCATTTGCCAAAATGGAGAACAGAGCAAAAAAATCGTTTAATTGTTAAGATTTTTCATGAAAAAAAGTCAAACTTAGAAGAATTTTTTTCACTAACTCAATCCGAATGGAAAAAAGATTTTGGGCTTTCTGATAGTCAATCTCATTCATTAGAGAAAGCAAGGGCAGAAATTCCAAATAATTCTTTTTATGCGGAAGACCTAATTTCACAAGGATTTGAAATAATTCCTATCAATTCTAAAAAGTTTTCAAATACCTTAAAGAGAAATTTAAAAGTTAAATATACACCACCAGTTATTTATGCTAAAGGAAATAAACAGCTTTTACTAGAGGATTCTATTGCAATTGTAGGTTCAAGAAAAGCATCAAAAATTTCATTAGAATTCACAGATAATATCGCAAAGAAGGCATCAAAAGAATATAAAGTTGTTGTTAGTGGATTTGCTAAAGGAATTGATAGACAAGCACTTGATAGCGCATTGAAATATGGTGGTCAAAGCATAATCGTATTGCCTCAAGGAATCACAACCTTTAAATCAGGTTTCAAGAAATATTATAAAGAAATTGTACAGGGGAATTTACTTATATTAAGTACTTTTCATCCGAAAGCAAAATGGAGTGTTGGTTTAGCTATGGCGAGAAATCCTATAATTTATGGATTAGCCAATGAAATTTATGTAGCAGAATCAAGTGAAAAGGGCGGAACTTGGGAAGGTGTGCAAGACGGATTAAAAAAGGGAAGGACAATTTATGTAAGATATCCAAACCCTAAAGAAAAAAATGCAAATTTAGTACTGATACAAAAGGGAGCTATTGGGGTAGATTTTAACGGAAATAAAGGGATTAATGGAAGTTGCCTAACACTTGAAGAAGCTAACCAATCTGCCTCTGTTCTAACGAAAAAGGAAGCTAAATTGGATAATAATAATTTATTTGACTTGCTTAAAGAAAATGCACTTTCATCAAAAGAGATAATTAAACAACTTCAATTGGATTGGCCAACAAGAAAAATGACTTTTTATTTAAAGAAATTAGAAAATGTTGAAGTTCTGAAAAGCAAACCACTCAAATTTAAGTTAAGAACATAATAACCATCTTTTTTTAAAGAAAATGGACTTGGAAAAAGTTGATAAAGCAATACTAAAAGCAGTCATTAAAGAAATGCTGCTTGAAGATATTAGTATTTTCAAGGGTGTAATTAAAGAAATACTAGCTGAAAATCAAGTAATTATATCAAAAGAGCAAGAAAATAGACGGAAAAGATTGGAAATGCTCATTGACGAAGATTTTGATAATTATGATGAAGTATTTAAAGCATTGGTCTAAAACTGTAAAATAGAACATTTACCAGAAAATATCTCAAATCTCCCGTCTCAAATCTCCCATCTCCAAAAAAAATCAAATCGCCTCATCTAACAGTCCCCCTACATACTGCTCTAAAGATTGCACGTAATTCTTGTATTTGCTGGTAGCAGGGCCAGAAAAACCAGTGTGGATTTTGCGAACTTTGCCGTCTCGGCCGATGAAAATAGTGGTTGGGAAAGACATGACTTTAGTCAGCATCGGCAGGGCTTCGGAAGCGACTTTTTTGCTTGCTTTTCCTGCGAATAATACATCATAACCAATGTCAAAATGTTTGATGTAGCGGTCTAATACTGGTTTTACTTCCGCCAACGTTTCCCCACTTTCAAAAGCCAAGCCTATGATTTCCAAGCCTTTATCTTTGTGTTTTTTGTAAAAATCGGTATACAAAGCGGTTTCGTCCATGCAGTTGGGACACCAAGTACCCAAAATTTGCACCATTACCACCTTGTCCTTATATTTTTCATCCGCCAACGAAACGGGCTGCCCCGATAAATTGGGGAAAGTGAAATCCAGTTTATCGTAACCATCTTTGAGCAAAGTCAGCTGTTCGGGATTCGGTAAGCTGACGGTATCGCTGCGGTAGGCGTGCCATTTTTCATGCCAATGAGAACCCGACCAAAAATCGCCCTTTAAATCGCCAAAGTCGTCCAAATTTGCCTGAAATAAAAACGCATGAGAGCCATCAAAACAAGACAACATCAAGGAGGTATCAGTCACCGCACCCTCTAGGTAACGGTAGTCGCCTGTAGCCGTCAAAAAAGTACCCACTACATGACCGCCCGTTTGCTGAAACTCTGCAATTGCATCGGTTTTAGAGCTTTTATCTTCTGGAAAAAACATCGTTGCCCACTTGCCATTTACATTGATAATTTCATTAAACAAACCTTCTTGAAAACGACTGCTATCGCCATAAACAGCGTAAAAAGGCAGTTCATAATCTTCGCTTTTGGCGTAATTATGCCATGCTCCCAGCATACGGCGCGGATGGAATCTACCCTTAATTTCGGAATTAAAAACAGGCAATTTTATGGTAAATTCGCCGTCTTTAATGCTCACCTCTTTACAAATAATTTTTTCAGGTCCATTAAGGATGCTGATTTCGTAATTATTTCCTTTTTTGGCTAAGTCAAAATTAAAAGGAAGGTGTAAATCATTGTCATCACTTAAAGTAAGGGTAGCTCGCCAACGACCTATAGGTGCTTCACTTTCAGCAGTATTTATATCTTCATATTCAGAGGTTTCAGGCTCTTTTTCGGTTTTTTCAGTAGAATTATTACAAGACATATGGGTAAATATTGATAGGAAAATGCAAAAATATAATAAAGAATAGAAAGCTGCAGCTGATATTGATTTCATAGGTAAGTAGCTATTTTTTCGTTTTCAAAATGCCAAAGATATTGATTTCTGTTGAATTGCACTCGCCAAACAAGTCTATTTTTTATTTTTTATGATAAAATATTTAAAAATGATTTGTATAGTATGTTCTTGATAATGGTATATTAAGAATATACTTGATATTACTCCTAATACTTTAATTTTAAAATTGCTTTTTGGCTATTTAGCCTTTTAGATATTTAGCTGTTAGAAATCAGAAACTAAAGAGCATAAACTGGCAATAATTAATTGATTTTAAGTTTTCTGATAGGCTTAATTGATTGATTATTAGGTATATAACGGCTAAAGCCTTCGTTACACAAATTATTAAAAAAGAAAACCACTATGAAAAAAAAGCCTAATCACTAATCTACGAATCAACGTTTTCGATAATACTCATTTAGTTAAATCAATGCTTTTAAATTGAAAGAAAAGTCTAATGTACCATTGTCAAGATGTTTTATTGCATTTCTAATAAGTACCTAGACAAAATTAATGTTACAATAGTAAAAGATTAAACTGTTCATTTCTAATACTTTAGCACAAAATTGTGCACAATTAAATGATGCTTAGGACTTACTTTAGTTTTCACAAATGTTAAATACGGACAAACTGTTTAAAAACTAGAGATATACAGCAATTTTTCAACCTTCCAAACTCCGAAATTTTCCAACCTCTACTTACTTTCTCCCTTGCCACCACGCTTTAAAAAAGAGTAATAAAAATAATGCACTTAGTATGGTAAATAAGTAATACCATTTGGGATAAATGACTATGTTGATATTTAGGGCAGCATAAGCATTAGCCAAAAATAAAAGCGCAAATAATATTTGTTGTCCTAGTGTGTAGAGGAGGCGAACATTGCTGTTGAGGTCTTGTATTTCCAATTTTAATTGCCCTTTATTGGCTAAATTTAGGAAAGTAGAGAACTCATTGGGCAAAGAAATGGCGGTGACAACTTGGTTTTTGAGTGAGTCCAGTATCCATTTGCTGAGGCTGTCCTCTTGGTCAAGAAGGTGCTGTTTAATGTAGGGGGCAATGGTGGTGAGTGGGTTAAATTCAGGGGCTACCTGATTGGATAAACCCGTTATTAAAACAATGGTACGATTGAGCAAGACCCAATCTTTGGGAATTTGAAAAGTGCTGGTTAAATCGCTGATGTCCAACTCTTTAACCAATTTAAAGATGCTTTCTGGGCGAAGGTTTAGATCAATATTGAGATTGTCAAATTGCACTTCATTTTGGATAAAATCTTTAATGGTTGCCAGAAATTTTTCAGCTATTTGATGGGCATTTTTTTGTGTGCTGATCATGCCCATTTTTTGCATGGCATCCACCATTTTTTCATTGTCATTTTTTAAAGCCGCCTGAATAAATTGTGGAATAGCTCCCTTCATTTCCGAACTAAGGCGCGCAACAGCTCCGAAATCTAACAAAATAATTTCGCCTTTCTGATTTACCAAAATATTGCCGGGATGCGGATCGGCATGGTAGTAGCCATCCACCAAAATGGCATGACAGTACAATTCCATAAATCGCTCCATTAAATTACTTCTATCAATATTCCATTTATCCAAAATATCGACATGCCCGATATTTTCCCCTGTACAAAATTGCGTAACAATCACTTTAGGACTGCAAAATTCTTTATACACCTTTGGTACAACGACTTTTAGGTGCTTTTGCTGCGCCAAATTTGCCTGAATTACTTGCATGGCCTTAGCTTCCCGTTCATAGTCGAGTTCTTCTTCAATCATTAAGCGCACCTGTTCATAGGAATGTTCCATGCCTTTAATGTGCCAAATAAAACCAACAATAGTCACCAAATTTTTGATAATGTCTAAATCTGCATCTGCAATTTGTTGGATATTGGCATGTTGAATTTTTACCGCTACAGCTTCGTCTCCTATGGTTGCGCGATGTACTTGGCCGATAGAAGCGGCAGCAAGCGGTTTTTTTTCAAAGGTGGTAAATAATTCGTGAGGAGGTTTACCTAATTGACTTTCAATGGTTTGTGCAACTTCTTGATAGGGGCGAGCGGCGTTTTTATCTTGTAAAGCTGCTAAAGGTTCACGAAATTCATCAGGAAGGATATTGGATAAAATAGATACTAATTGTCCAAATTTTACAAATAAGCCTTGCAATTCTAAAATGGTATTTTTGATGCGTTCTGCATTTTGGCGATTAAGCTCGGCTAATTTTTTTTCATAGTAGTGTTGTCCTAAAAATTTGCTGACAACTCCTAGTTTTAAGTAACTACACAAAACAACAAAGGCTGTCCAATAGGCTTTTCGCTTACGAACACCGGGTTTATAGATGGATTTATTCATTTGGCTGTTTAGCTTTTTGGATATTTAGCATTACCAAGATAAGCATTTTAAGCACAAAATCACAAATTAAAATCACAAATTAAAATCACAATGATGTAGTAAACCTCTGAACTCTTTCAGTTTACCGTCTAACTCTGTGCCGTCATTTTCTTTTAAGTAATTACAAGCTTTAAAAAAGTAGTCATTTGCTTCCGTTGTACTACTTGTTGAACTCGCCAATTGATAGTAACTATTTGCTAATAAATAATAAATAGAATCTTTTTTTTCTAATTCATGTGTTAACGCATTTTCTAAACAGTCATTGGCTTTATGTAAATCTCCCCTATTTATATACTGTTTTCCTTTTCGTAGCAAGCAAAAATCGCTGATGGTTAATATATTTTCTCGTAAATCATCATTATACATCTGCTGAAAAGTTGCATATCCAGCCTGACAATCCATCTGTTTAAATTGACAAGCAGCTATAAAATAGCGAATGGAATCTTTTTGTTTGCTTTCTTTCAAGGCTATTTCAGCAGTGGAAAATACCGATTCACACTGCCCATTTTCGTAAAATTGTTTTATTTTTTCTATTATTGATTGCGGTGGTGGTGGCGGTAGTGGCGGCAAAGGTGCAGCAACGAGCGATAAAGTTAGCCCAACAAACCCAAAAATACCAAGAACAAGTATGTATTTTCCATAGGTACCCCAATCCCAATTATCCCCCCAGCGTTGTTCTAAGCTATCAGTAATTTCCTCCCAACGATATACCAATACGCCAAGTGCAAACACAATTAGCAGACAAGCAAAGATAAGTACCTTACAAAAAAACGTATCTTCCCGTATAGCTTGTAACAAATGCAACAGCCATTGATTATTCATCACTAAATTGAAGGGCAACTTTGTATACATTGTATTTTCGTTTAGGTTTTGAAAAATAAATGAATGTCTAGTTTTGTGTTAGTTTTTAAATTCTCTTATTCCCTCACGATACTTTTGCCTTAAATCATCTTTTAATGTGCTGTTTTTTATTTTGTTAAAATACTCTTCTGCACTTTTAATGATGCCTAAATTAAGATAACTTTGTGTTAAATAAAAACAAATAGAATCTTCTTTGCTTTGTTCGTGTTTTAAAGCTTCCTTAAAAAAAGAATTAGCATTATTTAGATGAGTTCGATTGTTTTCTCCTGATTGCTCAAAATATCTTTTTCCTTCTCTAAATAAACAATTATTACAAATTGCTAAAAAGTCATTTTTTAATACTTCCTCATCTATATTACTATACATGTCATATGCCTTTCTACATTTATCTCTTTTAAGTTCACAAATTGCCAAAAAATAATAAATGGAATCTTTTTTATCTTGTCTTATGCTAAGTACTTTCTCTGCATTATTTAATATGTAGGCACAATTTCCATTTTTATGAGCATATGTTAAGGAATCAAATTTAGATAATGAACGTGGTAAAGGAGGATTTGTCGGTTTAGGAGGTGGAACTACAATCACTTTATGTTCACCCTCACATCCACATTTACCATCAGCTAGATCATTAACTGTTTTAGGGTTCCCATCATCACACTTGGTACCTGCCTCTGGGCAATTTCCTTTACATCCACACTTACCATCGGCTATATCATCAATTGTTTTAGGGTCACCATCATCACAAGGTGTATCTGCCTCTGGGCAATTTCCTTTACATCCAC
>JAHDHV010000026.1:0-9375 GCA_020631155.1 Bacteroidota bacterium | reverse complement strand
TTTACCATCAGCTATATCATTGATTGTTTTGGGGTCACCATCATCACAAGGTGTATCTGCCTCTGGGCAATTTCCTTTACATCCACATTTACCATCAGCTATATCATTGATTGTTTTGGGGTCACCATCATCACAAGGTGTACCTATTTTCAGACACTTTCCCTCACACTTACACTGCTCATTAATTTTATCATCAAATGTTATAGAGTTACCATCATCACAAGGCTTGCCTGTTTCTGGGCAACTTGTTGGAGACGATAGCTCTCCTTTACATCCACATTTACCATCAGTTATATCCTTGATTGTTTTAGGGTTGCCATCATCACAAGGCTTACCTGCTGTTGGACATGGAAATGCAATTTTAAATATAATCATAAAGGCAATGAAAACCAGGGCAATGCCAAGAATTACTTTTAGAAAACTTCCAATTCTGCTATCTCCCCTATAAACTTTCATAAGTTTACTTTTAAGATTCTCCCAATTAAGTATTAGTGTAACAATAAATCCCAATAGTGTAATAGTGAAGCCTCCCAGAACTGCCCAATGTATTTCCTCTTTAACAAAACTATCTATCCAATCCCAGACTACTAATAAATTTTCTAAAAGAATCATCATTAATAATACTATTATTGATCAAGATAAAAATTTTCAACTAATAAGTTTAAAGTGACTTTTCTATATTGATAGCCTGTACTATCTTTTTCATCAAATGCTTTTAGTTCTATATTATTGACATCAAACTCAACTAAATCAGGAAACTCATGACTTTTACTATCTAAATATTCTGTTACATTATAAGCTCTTAAAAATGCCAAATCTAAATTACTAATTTCTTGACCTTCTGAAATATTAGCTATTTTGACTTTTCCAAAACCGCGTCTACCTACGCCACTAGAAATATCGCTATATTCTATATTGGTGACTTCTCCATATTCTCCTTTGTATTTTAGCCTCGGACCAACTTTATGAGCATCTGCTATTCCTGTACAACTGCCTTTAATTCTAATTTGTCGTAAATATTTCTCCTCTTTTTCATTCAAATAATCTGTCAAAATATCAGCTAAAATTGGAAAAGTTAAATTGGTAATTTGATTATCATAAGCCCCTAATTCAAAATCACTAATAATAAACACATCCAATGTTAAAATAACATCTTCTAAATTAGCTCCATCTCTTGAGCTTGTAAACTCATATACTGCTTCAGGAAAATTCGTTATTTTCATCTGAATCCTAGCATCTGAACTTTTAACTGCTTTTTTGAACAAATCATGAAACACCAAATCAAAATCCATTTCTGTTATATCAGGATTATTTTGCCCATAAGCAAATGTTGATAACAACAGAAAAACACATAAGACTAATAAATTAATTATTTTTTTAGTGGAAGGAATAGTTTGTAGATAAGACATAGTGAGCACTCTTTAGTAGAAATGAATAATTAAAGTAAATATCATTGAGCTAGTTAGTATTTTTTTTCGATATTTGCAAAGCTTTTTGCTAAAAAAGTCTATTTTTACATAAAAAATTTCCATTAGTGAAAAGAGACAATATTTTTTTACTTTAAACGAACTTTTTAGCATTTTTTTTACCTTTATTACAATGGGGTAAGTTTTATTAATGGTCTATCACATTCAATCTCACTAAATGAAAATAACTTATAAAGTACTTTTTTTATCACTATTTTATTTATTTTTTACCTCTTTCTCTTTGATTGCCCAAGAACGTGCTGTAGCTATTGTTTATGATAATTCGGGCAGTATGAAGGGCGAACAGTGTGATGCAGTTAATTATGCCCTACAAACAATGGTTGGAGTGCTTAGTCCTGATGATGAGTTGTATGTGGTGACAATGGAAGATAAACGACTGCATACCATCAACTTACGCAATAAACAAGCGGAAATTAACAATAAAATTCGCCCCCTTCAATGCCGCCGCGACAATCCTTTTGAGGCAGTAAACATTGCCATTGCTCAACTAGATAAAAGCCGAAAAAAACAAAAATACCTCCTCCTCCTTGCAGATGGCGAATGGGAAGACCTTGACCCAAAACGTCCTAAGAGGCGTGCTGTCGAAAATAAAAAAACTCTTGAAGATTTTAGTAAACAATTAACTACGGAAATCATTTTCTTGAATTTAGATAAGTTAAATGATGATATTAGAAATACCCTTAAAACAGTACTTTCCGATATTAACCGACAAGAGCCGCTGCAAACAAATGGAAAGCCAAAGGAAATTATCCGTCATATGGGGGATATGGCAGCTACGGTTATGTCTATGTCGCCCGAAGGATTAGGGGTTGAGCAGAAAGGTAATCGCATCGTTGTCAACAGTAAAGTTCCTTTAAAGCGTTTGATTGTGGTGGGGCAAGGTGCGGTAGATTTATCTGAATTATCCAATGTCACTTCCGTTGTTTCAGCGAATAAGGAACTCTACGTAGAAGGGCCTTTTACTGCCAATAAAAAATCGCAGAATTTTAGTTTATCAGGGAAAATTTTACACATTAAATCTGGAAAAAATAGTAAAAAAGCCATTCCAAAGGGAGATATAAACATCAAACTCAATCAACCCATCAATATTCAGCAGTATAAATTTTTGCCAGAAACAGCTGCTAAACTCTCCATTGATTTTGATGGCTTTTTTAAAACGGCTGCTAAAGATGTGGTCTGTGACAGTACCAAATTCATTACCTTAAATGCACAAATCCTTGATTTAGAGGGCAAAAGCTTAGATACAGAGGTGCTAAAAGAAAGTACGGTTACTTTTAAAAATGAGGATAGTCGAAAAAGGGAGCGATTTCAACTAATTGCTGATAAACAACAATTTAGCTACCGCCTGCCCGTTAATAAAGACCGCATTAGCTTTTCGGTAACGGCAAAACATCCTAATTATTTTAATTATAAGAGCATTGTTTATACTGTAAAACGAGATACCTGCCCTTTGCCGAAAGGCATTATTGAGGCAAGTAAAACCGATTTAACCGCTAAGGTAACCGAACTCGATCAGGCAGGTGGATTGACGCTTACCCCTAAAATTAAAGTGGGCAATGCACCGCCTCGCCTACCAACTGCCTCCGAATTAGCCGACCTTGACATTGAACTCGAAGATAATGGCGCAGGACTTGGTCTCAACATTGAGCGAAAAGATGGGCAAATAACGGTTACACCAACCTCCGCTTGTTTTTGCACTTTGTTTACGAAAACAGGGCAGCAACAGCTAAAAGCCAAGCTGGTTTCTAAGCAAAATAAGATAGATGTTAGCGGCAATCCCCCCTTAACCATCAACATCAACATTGAGGATGCACCTTTTTTGCAACGTTATGGATTTTGTCTATTGTTACTATTTTTAATTTTATTTATTTTGTGGTATCTTTTAGGCATTATCAAGAAAAAACGCTTTGCCAGTGGTAGCGAAATCATCATTACAAAGGTGAGTAGTCGCATCAAGCATAAACCAAGAAGTCACCCCCTACCGACTAGCTTTGTTAAACGTTGGTTGATTCCTTACATCACAGAAACGCAAATGATTGGCAGCGTGACCTTTAAGGCAGGTAGCCGAGATAGCCATGTTTTTCTAGCAGCGGAAACGCAAAGCGATAATATGTATATTTCGGGTCTCCCCATTGATGAGCCAAACAAAAAAGACATTCGCATTTCCAATGGAGAAAGCCTTGAAATCGTCCGCCGAAACAATAAGGAGATGTATACTTATCGTAATTTGGAATAATGTAATGTAGAGAAAAGGCATGCCTTTTCTCTACGGACAACAACGACAACACATCCCCTATTTTACATCCAATACAAAAAAAATAAATGGAAAATAAAGCAAAAATCATAGCAGGTGTAGGGGCAGGCATCCTATTTTTGGCTTGTATTTTTTTCTTAGCACAAGCACTTGTCAGTAGTATGGATAGTAGCAGTGGTACAACAAAGGCTACCGCTAAAAAACGAGATTATAAAAGACCTTTTGAAAGAAATAGAGGCAGAAATAGAAACAGAGATACGGAACGAGGAAGACAAGCAGAAGAAGAAAGAAGATTAGCTGGCACTGGTGAACAAAGCAATGAAAACAGCAATTCAGGTGAATCTGCTACAAGGGGAACTGCTAGTGATTTATCTAGCAGTGCGTTAAGTGGCTTACCTAGTGGCGATGAAGACGGAACGGAAGTCAAAGAGCCAGAACCAGAGGCATATACTTCGGAAACACGCGAGGAGGAAGAACGCAAAAAACCGAAACGCAAACCTAAAATGCCGCAAGTAGAAACCCCATCTGAGGACATTAGAAAATTTAGAGTTGGCGACAAAGGGGAAAGCATGTTGCAATATGAAGGTTTTGATATTGACGAAAGCGGCGACACCATTATGCATGTTGAAATTGATATTCTTTCGGATGAATGTAGCTGGAAATGTGGCAGTTCGGAGCGTATGTTTCGCGCCAATACCGAAGTTCCTATCAAAGAATTGCGCGGCATCATTCGCAATTTAGACAAATACCAACATTTTGACGATGCTCAAAGCATTATCTGTGTAGGTACGGCTTCGTCTGAAGGCAATCCTATACGAGAAGAACGCCGTTCTGAGGCACGCGCCAAACGCCTGAAGGGTTTGTTAGGGGTTTATCTAAAAAATAAAGAAATGCCTATTTATGCGATGCGTTTTGGCAAACATAATGAGAAAATTAGCGACAGAGGCTGCACCAATGCGACCCTAAATCAACGCCGAATTATTTTGGTAAAAACCATCAAAGAAAAGGACGGATTAACGACTAAAGGTATGGAAGCAAGCCTGAAAAAGATTTTTTCTAGAAAATCCATTGACCTAAATACCTCTTTTCCTGTTGATATAAGAAAGTATTCTTTATTCGAGAATGAAAAACAAATGTTGTTGGCTTTGTAGAAGTTAGCTATTTAGACTTTTGGATATTTTTAGAGTTTGGAGCTAAGTTAGGTTTTCGCCTTTTATTTTATTGATTAAAATAACAACAATTTAATTAAAATTTGTATGCCTTTAATTAACAAAGCAATAGGTCTTGTTTTTAAAATTTATTTTAAAAATAAAAAACTTTAAAACCTTATAACTTTGCAACTTTCCAAACTCTAAGATATTTAGACTTTTGGCTGTTAGAAATTAGCGCATAGAAGTTAAATAGCTCCTACTAAATATAAAACTTTACCACTTTTCAACTTTAAAACCTTTCAACTTCTAAAACAATTCGTAATTTCTAATTCGTAATTCGTAATTAAATTCATTCAACAATGACTCACGTACCAACTATTTTAATAGGCTTAGGCGGTCTAGGTTCTTATATTGTAGACACCGTTTACGGATGGATACCCGAAGAAAGACGCAAACATGTCGCCATTCATGCCTTTGATACCAACGTCAATGACATTGCAAAACTAAAACACCTAACCAAAGAACATGTCACGCAGACCAGTACGAATTGGACGGTTGGCGAATACATTCGCATGGCAGATGAGTCTGTTAAAGACTGGTTTCCACATGAACACAGCGAACTCCTCCGCAAATCTTTGACCGATGGCGCAGGGCAAATTCGCAGCGTTTCGCGTCTAGCCTACCGAGCAGCGATAGAAGGCGGCAAGCTCAACAAATTACACAGCAGTATCAACCATATTTTCCGCGAAACAGGGGCAGGTACAACGAGTAGCGCGCGCGTCATGATTGTTTCCTCGCTAGTTGGTGGGACAGGAGCAGGCATTTTCCTACAAACAGCCATGTATATGCGTGATGTATTGGAGTTGGATTTTCATCGTAAAAATGTATTGGTACGTGGAGCATTTCTTTTGCCTGATACGCTTGTATTGACCAATGTGATACAAGGGGACGAGGTGGAAAATATACGGGCAAATGCCTATGCAAGCATCAAAGAATTGAACGCCATTACCAATAATGCCAGCAATTCAGACAATGGCACAAGCACAACCATCGAACTGGAATACAAACCTAATCAGGTGGACTCGGCAGGGCGATTGGCGCACGAAATTGCAGGCCGTAATCTTCCTTATGATTTTTGCTTTTTATTTGATTTTGAAAATACGGAAAAAAACAACCTCAAATATTTTGGCAACTACATTCAACAAGTTGCTCGCACAACCTACCTTGATCTATTCAGTCCCATTTCCAATGATCGCTTTTCGCAACAGGACAACCGCATCTTGTCCATGATTGAAAACAACGGCATGAATCGCTATTGTGGCTCAGGGGTTGCAACCATCGAATACCCTTATGAGGATATGGTGTACTATTGTGCGTTAAAATGGTCTACCGATAGCCTTTCGCAAGACTGGTTAAAAATTGACGAGCAGTTCGATTCTGATTACCGCCAATATGAGCGTGATTTAAAGAACGGTATTCCAAGAGAAAAGCCCGAAATTGGTGAGCGTTATATGGCCATTCTTCAGCGATTTGCCACTCAACAAAATCCACGTCCATTTTTCAAACTCGCCTATCGCTCTGTTCATACCTTAGATAAACGAGGGGAAATCAATCGCCCAAAAGCGGAAATATTTATTGAAAATATTGAAAAACGCATTGCCAAAGTGATTGCAGAGGATGAAAAATTGCAGGCTTTTCAAGCGGAATGTGGTTTGGATGAAAATCGTTTGCAACAGGAAAAAACGGCAAGAGATGAGGTCAGCAATCGCGAAGATTCGCTGTATTATTATGAGCAAGAAATCCGCAAATTTATTGACAATACCAAAAATTATCTCGTCAACGAAATCATTTTACAAGATGGCGATCACCCTCGTCTATTGAGTGGCGATGATTATAAGCTCAACACTTGGCTACTAAAACAACCTGAGCCTCTACATCCTGTAGCAGTGCGCTATACCTTGTATCAAATTTATTCTTTATTGGAAGAATATGTCGGTGAACTAGCTCCTAAAAATGAAATTTTAGACAAAGGAATCCAACGCTATAAAAAGGCCTATGATTTGGATGATAGTGAGGAAGTAGAAAGTGCAGAAGACCGTTTACGCAAAGCAGGTCGTCAATCCTTTTTTGGCAAAATTATCAACAATCAATTTAAAGATTTTGTTAATGAGTATATTGATAAATCTAGCAAACATCTAAACAACCTCAATCGTTTTCGCACCAATCGCTTGACAGAATTGGTCTTTAGAGAATTGATGAAGGCGATGAAAGAAATGGCGGATGATTGGGAAAAATACTTTAAAAACCTACGCGACACACGCAACAGTTTGAATAATGAACTGAATATTTTAGCGCAAAAACACGAAAAAGGCAGCGATCCAACCGTGAAATATATTCTTGCAAAACAAGAAATGAAAGAGCAAATTTGGGAGCGAATCCGCACCAGTGTGAGCAGCGATGAATTGCCAATTGAAATTTCCGAGCAAATTTACAAAGGTCAATACCAGCGTTTTTGCAAAAAAAGAAAAGGCAACTACATCACCGAACAACGTCCCGAAAAAATTGAGGAGATGTTTAGAAAAGATGTCGTAGGTTGGTGTCGAAAAGAGCTGTACGGGCAGGATGCATTGAACTTAAACTGTATCAGAGCCTTGCGTCGAGAGGCAGAACTTGAAGGCAAGAGCGAACAGGAGGTAGAGCAGTTTATCAAAGACCAAATTACTTTGCTCAACAATCTAGCCCGTCCTTTTGTCCCTTCAAGCAATACTTCTGTGGAGTTGAACGCTTGGGGCGCGCATCCCGATTCGATTAAAGAATTGACAGGCGAAATGCAAAAGTCGCTCTTTGAAGGTACAGATTTGGTAGAGGACGATGCCTTTTCTCCCTATAGCATCATCCGTAACCGTACCCTCTACGGCTTGACTATCAATCAACTCAGCAAATTTTCTCATGGTGATGATCGTGGTACACAACCTCCCGGAGAATACTATAAAGCCTATTACTCAAGGGTTAACAAATTAACACGTGGCAAAAGTGTTACGCCACACCTAGACAAACGTTGGCATTTACCTGCTTACCTGCCCGAACTGTCCTCTAAACGAGTGACAGAGGACAAAGCCAAAATTGATCGCGCTTTGATTTGGGGTGTTATTTTGGAATACCTCATTGATGTAGACCAATACGGGCAAAAAACTTGGCAATTTGATGATGATGCAGGCAGCCGTTTGATTCATGAAGGTAGCAAACCCGCCGACCATTACATTCATTCGCTACACGCCGCTTTATTGCACAATCCGATTATTGTGGATAAAGTACTGTTGCGAACCAATGAGCAGTTTGAACGTGACCGTAAAGAAAAACGGGATAAAATTGAAGAGCATAACTTTTACAGTAAAGCCCAAAACGTTCATTATTATGCCTCTGAATCGGGTAGTGAAACCATCAATATCGTGGATTTAATTCTACAATATTCATTAGGCGATCCAGGTGATGCTTCTTTGATGGAGAAAGGAAATGAATTGTTAAAGGTGTTGTTAAATGAATTGGTGGCTTATTTTCAAAAAGTATATGGTCAGCATCGCGCATTTTTAGCAAAAAAAGATGCCATTGCCTACATCAATGATATGTTTGAAAAATCAGTCATCTACCAACAAGCCGATAAGCGCAGCGTTCAACGCCGTAGTTGGGATAGTATTTGGAAAAAAGTAGTAGACGATGCGGCGGTGAATGTGTAGGGTTTTGTGGTTGTGGGTTTCGTGGTTGTGGGTTTTTGGTTGTGGATTTAGTTATTATTGACTATCAATTTATTTCGCAATTTTATATTATATTTTAATTGTTCTTTTTTTTTCTAAAAAATGATAAAATCTTCTATTTTCCAAAATGTACCTGCTTTAAATAGGAATAATTTTGAAAAAAAATTAAGCAAAATTCAAGATTTCCTACTCGAATCAAATAGTGGTTTTTGTTTTGAAGCACGTCAAAAAAGAATAACTGTTGGTAGCGAACATGATAGATTAGATTTAGTATTCTACAATCGAATATTAAAATGTCATGTATTAATTGATCTGAAAATACGAGCTTTTTCCCACACAGACGTAGGGCAAATGAGTTTTTATCTAAATTATTACAAAGAAAATATAATGAACGAAGGAGATAATCCTCCTATTGGAATTATACTTTGTACTCATAAAAATAATACAAAAGTTCATTATGCAACTGCTGGTTTAGATAATCAATTATTTGTTTCTAAATATATGGTGCAATTGCCTACTACACAAGAGCTGACGCAATTATTAGATGAGTAATCACTTTTTAAAATAAAGAGATTTAAGACGTAAGATATAAGACACAAGATAAGCATTTCATTATCAAAGTCTTACATCTTAAATCTTACGTCTCATATCTCACATCTCCCGTCTCAAAAAGAAAAAAAGCACTAAATAAATGATAACCTTTGTTGTAAACTTACATCCCGGTATTCCTA
>JAHDHV010000430.1 GCA_020631155.1 Bacteroidota bacterium | reverse complement strand
TAAGATGTAAGATATAAGATATAAGATGTAAGATGTAAGATGTAAGATGTAAGATGTAAGATGTAAGATGTAAGATTTTTTGAAGTTAGTAATTAGAATTTAGAGATTAGATTTTTGTTTTTTTATAAAAAAGTAACATATTTTCGCAATTCGCAATTCGCAATTCGCAATTCGTAATTCGTAATTCGCAATTCGTAATTCGTAATTGATTACTGTACATCTGCTTCCAATTGACTGATTTTAGCCATCACTTCCTCGTAAACGGCGGACATTTCTTCGGAGGTAGTTGAATAATATTCAAAAGTGGTTTCAAAGTCTTTTGGACTAATTTTATGCAGGGCAAAAATATCTTGGTAATAATGCGTTGTCGGTTGCTTTACAAAATTGCTGTCACGCGCGACTCGAACATACTGCCGCAGTGCTTCGGCGATGTGTATGTCCACTAATACATTTATCATTTGTTCGCGTTCAATAGTAGGAGCAGGTAAATCGCTGCTTACAGCCTCTTTTTGCTCACTACATGCCATAGATAAAAGCAAATTCCAGAGGATAAGTGACCCGAAAATAGTGTTTTTTAGATTAATTTTCATTCAAAAAAAAAATAGCATAAGTAGTTAGACGTGAGATATGAGATAATGGTTTTTGGCTTTTTGGCTTTTTGGCTTTTTAGCTTTTTAGACTTTTAGCTATTTAGACTTTTAGCTTTTTAGCTTTTTAGCTTTTTAGACTTTTAGCTATTTAGACTTTTAGCTATTTAGACTTTTAGAAATTAGAGATTGTAAACTGTCAATAATCAATTGCTTTTAAGTTGAAAGAAAGGTCTACTATAGCATCATCAAGCTAAAGTCTAGCGGTCATTTAATTTTGTCTAGTTACTTAATTGTTAGGAAAAAAAACTTATCTTTATAACGAACAAATAGATGAATGGTTGTTTGGATTTTTAGAGTTTTGGCTTTTTAGACCTTTGGATTTTTTAAAAATCTAATATGCCATTGTCAAAGAAGTATTTAAAAGGTAAAGTAACAAATAAAAACTACTATATGAATTACAAAACTTTTTTTTCCAGCCTAGTATTTGCATCTTTATTTTTTGTATTGACTAATAATAGCATTGCACAAACGCCTAATAGCAGTTATATTATCAAAAAAGGAGATTGGTTGCGAAATATTTCCCAGAGAGCCTATGGTAACCCGAGTTTATATACTCAAATTATTGAGGGGACTAATGAACGACATTTACTAGATAAAAGTTTCCAAAAAATTACCAATGTCAATAGCTTGCGTATTGGGCAAAAAATATGGATTCCTGCTCAAACTACCTCCAGTAAACAAACAAACGTAGCTGATACATTTGAGTTGGTGTCGGTTCCTAAAACAAATTGTGAGATACGTATTTGGTATAACTATCAGGTGGTTGCCATTTCAAAACTCAACGAAAATTGGATTCGTCATGGTATCAGTCTAAAGGAGCGAGCTATAAAAGCTTATGAATTAAGGCATAGTGCTCGGGTAAATGCTAGATTTATGATGGCGGATAAAGCGGAGGTGAAAAAAATCCAAGAAAGAGATCAACAAAAATATGGTAACCCAGATGGTCCAACTTTTAATTATTTAGTCAAAAAAACGACTGCTAAAGGCTTATCTATAGAGGAAGCCTATCAAAAAATAATCGAATCCTCTAGTAGAGTTAGCAAAGTTTATAATAGTGATTGTGCATAGGGCTTTTTAGACTTTTGGATATTTGGATTTTTAGCTTTTAGAAATTAGCTTTTAAGTATTTGGGACAAAAGCTAACCTAAAACTGTCGGTATGTTTCATTTTCTTCCTAACACTTTAGTTCTAAGATTGCTATTTAGTTATTTAGACTTTTGGATATTTTAGAGTTTGGAAAGTTGCAAAGTTATAAGGTTTTAAAGTTTTTTATTTTTAAAATAAATTTTAAAAACAAGACCTATTGTTTTGTTAATTAAAGGTATACAAATTTTAATTAAATTGTTGTTATTTTAGTCAATAAAATAAAAGGCGAAAACCTAACTTAGCTCCAAACTCTAAGATATTTAGCTTTTAGAAATTAGCGATTAGAGATCAGAAATTGGAAATTAATTTTCGAACCTTTTTGTATGTATAAATTTTTGATTATTAATTTTTTACAAAACCTATAACGGCTAAAGCCGTCGTTACAGAACTCATTCAAACAGAAACTAAAAACCTCGTAAACGAATCACTAATCCACGAACTGTCAAAATAAGCAAAAACTGTTTGGTTGAAAAGTATGACATTTGAAACATACCAAACTGTCCAAACACCAAAAACATTAAATTACTTATAATTTTAAAATAAAGTGGAAAAAATGACTACTTCAGAAGGCTCTACAGCAGCATCAATGGAAAATAGTTCTGATATTATTTTGAAAAAATGGATATTAGAAGTTAATGATTCAGAGCTTCTACAGCTTTTAATATTACTAAAAAAAGCAGAGGAAAGTACTTTGCCTAAAACATTAATGACACAGTTACAACAACAAAATTATACATTTGACACTTATCAACCTATGAGCTATAATGAATTTACTTTAGTAGATGTTAGAGATAAATTTAATTTGAAAATAGTTGGGAGGTCATTATTTACAGAATTGAATTTATTTCAAGCATCCGATTTTTCTTTACTAACCCGTATTTTAACACGCAATAAAAAGGTGGCCATCAAGAGTGAGCAATCGCGTTGTGAGGCATTGGTTTTTCCACTTTTAATTGAGTTGATGGAGCGTAATGCTGATCAGATGAGTCTTTTTTCGGATGAAACATTTGACGTAGACGAAAGTAAGGGGCTGAAAGGGCGGTGCGATTACTTGTTGAGTGCTGGTCAACAAAGTTATATTATAGAAGCTCCTGTTTTTGCCATTGTAGAAGCGAAACAGGCGATTATTGAAAAAAGTATGGGACAATGTGCTGCTGCAATGTTTGCTGCTCGCTTATTCAATGAAAAAAAGGAAAAGCCTTACAAAACCATTTATGGGGCGATTAGTTCGGGGCGAGAATGGCAATTTCTAAAATTGGAAGGCGGCACTTTATGGATCGATAAGGATATATACTTCGAAAATCAGTTAGTTGCACTGATGAGTATTTTGCAAACTATTGTTGACTTTTATAAAAACTATTAAATAATTTGTTTTTTGAAAAATATTTACTGATACCCTAAATTTTTCAAAAAGGTATCATTATCTCGCCAATTTTCTTTTACCTTAACAAATAATTCTAAAAATACCTTTTTATCCAGAAATTTTTCCATATCCTTACGCGCCTGTGTACCTACAGTCTTTAGTTTGGAGCCATTTCTACCGATCAAAATCGGTTTTTGCGACTTTCGATTGGTTAAAATAAGCGCGCTAATACGTATAATATCTGTTTCCTCTTTAAAAATATCAATGACAATTTCCACAGAATAAGGGATTTCTTGACGGTAGTTTAAAAATATTTTTTCTCGTATAATTTCTGAAATAAAAAATCGCTCTGGCCGATCAGTCAGTGCTTCTTTATCGTAATAAGGCGGAGCAAGTGGTAGGTAGTGCAGAATTTTATCAAATACAATGTCCAAATTTATCTTTTTAAGTGCAGAAATCGGAATGTATTCTACTGCCTTTAACTCCTGTTGCCAACGAGCTAGTTGTTGCAATACTTCTTCATCTGGTACCAAATCTATTTTATTGAGTAAAAATAAAATAGGAACATTTACCTTTTGTAACTTTTTGCGATACAAGCTTATATCTTCCTTGCTTGTTGCATCAACCAATACCAAAAACACATCTGCATCCTTGAAAGTGGTATTTACAAAGCGCATCATAGATTCTTGCAATTTGTATTTTGGGTCAATAATTCCCGGTGTGTCAGAGTACACAATTTGGAACTCTTCTCCATTCACAATTCCAATAATTCGATGACGGGTTGTTTGCGCTTTTGAGGTAATAATGGCCAATCGCTCCCCGACAAGGGCGTTCATCAAAGTGGATTTTCCCACATTTGGCCGCCCAATAATATTAACGAAACCAGCTTTATGATTCGCTGGATATGGTTGTAGTAAATCGCTCATAGGTTTACAATATCTATTCTCTACGCTGTAACTAATTTTCCTCGATTTTTGATCAGTAAAACTTCTACAATTTTATCTGACATTTCTCGCTCTATATTTAGTTTATTAGCAATAAATTCAATAATTTTTTCTTCGTTTTCATGCAAATAGCCATCTGCCAACACCAAATCAATTGCCAAGCAAAATACAGTATTTCGGTTTTCCGCTTTTAGCTTACTAGCAGCACCTACTATCAATTTTTCATTACCTAATTTTGCCTGCAAACGCATTACCCTTTCATATAAATTCATTGCATCTGCATTTAAAAAAACTTCGCGCAGCATAAGGGTTTCCAGCAACGATTTTATTTCCATATTGCATATTTCACCATCTGCTGCTGCACAAGGTATTAATATACCAAGCCACGCTTCTGCTTCTGTAAGCGGTGTAAACTCTTGTTTGCCTAAGCTTTTTCTAAATTTACTAAAAAATCCCATAAATATTGACTTTTAGATGTTAGAAATTGAATGATAGATAATAGATGTTAGAAATTAGATGTTAGAAATTGAATGATAGATAATAGATGTTAGAAATTGATTTAAAAGGGTACACAAATTAAGCAAGTAGTTTTTTGGGTGTTAACTTGCTTTGTTTAGGGGTAAATAGGTTTAAATATTACTGAATCCCTCGCCGAAAATATCGTCTGTAATCCCATGATTGCCTTCGGCGACTTACTTTTTGCATTCGCCCAAAAATTAAGCAAAAACGCTTGTCAAAAATATCGTTCCCAGGCTTCAGGCCTGCGCTTTGCTACCGATTTTTGACCTGCCTGCGCTTCTTTTTCGTAAAGCAGATTCCCAAATCTGCTTTATCGGTAAAAAATGATAAATTTTGTGTACCCTTTTGAAGAAATTGAATGATAGATAATAGATGTTAGAAATTAGATGAGTGTGTCAGAAAGAGAGGGATTTCGTATAACAATTATTTCCCTTAATCTTAAAAGGTGTCGCTTTACTTACGTTTTTTTCTTTTTTACTTGATAAAATAGTAAGGACGTAATGCATTACGT
>JAHDHV010000429.1 GCA_020631155.1 Bacteroidota bacterium | reverse complement strand
ATAATCACATTTTAGCCTACAAAAAAACAAGACAAAAATCTTCGGAGTCTTCAGCTCTTTATGACTTATCTTCAAGATATTGATAATTTAAGTAACATCCAAAAGATTGCTATAAGATGTTCTGAATGGTTAAAAATATGTTCTGAATAGTACTTTATTTTCTTCTAACTTGCCAATATTATTTCAACAAACTCAACAACTGCTCTTTTTTAGACCGACTAATCGGTACTACTAATCCATTCACTAGCGTAAGGGTTTTATTATTCCAACTACTGACATGCTGTGTATTAATGATATAACTGCGATGACACTGAAAAAGCAATTTACTTTGTAGATTTTGCAAAAACTGACTCAAGGGTTTGCGAATAGTGAGTTTGTCACCATTTAGCAGATGTACATTAGAATAAACATGATCTGATTTTACACAAACAATTTCCTTATCATTGACTCGATGCTTTTTTTGCCCATCGAAAAGTGTTAGAATAATATCAGATGATTTACTTTTCTGGTGTAAATGGTAGGCAGTTTCAATACTTGTCCAAAGGGCTGCTTTTTGAATAGGTTTGGTCAAATAACCAAAGGGCACTGTTTCTAAAGCGAGGTTAAAAATGCGGCGGTCATGTTGAGAAGTAAGATAGATAAAAGGCGTTTTAATGGGCTGTTTTTGTAAAAAATGAGCAAAATCAATACCCGATTTTTGACCATATAAGCGAATATCTAAAAGAACCAAATCGGGCTGTTCTCGTTGATAGGCGGCTACCGCATCTTCATAGGAGATACAGATTTCTTGTACACTGTATTTATGTTCTTCTAAATAGAGCTTTATTACTTCGGCAATAAGGACTTCATCTTCAACAATTAAGATTCGCAATGTTGTTTCCATAGTTTTGGTGTTGTTTAGTAAAGTGAACGACTAACGCACTTTAAGTAATAGCTTCTAAATGGAAAATAATGATTTTGCGTTTTATTTCCAAAATATACAATCGTTTAATGATCTTTTTTTTGTCAAATATTGCAACAATATATTTCACTTTGAAGAAAGAAGCCCCTCCTCCTTCTAACAAAACAAAAAAACATCAACTATTGCTTATATTCTACTGCTTACTTTCTTCAGAATAATAATACTTAAAAATATAAAAAACAGAAATGGCATTTAATATGTGCCAAATAGCATGAAATTGAATCACTTGTTCAGGATTGCAAAAATTATGATCTACTTGCCAAATAATGAAGGCTAAAATAAATAGTACCATATACAAAATACCATACTTTTTAATAATATCTAATTTAAAAAACATTAAATACAACTCCATAATGCCTGAACCAACTGCAAATAAGCCAAAAGTAAGGTCAACAGCTCCTAAATTAAAGGCAAAAGCTCCTTCTGATTTAAAGCTCAATATAGATAAAATTAGACACAATATATAAAAAATAGAGAATGTAAGCGTGTCAAAGTTGAATATCCGTTTTAGGGCATAACAAAACATAAACGAAGAAACTAAAAACATAGACAATACATCCAAACGCCCTCCTAATTGAGACATTGTTGCGTGTAATGCCATTGAGCCAGGTCCTAAAAGGGAAATGCCAAAACAAAACAATAAAGGATAAAAAATGACTTTGGAAAATAAATTACTGCGATTTGTAGGGCGGTAAGAAAGGATATAAGCAACCCATAAAGCAACAAAGCAAAAAGCAAAATTAGACCAAGTGTTAGAGGGTTCTTTGATGAGTCCGGGGCGGTTGGCTTCACAAAACAAATTTGCTTTTCTAGGATCAAATTCAAAAAAATCTGTTATTAGTAAAATAAAAAACAAGACTAAACTACTTGCGACCAAAGCTGCGGTTATCGAAAATAAATGTTTGTGTTTGATTTGCATATACTTAAAATTGTTGATTTTTTGGATTATTGAATGGCTCGATAATCTTTTTTGTTCAAAATTAAAAGTAAAATTGCTTTTTTAAAAATTATAACTCATTCTAAACACAATATTTCTGCCTATTTCATCTGCAAAATAACGTTGTCTATTTAAATAATCTCTATAACTGTGATTCAGCACATTTTCAACACTTACATTCATTTCTATACTAGACTCGCTGCGTTGTAAACTTGTTCCTGCTTTTAAACCCAACAAAAAATAGGCATCTGGTGGAGCCACAAAATCTTGCTCCTCTAATAAACTGTTCTGCCTAAACACATAACGTCCATTTAGAGATAAAAAGCTGTTTTTGAATAAATTAGACTCTTTAAACGAATAATCAATTGAAGTCAATAAGTTATCAGAAGGCATATTAATTAAAGGTGTATTGTTTGTTATATCCCTGCCGCGAACCATTGCGTATTTAGCCACAAATTTGATATTTACCTGCGGCTCATAAGCCAATAGTAAGTCCGTACCATAGAGGCGAGCGTTAGTTTGCTGATATAGAAACACAGGGAATGCCCCTCTTATGGTTAGGCGAAAATCATTTTGGGGTTGTAAATAAATAAAGTCCTGAATATTTTGCCAATACCCTAATGCCTGAATAAAAAACTTTTGACTAAAAGAAAAGTCAGCAGACAAAACCGCTTTCAAAGATTTTTCGGTTGTCAAATCGCGTTGGCCTCCCTCAATACCGCTTACCCCTTGATGCAGCCCCGAACTATACAATTCATTGATTTCGGGTGCGCGCAATACATAACCGATGTTAAAATTACCTTTTAATTGTTCTGTAAAGTGGTAGCTGCTTCCTGCGGAAAGGCTGTAGTTGTGAAAGTGATGATAGAAGCGTTCTATTGCTCGCGGAAAGGTTTGAGTAATGGTTACAGGGCGTAAATGCTTCCAATCATAGCGCGCGCCAAATTCGTAAAACCATCGTTTTCGCTCTCTTTGTAAAATAAAAAAAGCCGCCGATTGATAGCTTTGATAGTTTGGAATTAAGGGCGAAATTCCTGTTTCGGGATTGTTGTTGTTATCCACAAAATTAAACTGCCCTCCTACTTTCAAAAAATAATCTTCTTTAAAAGCCTGCTGATAAACTAATTCCGTAAAGTTGGTGTATTGTTGTAAACTAAGTGTTGGAGTTTCCGTTCTTCCGCCTCTTCTTACATCAAACTCTTTTCTATTATTTAATTGAAATCCATATGTAAAATTTAATACTTTTTCTTGTTCAATAAAGTATTTAGCAGTAAATTTAAATAGATGATGCTGTACTTTCTGCCTTGGAGCATTAATTTGATAAGAAAACTTGTCTTCTGTATAAAAAGGTATTTCTCGCTCCAAAGCCTCTGATAAGTCCGTCAAATTACCGATATGCGAACCTCGAAGAACACCAATTTCGGTATTAAATAAGCTGTAATAAACATTAGTATGGAGTCTTGAATTAAACTTTTTGTCTATTTGTAAAGCTCCATTTAGTTCTTGTTTTCCTGTATTGGTGAGGTAATGATTCGGCGTTTTATAGTCACCTATTTTCTTAAAGGTGCCCGTCATTCGCCACGCTGCCCATTTTCCAAACTGCTCCAAGCGAGTATTAAAAGTATGCCCTCTGCCGTTGGTTTGAAATAAATAATTTATTTTCCCATGTAAATGTGGGTCTTGTTTGATGTTGTTCATTTCCACCAATACCACACCGCCTAATGAATTGCCGCCATAAGCCAGCGCACTTGCCCCTTTCACCACTGCCAAATGGTCTGCTAAAAAAGGATCAATCTCTGGCGCATGATCATTTCCCCACTGCTGCCCCGACTGTACAATGCCATTGTTTAAAATCGCTACCCGATTGCCATAAAGCCCATGAATGACTGGTTTTGAGACACTTGTGCCCGTTTTCAAACTACTTACTCCTGTAATATTTTCCAGTACATCCGACAAATTTTTATTACTTTCTTGAGCAATTGCTTCATTGCTGATCGTGCTACTTACCTGTGTCGAATGTTCACCTGCCTCCCCATGCACTACCGCTTCATCTAACAGTTCATTATGATGTTCTAGGTAAAGACGTATCAGCGTATCTTGTGTTAAATTGACAAATAAGTGCTCTGTTTCACAACCAATATGGCTTAATCGAAGGTGATATTCTTTGGCGCACAGCCCTTCTAATTGGAAAAACCCCACCGAATCAGATACCGCACCTGTATAGTGTTCTTCCAGATAAACAGTAGAATAAGGAAGCGGAATATGTGTACTTTTATCCAGAATAAAGCCCGAAAAATTGATCACACAATCTTGCGTATGACCAATTATCGGGCATAAAAAAAATAAAACTATAAACAAAACTATTCTTAATTTCAATCTATGTGGCTTGTTTTATGCTTAAAATTATTAAGTTGCTTGGGAGTTGTAAAGTTTCAAGGTTGTAAAGTTATTTAAATAAATATTAATAGCTAATTTCTAAAAATCCAAAAATCCAAAAATCTAAAAATCCACCATATTATTCAATAACAACATCAAATTGTACCTCAATATCTGTTTCGCCGCCTGCGTTGGTAATATCGCCGCCTGCTACACCATCTGCCGATTTATCGGGCTCATGTCGAAGGGTAACAATTAGATGTCCAGAGGAAGCGGCAGCCGTTGTTAATGTTGTTGCCAAGCCAATAGGCCGACTATCTGCATCGCTATCTGCATAAGTAACGCTAAGGTCAAGCCCTTGGTGGGTTTGAAAGAAAAATTGATGTTCTTCTGCTTCTTCTGTTATCTCGGCCGTAATATCCTCGGCTGGACTTTCAGATTCATTGCTCAATACTATAGCACCTGTATAAGTTGTATTGGCAGATAAAGTACCGCCTGTTATTGTTGGTGCATTGCCTCCATCGCCATCTAAATCTTGGAAGTTGAGTACAACACTAGTGCCTCCATCTGTAGGGGTTAAGGTGTAGATTAAAGTCGTAATGACTTCTGGATCAATAGGTATAGGTGGATCGTCGTCATCACAAGCAACAACTGAAAATAATAGTGTGAGGATGAATAATCCAAATAATAATTGGATAATAGAAGGTGTAAATGATTGCTGAAAATAAGTAATATTTTCTTGAGTTTTCATTATTAATTATAATTTTATTAAAAGACTTTTATGCAACAATGTTGCAAATATAGGGTCTTTGGCCGTTTTTTCAAAAAAAAAATAGCTTTAAGTATGTCAAAAAAGAGTGATTTCTTATCAGGAAGGTACTATATTTCAAGTTTTTTTTCTCTACAAATAAGACATAAATAGCTATTAATAAAT
>JAHDHV010000025.1:21079-30329 GCA_020631155.1 Bacteroidota bacterium | reverse complement strand
AATAACTAATTTATACAACAATTCATTCATTCTCCATTACACACCAAAAATTTTCGCTACTTTTGCCCCTACTATGAATAATACTTTAAAGGCACACATTGCTCTTATTGCAGTTAATTTGATTTATGGGGCGAACTATGTGATTGCAAAAGAAGCAACTCCTGAGTATATTTTGCCATTTGGCTTTATTTTTATTCGGGTAACTATGGGAACGCTCTTATTATGGGGATTCCATTATTTGTTGTGTGCTTTTGCAGATAAAAGTGCTTTGATCAATAAAAAGATAGAAGGTGCAGATTTAGGAAAAATCGCTATCTGCGCTTTATTTGGAGTTGCTATCAATCAAATGTTGTTTTTCAAGGGTTTATCCATTACTTCCCCTATTAATGCATCATTGATTATGATTACGGCCCCTATTGCAGCCCTCATATTTGCAGCTATTATCATCAAAGAGCGCATTACCTTTTATAAAATGTTGGGCATTTTGTTGGGAGCAATTGGGGCAGGTGTCATCATTTTGTTTAGTCATAGGGGCAGCGCAGTTGTGGCAAGTAGTGTGCTAGGCGATTTTTTGATATTTGTAAACGCTTCTTCTTACGCACTTTACCTAGTTTTGGTGAAGCCATTAATGGAGCGATACCATCCATTTACTATTCTCAAATGGGTGTTCTTTTTTGGCTTTTTCTATGTAACGCCTTTTAGTTTTGGCGAGTTCCAGCAGATTGAATGGCATACTTTTCCTCCTTTAATTTGGTTTTGTTTGGCTTATGTTATTATTGGAACAACTTTTTTGGCCTATATACTCAATATTTATGCACTTGAAAAAGTGAATACTAGTATAGTAGCAATTTATATATACACACAGCCTGTTATTGCTACTTTGATTGCCATTGGTTTGGGCAAAGATGAATTATCACCTCTTAAAATGATCGCCGCCACATTCATTTTTATAGGCGTTGCGCTGGTCAGTCATCAACCCAAATCGTTGGGTAATGCTTAGTAGTCAGTCAAGATAAAATTGACAATTGCTTTTGGCGTTTTTTGCTCCCTAGCTGTGTTACAAAGCCTCGCCGTAGCTTTGGCTATGCCTACGTTTTGCGCCTTGCTAGGGAACAAAAATCACTCAACATCAACCCGTCATTTTAACGTTGACTAACTACTTAGGAAGGTTTGGAAGGTTGCAAAGTTACAAGGTTTTTAGAATTTACAAAATTACGATCTTTAGACTAGTTATTTTGTTTTTTATTGTTTAATCTGTTGACTATTAGTGTTTTATTGTTAGTCATTAGCTCCCATCCAAAAAAAAAGTCTAAACAGCTAAAAGTCTAAAAAGCTAAACAGCTAAAAGTCTAAAAGTCTAAACAGCCAAAAGTCTAAACAGCCAAAAGTCTAAACAGCTAAAAGTCTAAACAGCCAAATAGCTCTATCTCATCTTTTAAAATACTGAAAAATATATGCTCTACTCAATGACGGGTTATGGAAAAGCTACTGATACGGTAGCTGATAAGATGGTTACGATTGAACTTAAATCTTTGAATAGCAAATACTTAGACTTAAATTTGCGTCTTCCTTCCATTTATAAAGAAAAAGAAATTTTGCTAAGACAACTATTGGCAAGCCAATTGTATCGTGGAAAGGTTGATTTGCAGGTTACCATTGATGAAGCGAGTAATTCACACGGATACAACATCAATCAAGATGCTGTGACTGCTTATTATAAGGTGCTCAAAGCACTGAGCGATGTTCACAATATACCGCAGGAAAATTACCTAAGCGTTATTATGCGTATTCCTGATGTGTTGACTCAAGACAAGGGAACGCTAACAGATAGTGAATGGCAACAGCTACAAGCTCTCCTTCAGCGAGCTATTGAATTATTCATACAATTTCGCCAGAATGAGGGGGGGAATATGGAGACGGATCTTCGCCATCATATTCAATTGGTTAATCAAAATTTAGCTGCTGTAGAGCAGTTGCTACCTCAACGCATTAACCACATTAAAAGTCGTATTCGACAGTCACTCAATGAATTGATGGAAAAACATGAGGTGGATAAAAATCGCTTTGAGCAAGAGTTGGTGTATTACCTTGAAAAATTAGACATTAACGAAGAAATTGTTCGTTTGAAAAGTCATTGTGAGCATTTTCTTAAAACACTAGATACGGAGAAGGCAGTGAAGGGTAAAAAACTGGGCTTTATTGCTCAAGAAATGGGGCGAGAAATGAATACTTTAGGGGCCAAAGCTAGTGACGCAGCTATCCAAATGTATGTGGTTCAAATGAAAGAATCACTAGACAAAATAAAAGAGCAAATACTCAATGCTGTTTAGTTGCTATGTATACCTTAAACAATTAATTTGTTGCTGTTTTGTTGATTTTTTTATTTGTATATTGTTGATTAGTAGGGTAAAGTGGGGTTTATTGTTTTGCTCGCTAATTTCTAAAAGCTAAAGAACCAATCCAAATTACCCAATGATGCTTTTATAAATATCGCAAAACTGCTGCCCTACTACACTACTGCTGTAGTTTTGCTGTATACTGTCTTTTAGTGTTTGGCTATCATAATTTTGATAGTTGTTGACCATATACATTATCGCTTCTTGTAGTTCGTTGCGATTGCGCGGCTCAATGAGTAAGCCTGTTTGTGGAGTAATAAATTGTTCGGGGCCACCACAGCGCGTTGCAATAACAGGTTTGCCAGATGCCAAAGATTCTGCGGTTACTACTGAAAAGGTTTCAAAATTACTATTTAATATTAAGAAATCTATTTTTTGTAAAAAATTCAATACATAATCATTGTTTTTTCGTCCATGAAAAACGACCCATTTATCCATCAAATCCAAGTCTGTAGCCAATTGACGTAAACTAACTTCATCTTTTCCGCCACCAATAATATGATAAGTCAAGGGCGGTAAATCGGACTTTAGATAAGCAATTGCACGCAATACATCACTCACATTTTTAATGCTATCATCTAAATCTGCTACTGTTAAAATCAAAGTTTTCCCTTCATTTATTTGTGCTTCCAGAGCAGTTGATTTTACAGTTTTTGTTTCCACCACATTTGGCACAATATAGTCCACTCTTTGAAAACCATTTTCCAACAAGGCAGTCTTCAATTTCTCAGAAACTGCCGTTACTGCCTCCGCTTTTTGCACCAATTGTCGGGTTAACCACTGACTGAATTTATTTTTTTGGCGAAATTTGCCTGTAATGTAGCCCGACCAATGTTCTGTAATACAATAAGGAATTTTTTTAGTCATTTTTAAATAATAAGCCACTAAACAAGGCCGCTTCATTACGTGTACATGCACAATATCAGCTTGCCCAAATTGTTGAGCAATCAAGTCTAAGCCTTTGCGGTGTGCACGAAAATAACGCCAGCCACTCACAGGATGCCGCTTTAAAACAGCCTTTGCCTCATTTTTTTTATAATAAATAATGACTTCTAAAAACCCCTTTTCTTTACTTTCAACTACTTGAAAATCAGTGGTTAATGTTGGATCAGGCAAAACATATAATACCGCAACTTTGCAGTACTTTGCTACCGCCTTAGCGTGTTTTTGAATGAAAATTCCCAATTGCGTATCGTATTTGTTGGGATACCATTTGGGGAGAAAGAGTACCTTAGGAATCATGTTTAAGTTAGATTTTAGATTTTGGACTTGAGATTTTAAACCTGATATTTATTAATTTGTATAAATTTTTGAATGTAAATGAATTGTAAAATGGGTTGTCAAAATCTGCCTGCTCACGAATCACTGCTCAACAAATCATGAATCAACGACCTATCAAAGTAAGCACAAACTGTTTGCTATCAAAACACAGTGTTTGAAACATATCGGATTTAAAAGACTTACTTATGACACGCAAAACAAACATTTTTAGGAATCAAATGTTTACTTTGCGGTTTTTCAAATAATTGATTCATAAAGCCACTAAAAATAAATTTCAAATTAACCGTACAGAAAAATCATCGTAAGGAAAATTCATGAATTTTCTCTACGCAACCAAAACCATTTACCAAACACATAAAAAGTATCTATGAGCGAAAATATTGACTATCGAAACATCATTGTTTTTTTATTATGCTTTTTTTGCATGGGATTTATGCCTGTAAATATACAGCTTAATAACCCTGCAAAAATAACAGCAGCAAAACAAAGTGAACAGAACAGCAATCGTCAAGTGATGCAGGGCGTGATTATTGTCAAATTTAAGGTGCAACCTAATATCAACTTACAACAGCTAAAAACGCAAAGCGCGAAACTAGACAAACTCATTCAACGCTACAATATTAACCGCATTGAACCCATTTTTACACATTTAGAAAAATCACCACTACCCAAAGCTAAGGAATTAAGTAAGATTTTCTTTTTCCACTATCAGGCTAAGGTTTCTGCCACGCGATTAGCATGGCTTTTTGCACAAGATAAAAGTGTAGAATATGCAGAGCCAAAATATGCATACAAAACATCCGCAATACCTAATGATACACGCTATGCCGAAATGGATCAGTTTGCAAGGGTAAACGCAGAAGCTGCTTGGGATATTGTTAAAGGCGAAGAAGGGGAGGTTGTAATTGCCATTATTGACAGTGGCACAGATTGGGATCATTCTGATTTGATAGACAATATTTGGCGAAATGAAGACGAAATTGCAAGCAATGGCATAGATGATGACGGAAATGGTTACATAGACGATGTGCGCGGTTGGAATTTTCCACAAAATAGCAATGATCCAACCTCACAATTATCCTCACATGGCACACATGTATCAGGAACTGCCGCCGCAACAACCAACAACGAACTTGGCGTTGCAGGTATGAGTTGGAACGCTCAATTGATGGGCATTAACGCCAACTCTTCCACAGATGCTGCTGCCATTTCCTTTGGCTATGAAGGCATCACCTATGCTGCTGCAAATGGGGCGCACATCATTAATTGTAGCTGGGGCGGTGCTGGTATTCCCTCGCAATTTGAGCAAGAAATCATTGATTTTGCTATGGCAAACGGGGCTTTAGTCATCGCAGCAGCAGGCAATGATAATGTTAATAATGACGAAACAGCGCATTTTCCGGGCAGTTATAAAGGGGTATTAAGTGTCGGCTCTACTCAGCCTGATTCTGATTCACGTTCAGGTTTTTCCAATTATGGCAGGTCGGTAGATGTATTTGCGCCCGGGTCTAGTATTCTCAGTACTACTCCGGGGGGCGGTTATGGTAATAGTTCAGGTACTTCAATGTCTGCGCCGATGGTAGCGGGCTTGGCAGGCTTGGTCAAAACTTTGCATCCTGATTGGTCGCCTGATAAGGTGCGCGAGCAAATCCGAACAACTTGCGATAATATTGATGCCGATAATTCAACTGCTTTTACTGGTTTATTGGGGCGTGGCAGGGTTAATGCATTGAGGGCATTGACGGAAGATAGTTCGCCAGCAATTCGCATTAAAAATGTGGTAACTACTGAGCAGTCAGGCAATGGCGATGAGATTATTGATAAGGGCGAAACGATTAATGTGGCAGTAGAATATGTCAATTATTTGGCAGATGCAGAGGCAGTGGATTTATTATTGACAAGTGAAAATTCCAATATCACCTTAACCAATGATGCTAATTATATTGATGTGATTAAAACAGATGAGAGTATAACCGTTTTCTTTCAATTTGAAGTTTCGCCACAAGCATCAGAAGGAGAACGGCTACTGTTTACCACAGATATAGAAAGCGGTGATTATCAAGATTTTGATAGCTTTGAATTGCGCGTTACTCCACCTCAGTTTATTGATCATAATACGGGACCTTTACAAGTGTCTATTACAAATACAGGAAACATCGGCTTTGGTGGTTTCTCAGATAGCGGTCCGGGTAGTGGCTTTGTCTATGATGGGCGAAATTATTTATTTGAAGGTGGTTTGATGGTTGCCACTTTACCTACTCAAATCTCGGACTGTGTGCGTGGCGATACAGGTTCGGATGTGGAGCGAGATTTTAAAATGCCCGAGGGAATTGCTTTGGACATTATATCCCCCGGTGAGGAACATTATGAAGAAGCTGCAGTTTTATTAGTGGATTCTTTAGCCGAAAGACCCATTAATATTTCTATTTTGCAAGAAAGTTTTGCCGATACTACTCGAAGCCGACAAAATTTTGTCATTTTCCAGTATCAAATTAAAAATGAAAATTCATTTCCCCTTGCAGGTTTATTTGCAGGCTTATTCTTTGATTGGGATATTAGTACGGATTTTATGGACGATGCAGCTTTTGATGCAGAGCGAAGAATGGGTTATGCGGTAGATGAAATGGATGCTCCTCAACATATTGCGGCTACCAAAGTATTATCCAATAATGTTAATTTTGCCTATCGCTCCATTCACAATCCCGATGAACTGTACGATAATTTTACGGATTCGGAAAAATGGTCGTTTATGACTAGCGGTATTCAAACGGAGACGCTCAATGATGTGGATGTATCCAATTTAACAACAGCAGGTCCTTTTGATGTGCCGCCCGGGGAGACGGTGAATATTGCTTTCGCGCTTATTGCTGCCCATAATATTTTTGAAATGAACGCCGCCGCTGATACCGCGCAAGCCATTTGGGATGCTAAAACAGCAACCGTAGACGTTAAAGAACCTAATCCAATAACAGTCGAGCATTTACAAGCTCAACCCAACCCATTTACTGATAATTTAATCATTCAATACGAATTAAAAAAGCCTGAAACTGTTGCTATCCAGATATATAATTTACAAGGAAAGCTAGTGCAGCAATGGCCAGCTAAACAACAAATAGCAGGTCTACACCAACTCAACTGGAATGGTCAAACAATAGAAGGACAAGATATTTCATCAGGAAGTTATTTGGTGAGAATACAAGCAGGAACAAGAAGCATTAGTCAGAAAGTGGTGGCTATTCGTTAAAACTAGACACAAGACATAAGATGTGAGACATAAGATATACAAAAAATCTTATATCTTGTATCTTATGTCTACTTTCCTCAAAAACCAAACAAAAACTATCTTTGCTTTTCAATAATTTTTTATTAAAATATGAGTGATGTTCAACGACTTATTTCGGAAGAACTTATACCCAAAATTTATGCAATAAAGAAACAAACGCCCATTTTGGTGGGCATTGATGGAGTAGATGGGGCAGGAAAAAGCTCTTTTTCACATACATTAGCAACAGCCTTAACCAAATTTCCGCGTACTGTTGTGACTGCTTCTATAGACCATTTTCACAATCCTGCAAAAATTAGATACGTTAAAGGAAAGGATTCACCAGAGGGCTTTTACTTTGATTCTTTTAATTATGATGTGGTGAAAGCGTATTTATTAGAGCCATTTTTTAAAGGAAAAGGCCACTATCGAACTATGGCTTTTGATTGTGAAAAGGACGAACTTATGCAGCTAGAGCCTAAACCCGTACCCAACAATTCTATTCTTATTTTTGAGGGTATTTTTTCCTTTCGCCCTGAATTGCTGCCTTATTGGGACCTTAAAATTTTCTTAGATGTTACTTTTGAAACTTCCCTACAACGTAATATCCAAAGAAGCGCGCCAAAAGGTGCAGAAGCAGTGCAGAAAATTAAGGAAAGATGGAAACAACGATATATGCCGGGGCAAAAAATTTACTTTCAACATGCTGATCCTCAAGCAAAAGCAGATATATTGATTGATAATAATGACTATAAGCATCCATTTAGAAAATAGACCTTAGAAGTCAGAAATTGGAGGCCAGCATTAACTATACTTTGAATAATAAATTATTTATTTATCTGTTTCAGCTACTACTTCACCTCTAATAAACGGCTTTTACGCCAAACAACTGTTGTAAATAACCATTCAAAAAGATGCCTTTGGGATCCAATTCTTGGCGGATTTGCAAAAATTTATCCCACATTGGGTATAAATCGGCGAGTTCATTGGCGGTGAGATGATGCATTTTTGCCCAATGCGGCCGTCCATTGTGATTTCGGAAAATGGCTTCGATGGCTTTGAAATATTGTTTGTAAGGTTTGCCTTTGTATACATGTAGCGAAATATGCGCCGAATCGCGGCCATAGGCAGGACTAAGATAGATGTCATCGCCTTTGACTACCCGATTTTCAGTCGGAAAATGTACCTGAAATTGCTCTTTTTCTACACATTCTTTAATTTCCCAAAATACATCTTCAAACTGTTCTAAAGGAATATTGTACTCCATTTCGTTGAACTTAACCAAGCGCGGCATTGCATAGACCCGATGGCTCCAATTGGTTTTGGTAGAAGTTGCTACCGCTTGAGAAGTAAATTTTGCGACAGAAGACGAGGTAGAAGGTATCCAACGGGTAAGCTCACTGACAGCCCCAAAAACACCATTTTCCAAAATAACATCCGACCAGTAGTTGAAAAAATTGGCTTCTTGTGGAGGCTCATCGGTGATATTACTGAATTTGGTTTGCACAAGGTCGGCATAAGGAAACCAATAAAATTCAAAGTTGCGATTTTCGCTATTGTAGTGCGCCAGATTTTTCATGCAATCCTCTAGCGGTTCGCTTCGAGAGAGAAATTTTAGCTTATAAGAAGGGACACATTGTAAAGTTATTTTGCTAATTACACCCAAAACGCCTAGCGAAACTTGGGCGGCTTTAAAAATTTCGGGCTGTTTTTCATTAGAACATTCTAGCAACTGACCATCAGCGGTAATGAGCGTAAAACCAACGACTTGTGTAGGGATAATCCCAAATTTTAGCCCCGTACCATGCGTTCCTGTACTGATTGCCCCTGCAATGGATTGTTCGTCAATATCGCCGAGATTTTCCATTGCCAAGCCATGTTTAAACAGTTCTTCCCCCAAATATTTGAGTTTTGTACCTGCATAAACAGTTGCCTGCATTTTTTCGGTATCTACAGATTCAATGCCTTGATAACGCTCTAAGGAAATTAAAATTTGATCGGTTTCGCAAAGTGGAGTCCAAGAATGTCCTGTACCAACAACCCGTATTTTTTGGTTTTTGCGAGCGCATTTTTGAATGATTCTCAACAGTGTTGTTTCATCTTTAGGATAGCGAATTTTTTGAGGAATACACTGTATATTTCCACCCCAGTTTTGCCATATTTTTTGTGCCATGAGACTTTTTAGCTTTTTAGATTTTTAGACTTTTGGATTTTTGGCTGTTTAGACTTTTGGATTTTTGGCTGTTTAGACTTTTGGATTTTTGGCTATTTAGACTTTTGGATTTTTGGCTATTTAGACTTTTGGATTTTT
>JAHDHV010000025.1:0-20979 GCA_020631155.1 Bacteroidota bacterium | reverse complement strand
TTTTGGATTTTTGGCTATTTAGACTTTTGGATTTTTGGCTATTTAGACTTTTGGACTTCTATAACAGCTAAAGCCGTTGTTACAGAAATCATTTACTAACTGTCTATCATCAGCAAATCATCAATAAAACATACCAAAATTTTCCATTCTCAGCTTTCCATTTTCCATTAGGAAAGTTTTATCCTGTATTTTTTACAGAACGCAACTGTCTTGTTGGGATAATTCTTGGTATTTCAACAATAAATAAAGCCCCTTTGGGTTGATTGTCTACTACTTTGATAGTGCCTTTGTGAAATTCTACCAATTGTTTGACTAGATAAAGCCCTAAACCTGTACCTTTGGTTTTTCTGGTATCTTCATTACCAGTGCGGTAAAATTTATCGAAAATTTTTGTTTTTTCCAAATCAGAAACACCATTACCATCATCAGCAATCATTAGCTTAGTGCTTTTACCTTCGGCAGCTAAAGAAACTGAAATCGTAGACCCTTTGGGCGTATACTTAACAGCATTTTCTATTAAATTGGTAATGATGGAAACGAGAGCAAGGCGGTCGCCAAAAACAAAGATATTGGGGGCAATATTAAGTTCAAAATTGTGGGATTGATTGACGCTAATGTTCTTGAGGCGGTTGGCAATTTCTTGTACGGTTGTGGTGAAATTCGTATCTTGTTTTGCCAATGTAATATCTTGATTTTCAATTTTTGCAGCCATCAAAATATTTTCTACCAGTGCTTTCAGGCGTTTGGTATCCTTTAGGGTATTACTCAATAATTTACTCTGTTGCAATTTGTCCAGATTTCGCTTAATCATTGTTTCGGTATTCAAGTGAATACTAGCCAATGGCGATTTCAATTCATGGGTAATAGACAATAGGAAGTTGCGCTGTTTTCGATTCAATTCTATTTCATTTTGCATCCCTTTATGGGTGCGATAAGAGCCAAATAAAAGCAATAGTAAAAAAACAATGCCTTCGCCCGCAATCATGCGTTTTTTCTTATTATATTCTT
This sequence comes from Bacteroidota bacterium, assembly GCA_020631155.1. Classification (GTDB taxonomy): domain Bacteria; phylum Bacteroidota; class Bacteroidia; order Chitinophagales; family UBA2359; genus JAHDHV01. Next base: position 19,971 of record JAHDHV010000025.1, on the reverse strand, counting down.
TTTTATACTCATCCAAAGTAGTAGTAGCTACTCCTATACCTTTACCATTCTTATCAGCTGTTTTTCCATAAGTACCACTTTCAATAGCCCTTTCTACTTCTCTCGGATTTTCAGCTTTGGTAATGGCATATTGCAATTTATTTTCAGCTGTTGTTTTCTCTATTTTCAGCTGTTTAATTTCACCAATATTATTAATATGTAAATACGTCCACCAACAAAAAGAGGTTAAAATATAAGCCAACATAATATAGAATATCCATAATGGCTTTTCCTTAGAAATTTTTTTGAACCACTTCATAATAAAGAAATTAATTGTTACTTGCTTTTAGGTATATAGCAGCATTGGATTGAAAAGTAGTTAGAGAAACTTTATATATTGAGTTTAGGCTTTTATATTTGAATTAATTGATGGTTAAATTAAATCCGAAATCGAAATACAACATATCTCATTTCATGTCTCAAATCTCCCATCTAATATTCATAAAACTATTTTTTCCTATAAAAAAGATGAATTTTATAAAAGAAAAAGAGAATCAGTAGAATAAACACTGTACTCTCTCCAATAATCATTGTGCGTTGACGTTGATATTTTTCTAATATATCAATTTTTGTGGCAGGAGAAATGGCTGTTGTGCTAGAATGGGTAACTTTGTCAAGTTTATTTTGAATAACTACTCGTTCTATTTCTAAATCAGATATTTTTTCTATATTTTGAATGTGTAAATAAGTCCACCAACAAAAAGAAGTCAACACATACATCAACACTAGGTAGAACACCAAAGAGACACGTTCAGTTCTGAATAATGCAGTCATAATTAAAAGTTTAAATAAGTACCTAATTAAAATAAAGCGACACTTTTTTTGAATTAAAGTAATGAAGAACAATACTTTAGAATAAAATTTTGCATAATTAAATAGTGCTTGGCACTTAGTTCTTGCGGATAACATTAAGCAAAATGCTACAATAATTAAATTGAACCAGTTACCTTTACTATTTTACCCTGTTCTACCTTGAAAAGCCTAGCCGTAATTCGACTATGCCTATGTTTTTCGCCTTGAACAGAGCAAAATATTTTCGGCTTTGCGCTTCAATTTATTATTTCCGCATTACTAAATATACAAAATAGGATAGAGAAAACAAATAAAATTTACAATTTCATGACTTTTATTATTCAGAACGAAAAAAAATGGCGAAATGTTTCGCTATTTCATAGACTAATTATATAATAAATAAATAATTTTATTTAAGTTGTAGTTACCTTTTCAAATACAATATCCAAACAACGACAAATGATCGTCTGCGCTTGTTTTAACTCCTCCTCACTGTGGGCTGCCGACACAAATCCAACCTCATAACCTGATGGCCCTACATACACTCCGTTCTGTAATAGTTCGTGATGAAAGCGTTTAAAATAGTCCATCTTTTCAGCTTGAATTTCATGGGCAGCACGTACATTATCTGCTTTGGCAAAACAAAACCAGAAAATAGAACCAATGCTAAATAAATTTAATGGATAGTTATTTGTCTGCACATGAGCATTGATAGATGCGACAAACTGCTGGGTTTTGGCTTCTAAATTTTCATAAAAATGAGGCTGTAAACACGCTGTTAATTGAGCAATGCCAGCGGCCATAGCTACGGGATTTGCCGAAAGTGTACCTGCCTGATAGACAGGGCCATCTGGCGCAATATAAGCCATAATTTCTTTATTCGCTCCATAGGCCCCAACAGGCATTCCGCCGCCTATAATTTTACCATAAGTGATAATATCAGGTTGAATATTATAGTAGGCAGCAGCTCCTTCAAAACCAATTCGGAAACCAGAAATTACCTCATCAAAAATAAGCATTGCATTATGTTGATGACATTTTAAACGCAGGCAATTTAGGAAGCTTTCATCTTGTAATAACAAACCGTTGTTGGCAGGGATGGGCTCAATAATAACGGCTGCAATGTCTCCTTTATTTTGTTCAAAGGCTTCTTGTAAAGCGGTTCGATCATTCAGTGGAATAACGATGGTTTCTTGGGCAAAAGCCTGCGGTACACCTGCTGAGTCGGAGACCCCAAAAGTTGCCAAACCCGAACCTGCTTTGACCAGCAGATGGTCTACATGACCATGATAACAGCCTTCAAACTTGATGACCTTATTTTTGCCTGTATACCCCCTTGCCAAACGAACCGCCGACATAACGGCTTCGGTTCCAGAATTGACAAAGCGAATTTTTTCTATATATTTGTTATTATTTAAAATAAGGGCGGCTAATTCGTTGCCGTAGCGAGTAGGTGCACCAAAGGAAGTGCCTTTGTCGAGGGCTTCACTAATTTTTGCTTTTACGGTAGGAGGATTATGCCCCAAAATTAAGGGACCCCAAGAGCAGCAAAAGTCAATAAATTGGTTGCCGTCTGCATCCCATATTTGGCAACCTTCGCCGCGCTCAATAAAAAGTGGTGTGCCATATACCGATTTGAAGGCTCGAACTGGCGAGTTAACCCCACCCGGGAAGTAATTTAAAGCTTCTTTGTAGAGTGCGCTAGAGCGTGTGGTGTTCATATATTTCGCTGTTTTTTTATTGGTCAATAAGTTTTTTTAGATGTAGGTAGTTAAACATAATCTAACTAACTCATCTTTAATGGTTTAGGACAAAATTAATTAGTATTTATCTTTATCCATAAGCTTACTAAGTTGTTATTTTGGCGGTCAAAATACAAAAAATCCAACTCAACAGGCAGGTAAATTCATTTTTTCAAAAATAGTTTTGCATAACTGTGAAAAATTACGAATTAGAAATTACGAATTATTATTTTTTTGTAAGCATCATTTATCTTGGCAATGGTAAATTAGGGATATATTTGATAGTACTCCTAATACCTGAGCATAAAAACTTGCTATTCGCTGATTTTATTTTGCAAAAAACAGATTCGCTAAAATAATAATTCGTTTGTTTTAATTACTTGAACTAATTCACTAAGCTTTTGGTTTTCAGGAGTTTATGATTTTTTCCCAAGCCTTAAAAGGTGTGACCCCGCTGGGGTCAAAGAAGTTCCCTTCACTTTTTTCTAACATACTTTGACCCTGCTAGGGTCATTTTACTTATCCAATGACCGCAGAGCGGTCAAAGTATGTTAGTTGGACATATGACCTGATTACACGACCCCAGCGGGGTCGAACCCTTTCAAAAAACACAAACACCTGTTAATTAATGAATTATGCATTTGGTGATGGCTATTTTAAATTCTTATTTTCTCATTTTGAAATCAGCGAAAGCCGAGTAAAAATATTGTGTATTTAGCTTTTTAGCCTTTTAGCCTTTTAGCTTTTTAGACTTTTAGACTTTTAGACTTTTAGCTTTTTAGACTTTTAGCTTTTTAGACTTTTGGGTATTTAGGCTTTTTTTTATACCATAAAAAAAAGGTCAGACGGCTACTTATTAGAAGTAACTGTCTGACCTTTTTTAGAGGGCAAGATAAGATGGGAGATGTAAGACTTGTTATTGTTTGGAATCTTAGGTCTCATATCTTAAATCTACTCACCTATTTTTCAATAAATATTTTTCCACTACTTAATAAATTTTGCTGGGAGATAATTCGATAAACATATACGCCATTGCTTAAATCGGTAACCGAAACATTGGTTTGTAATTGTTGTACTTGGTTAATCTGCTTGACTTTTTTACCTAACAAATCATATATCTCTATTTGTACCTGATTGACTTGTTCGATTTTAGATAAATCAAACTGCAATTCTGTAATTGCTGGATTAGGGCTTATATGAACGGGATGTATATTGCCGTCTACTTCATGAACGGATACGCCTAAGAAATCCGCTTTTTCGTTGATGGTTAATTCAACGGGTTCGGTAATGATGGCTTCGTTGAAATCAAAATAGATGGCTGCCTCATTACTGATAATTGTACTGTTGCCATTGTCGGCAGCTTGGGCAATTTTAAATTTTACAAAGCCATTGCTGCCCGGCTCATTTGTTGTGCTATCAGGCAGTAAAATATTGTTAAATGTCCAAACCAATACATTTCCATATACCTTAAATTCGTAGTCATGGCTACTCACCCCACTTTTTACAGTTGCCACGTCTAAATATTTCGTCAAAGTATCTACGATAACTACTGTAAAAGCCGTATCCGTACCCGTATTTTGAAAGCGAATGGTATATTCAATAGGCTCACTAGGCAATACGCTATTGTCAGTACCAACACCTGATGGCACTGCCAATTTATCATTCGGATCGTAAGAAGCTATAATCACCCCACAATCTACATCTATAAAAGGCACTCTATCATCATGTCCTACAGAATTCATTAAGCCCATTGTGCCATTCTCATCTCCACAAAGTTCGACAATTGCCTGCGGATGATTCATTAATGGATTACCAACAGACTGTTCGACATCCATGCGAAAAGTTTTGCCATTAGCCGTATAGTTAAACTCCTCTTGTGTGCCGCTATTTAGGCGAATACTTCCTGTAGAAAGCAGTACATTGTCTTCATAAAAACGGTATGGGCTATCGTCAGACATATCACCATCGCCTGTATTTTTGATGGTAAATATCACTTCATCTACCAAACATTGCCCCGAAATTTCAAGGCTTGAGCCATCCCACTGTTGTTGTATAGCAAATGTTTGACAAATAGCATCAGGGTAAATGTGAGCCGCCGCACAAATACTGCTTCCAACAATCGTATTTTCATTACAAACCTTGTAGGTTACTGTAAACTTTTCTGATTTACCTGCCTCCACATTGCCCAAAGCAAATTCATATACATTTTCCTCTAGGAGTGTCATGGATTCCGCTGTACTTTCCAGCACTTCAATATCTTCATCAAAAGTAACTTCTACAGTAGCATTTTCGGCAGTAATACTCCCCTCATTGCTGTATTTGACTGTATACCAATTATCAAAGCATAAACGGTGCATTACGGTACCAATATCTACAGTCATATAAGGACATTTTAGGGAGGCTGTCACTGGAAAATCAGTATTATTTGCCTCTTGTCCTGCCCCTTCAAAAGTGACTGCTTGCCCGTCTGCCCCACAAGCTTGACCCCAATAAATACCGTCTAATAATGCCTTGATGGTAAAAGTACCTTCTCCCACATAAGCCTCATAGTAGCCATTTTCATCTGTATTAAAAAACATCTGAATAGGTTCTACAAATACCATCCATTGTTCAAAGCCTTTTTCTCCTGTTTGCTGTGTACAGTCCTCATTATCATCCTTAAAAATATAGCCTGATATTTTATTTAATTGCACACCCACGCCAATCATTACTGTTGCAGTAGCTAAATGTTCTCCATCAAAAACCAATGCATAGTCTAATTTATCAAAGCCTATATGACCAAAGTTAGGTGTGTAAGCTATTTCTTGTGCGGCATTAATAAAGGCGGTTCCGTTGGTAGGTTGTGAAATCAGCACAATATCCAATCCATTCAAATTAAATGCATCATTGGCTAGTACATTTACATTTACGGCTGTATTAAAAGCAGTTTCTGCAAAATCGTCTTTGGCTGATGTTATACCACCCCCAAAATTTGTAATGCAAATAGAAGAATCAGGCTCATTACAAGGGGGAGTAACGATAATACTTCTTTCTGCACTTGCTATTGCTCCACCGCTATCTTCTACCATATAAGTTATTGTATAAGTCCCTGCTTGACAAACATTTACCAAACCACTTACTTGTACTTTGGCAGTCAAGTCGCCATCTTCTATATCAGACGCAGTATAGCCAAGATTGCTTATGTCAAAAGGACTACCACAAACCCAAACGATAGTTCCCGGTCCAAATAGCTCTAAAGTTGGTGAGGTGTTTGTTTGTCCCATTACTTTTGTGCTCCATATATTCATTAAACTGATGCATAACACTAAAATTAATAAGGGTCTTCTCATAGTCACTTACTTTTAAATAAAAAAAAAATTTGATTTCTGTTGATACAAATATCTTATGTCTTACTCTAGCTTACAAATACTTTTGATACACTTTGTCCATTCAAAAGTTATTTTTACCTTTGATAAATTGCTAATAATCAATTTTTTATAAAAAAAAGTGTCCGATTTGTATTTCACAAAAGAGGTTAAAAATAATTCGTCATTCGTAATTGTTAATTCGTAAGATATGTTTCATCCTCTTACTAATACTTTGGTTCTGAGATTGCTTTTTAGATATTTAGATCTTGCTATTCGCTGATTTTATTTCGCAAAAAACAGATTCGACAAAATAACAATTCGTTTATTTTTATTACTTGAAATAGCTCGCTAAATATTTGATTATCATGAGTTTATGTTTTATTTCCAAGCATTAAAAGGTGTGACCCCGCTGGGGTCAAAGAAGAACTCTTCACTTTTTTCTAACATACTTTGACCGCTCTGCGGTCACTGGACAAACAAATGACCCTAGCAGGGTCAAAGTATGTTAGTTGGAAATGATGATCTAGTAATACGACCCCAACGGGGTCGAATCCTTTTGGAAAGTGTAAATGCCTGCTAATTAGTGATTTATGAATTTTGTAATAGCTATTTTTAATTTTTGTTTTCTCATTTTGAAATCAGCGAAAGGTGAGTTAGATATTTAGACTTTTGGATTTTTAGATATTTAGCTTTTTGGATATTTAGCTTTTTGGATATTTAGCTGTTAGAAATTAGAAACAGACGATAATTAATTGCATTTTAAATTTTATTTAATTTACTGACTAAAAGGTGTTTATAATAGCTATGATGGCTAAAGTCTTCGTTACACAAATTATTAAAAAAGAAAATCGCCATCAAAAAAACGCCTAATCACGAATCACTAATCTACGGATCAACGTTTTTAACATTGAGCATTTAGTGAAATCAACGTTTTGAATTGAAAGTAAAGATTAATATATCATTGTCAAGTCTATGCAAAAAAGCAAATTAGTAGCAGTATTAAAGGAGTTATCAGATAAAGAACTAAACCGTTTGGAGCAGTTTGTACAGTCTCCTTTTCACAATCAACATGAGGAGGTCATTGCTTTGTTTCAGTATTTGAAAAAGGAGTTAAAACACAAAAAAAAGCGAGGCAGACAGGAAAATGCATTGGATAAACAATTTATTTTCCAACAATTATTTCCTAAAAAAAAGTATACCGATCTACGGGTACGCCATTTGATGTCTTTATTATTAAAAGTTGTAGAGGCTTTTTTAGCTTATCAGATTTATGAAACTCAGCCCCAACAAACACAGCTATATTTACTCGAAGCTTATCAACAAAAGCAGTTAAATAAACATTTTCAAAGTAATTTGAAAAACTTGCAAAAAGCACAGCAAAACCAATCTATTCTAAATCCTCAGCATTTTTATTGGCAATATCAACTAGAAAAAAACCATTCTCATTTTTTAGAAAATCAGCATCAACGACATATCGAGCCCAATTTACAAGCCCTCAATGATAGCCTGAATCATTTTTATTTGGCCAACAAACTCAAATACTATTGTGGCATGTTCAACTATCAACAGATGATTCACATTAAATATGAATTACCTTTGCTCGCACCCATTTCGCAACATTTACAACAACATTGGCAACAATATTCGCCTTTTATTCAGGTTTATTATCATGCCTTATTGATACTCACCAAAGTTGATAATGAAACTCATTTTAGACAGTTCAAGGAGTTGTTGCAAAGATTTCAAGCTCAATTTTCAGAAAAAGAATGTAGAAATTTATATGTTTTAGCGCGTAATTACTGTATCAAACGGCTTAATCAGGGAAACAGTCAATTTATTCAGGCATTATTTGATTTATATAAAGCAGAAATTGAGCGCGGAAGTATTTTGAACGACAATATACTGCCACCGCTTATGTATAAAAATATTGTGGCGGTTGCGCTAAGTTTAAAAAAATACGATTGGGTTGCCGATTTTATAGACGAGTATAAAGTCAAGTTGCCTATCGAATATGCCGAAAATTCCTATGCTTTTGCCCTTGCACGCCTTCATTTTGAGCAAAAAAAATACGATAAAGTGGTGCTTTTACTCAACCAACTTGCCTATGATGAGTTATTTCTAAGTCTTGATGCAAAGCGTTTATTGCTCAAAACTTACTATGAACTAAGCGAGGATGAAGCTTTGTATTCTTTGATGGACAGCTTTCGGGCATTTATAAAAAGACGGGAAAATATTGCGTATCATCGTACACATTACCTAAATCTCATTAAATTTGTACATCAATTGCTACGCCTGCCTTTTAAAGATGAGGACAAACAAAAAAAATTGCAAGCACAAATTGAAGCAACGGATGAATTAGTGGAAAAAGATTGGCTTCTGGAGAAAGTGAAAGATTATTAAATTGAAAGTGGAAAGTTGAAAATGGAAAATTATTTTTTGGCTTCAGTAAAATATAACTACCTATCTATCAAATGTTTACGCAAACAGGAAAGCCTATTCAAATACTATAAGTTCAAACTACCATCTTTCCTATTCACGAATCACAGAACTACTAATCACGAATAAACTAAAACACTCAATTTATGGAAAAAATACTCTTTTACAGTTTTATAATGATGCTCAGTTTTAGCAATATGCTTTTTGCTCAATATACGGGTGGTAGTGGCGATGGCTATGCAATGGTTGAAGTGCAAAATCTTGTGTCTATCAGTGAGATAGATAACGTTAATTCAAGTTTTGCTAGAGCCTTTCCGAATCCTCTACAGCAGCAACAACAACTGCATATTGAATTATCAAGTACTCTGACGGCACCCAATTTAAGCATTGAATTACACAATGCTGTCGGACAATTAGTGTATCGTCAATTTGTTGAACAGCCGAGTCAATTTTGGTCATTGCCCTTATTATTATTGCCCCAAGGTGTTTATTCCCTTGCCCTCAAAAGTCCGCAAAAAGAGTGTATTTTAAAAATTGTACAATTATAGAGTTTGGAAGGTTGTAAAGTTTTGGAGTTTGGAATGTTGTAAGGTTACAAGGTTTTAAGGTTTTTATTTTTTTTAATAAATTTTAAACTTAACACCTACTGATTTCTTAGTTATCTGCATACAAAATTTAATTATATTATTGTTGCTTTAACCAATAAGATGAAAGACGAAAACCCAATTTAGCTCTAAACTCTAATAAAGTTACAAGGTTTTAAGGTTGTTTTTTTAAATAAAATTCAATGCCTATTCTTATGATAATCAACGGTACACAAAAGATGAAAATCACACTTTGTCTGCCACTAACAAGTTAAAAGTCTAAAGTTCAAACTCCAATACAATTACAAGTATGGCTATTTCTAACACTACCAAACTATTTTATTTTCAAATTTTTATACATTTATTTTTTTCTGCAAAAACATATACTCAAACCATTAACGGAGATACCCTTACTACTTTTGAGCTTAAAGAAACGGCTTTTGACGGCTCTATGGGCAAAAAAAACTTGATGGATTCAACTGCTCAATTGACTGTTTTACACCACAACTTAGGGCAATTTCTCTCTCAGCAAACACCCTTACACATTAGAAGTTATGGCACAGGCGGCTCGGCAACAGTTAGTTTTCGCGGCACAGGCGCAGCACACACCCAAGTATTATGGGAGAATATTCCATTAAATTCTCCAGTTCACGGCCTCGCTGATTTATCCCTTTTACCCATCACTTTTTTTGAAAATATCAGTGTTCAACATGGTACCGCAAGCCTACAACAACAAAGTGGAGCTTTGGGCGGAAGTATTCAATTAAAAGATAAGATAAAGTGGAATAACCAGCTTAATATCAAAATATTAAAAAGCATAAATTCACTTCAAAATTATCAATCCAACGCACAAATTAATATAGGTCAACAGCATTGGCAAAGTGTTACTAATTGGTCAAGTGCGTGGCAAAAAAATCAATGGGCGGATGTTTTTCCACAAGAAAAAAATGCTCATCATCTTTTACAAGAACTCTATTGGAAACCTAAGTCATCTCAAATATTTTCCACAAAAGTTTGGTATCAAACAACTGAGCGCAAACTCAAAGCAACAGAACAACAAAGCGATCAATCTCTGCGAACTGTCTTTACTTGGGAAAACAAGCAGCAAAAAGCGCATTTTTCAGCAAAAATTGCCTATACCAACGAATTTTTACGCTATCAAAATAGCTTAATAGGAGTTGATGACAGTACAAGGCTCCACCAATTTTTTACCCAATTAAACCAGCGAAACTTTTTTTTAGATAAAAAAATACAATGGCATAATCAAGTTCATTTCACCCTTATTAAAGCAAATGTTACTAATTATGAAAATGCTGTTAATCAACGAAAAATAACTGCTACTTCAAGTATTTATTTAAGTTTATTAAAGAATTTAAAAACACAGCTGTTGCTCCGTCAAGAGTGGATAGATGAACAAGCAACTCCATTTTTGCCTGCCCTTTATTTGCATTATCGCCCCTTTGCTTCGGGTTTTTTGCAGTTAAAAGCAAGTACCGCTAAAAATTATCATATTCCAACCTTTAATGATCGTTTTTGGCCACAGGTAGGTAATCCAAATTTAGCAGAAGAATATGGTTGGGCGCATGAATTTAGTCTTATCTTCGTGCCTATTTTTCGGAAAAGGAAGTGGTCTTTAAAAGCGGAAATTACCGCCTATCAATCGCGAACAACAGATTGGATTCAATGGCTGCCAAATGCAAATAATTTATGGTCGCCCCAAAATTTGCGATTGGTCACTGGTCGGGGTGTAGAAACACAGCTAAAGTTTGAAGGACAATCTGTAAAAACACATTGGCGGGTACTGGCTAATTATGCGTTTACCAAATCTACGAATGAAAAAGCGATTCGTCAAGGGGATAATTCGGCAGGTAAGCAATTGGTTTTTGTGCCTTTACATACGGCTACTATTTCATTTTATATAATTAGAAAAAATAACTTTATTCATTTTTCTCAAAATTATACAAGTAAACGCTACAAAACAACAGATAATAATCCATTTGCTACCCTTTCCCCTTACACTTTAGCAGACATACATCTTGGAAAATATTTTCCATTAAAAAATACGACTACAAAGATTCAGTTTAGCATTTATAATCTTTGGAATACAGACTATCAGACCGTTACAACCTATAAAATGCCTAAAAGACATTACGAATTAAACATTTCATTTCATTTAAATAATAACAAAAATAAAAGTAAATAACAATAACATGAAGTTAAATTTATATCTATTATTATTCACAATTTTATTCCTTACAGCTTGCGATGATGATGATACCCCAACCACACAAAGTGAGTTTGCAACAGGTTTGTTGGTCTTAAATGAAGGCTCATTTCAACAAGACCTAGCTTCTATCTCTCATATTGATACAGAGACTAAGCAAGTTACCAATAATGTCTTTAATCAAGTCAATGGCCGCAATTTAGGGGATATAGGACAATCCATGAGTATCGTTGGAGACTTAATGTATATTATCGTGAATAACTCTCAAAAAATAGAGGTGGTCAATACGAATACCTTAGAAACCATTCAAACAATTACAGGTTTTGCTTCACCGCGTTATTTTCTATCAATCAGCAATGATAAAGCTTATGTTTCTAATCTATTCGGTGGTAAGGTTGATATTGTTGATCTTAATAATTTCTCAATAACTGATTCTTTTTCAATGCCTTGTGAGGCAGATACTAATTTTTGTTGGACAGAGCAAATGGTATTTTTAAATGATAAAGCTTTTGTTGCTAGTATGAAAGATGCGGAGATTTTAGTCATCAATACCACAACCGATGAACTAGAAAAACGCATTAAAGTAGGTATTGACCCAAATAGTTTGGTATTAACCAGCAGTGGTGATTTATGGGTACTTTGTGGGGGAGGTTTCGCTCCACCTTTACAAGAAAATGCAGCTCTTTATCGCATTGATACAGATGCCCTTGAAGTTGCTCAAAGTTGGCAATTTGATGATATAAATGAAACACCAGATCGTTTGAATATCAGCAGTGATGAGCAAAGTTTATATTATCTCAATGGAGGGGTTTACCGCTTTGATGTCAATGATACTGAATTGCCAACAACGCCCGTAGTTAGCAGCAACGATCATTTCTTTTATAATCTATCTATGCATCCAGAAACTGATAATTTATACCTTACTGATGCTATAGATTTCCAGCAAAATGGCTTGTTATTTGAAGTAGATGGACAAACTTATGCCTTTATAGATACCTTTGAGGTAGGAGTAATACCTAGTAAAGTGTACTTTAGATAAGAGCTAGGTGTTCTAGCTCCTTATCAGTCAATTAACTACAGAAAGTTATATAATATTTGTAGCAAGGGACTAGAGCATTTTTAATCTTTTTAAAAGGGTACACAAATTAAGCAAGTAGTTTTTTTGGGTATTAATTTGCTTTGTTTAGGGGTAAATATGTTTAAATATTGCTGAGCCCCTCGCCGAAAATAGGGTCTGTAATTCCATGATTGCCTTCGGCGACTTACTTTTTGCATTCGCCCAAAAAGTAAGCAAAAACGCTTGTCAAAAATATCGTTCCCACGCTTCAGGCCTGCGCTTTGCTACCGATTTTTGACCTGCCTGCGCTTCTTTTTCATAAAGCAGATTCATGAATCCGAAAAAAAATGGATAACTTTTGTGTACCCTTTTGAATTAATCTTTTAGAGTTTCGAGCTAAGTTGGGTTTTCGCTTTTTATTTTATTGATTAAAATAAAAAGTAAATGTATTAATGATTGTACAATAATAAGTTAAACCAGTCGCCTTTGTTATTTTGCCTTGTACTTCGTTGAAAAGCCTCGCCAGAGCTCCACTATGCCTACGTTTTTCGCCTTGTACAAAGCAAAACTACTTTGGCTTTATGGTTCAACTTATTATTTCCGCATTACTTAAACAAATAGAGTAGGAGGGGAGGAGATAGGTAGCGTGCACAAAAAAACCATTGCCTTGTGTTTCAATACCTACAAAACAATGGTTAAACAAACAAACAGTAATTTTAAGCAAAAACAGGTGAACAACTTTTACAAGTTATATAGGAATAGTGGGTTAACTTATTATTTCCACATTACTAAAAACCTTAAAAATTGATACCTACCTTTATCAAAGCTTTTTGCTTTAATAAGACTAAGATAAGCTTTTTTTGATAAAAATGCAAGAAACAAACGTTTTTTTTAACAAAAAGTAACTAAAGAGCCTTAAAATTGAATTTTAGTCAAATAAAGAGCCTTTTTTTTGCGCTATAACTCAATTAGCCTTTAACAAAGTGTTGTTATTTGATAAATTAGCCCACAAAATAAATCTTTAATTTAAGGTTTGGTAAAAGAGGTATGTAACATTTTTTTCTTATCTTTAGATGGCAAAATTACTTGTTGCTACAACTAACTCTCAGGGGACGTTCTGCCTTTCATTTTCTGCTTAAAACAAAAGCAAAACAGCCTCCAAATACAATGGACAAGCACTTTTGCACCTGAAAACTATTGACTCATTAAAATTTTGTCTGTGTTATGTCCATTCACTTTATGGTAGAATTTGAAATTCCACATACTTTGACCAACGAATTTGTTGCTTTGATTCCCGAACAACGCAAGGCTGTTCACCAAATGATGAGTGATGGCAAAATCATTAATTATTCGCTCGCCTCAGATCAATCAAGATTGTGGCTAGTTATTTTAGGAGATTCTGAATTTGAGGTTGTAGATATTTTGGAAGAACTGCCCTTAACATCATTTATGAATTTTGAGGTTCGAGCACTAGCGTTCTACAACGCTGCTGATTTTGTGGTTTCCTTGTCTCTGAATTAGTTTGTGCTTACTTATTAGAGTGCTTTAGTGCCATAGCTAAAACTTACCTAAAACAGTTTTTTAGCTTCATCTTGCAAGTATAATAATGCATTTTGATTGGGCGGTGGATTCTCATTATTAGCCATTTGCTCAAAAATATTCTTTACCAACTCAATAGCTGGGCTTTCAGGGTCTGTCTTACGTGCCATCGCATTCACAATGCCAATGGTTTCTTCTGTAGCTGCCTTCACCAATACCCAACATTCATGCGAAACATATAATTGCTGTGTAATATTGTGTTCAAACTCATTGCGAATAGTCGTTAATAAAAAAGCATGTAATTCCCCGGTACTCATCTCGCTATTGTGTAAACGTTTAATCAAACTTTCAAGACTGATACGCTCTAAAAATAGCACTAAACGCTCATAGGCTTGTAAGCGTAAAGGAATGGACTCTTGCCGATTTTTCAATAATATTTCGACTTCCTTTATTTTCAAATTGTTTTTTAACATGGAGGACAGTAATAGGTAGGCTGTTGCCAATACTACAAGGGCTGGTAGTAAATACTTGATACTCTCTAACAGAATTTCTATCATATTTTTTTAACTAAAAATTGTTAAGCGATTTTTAAGTATGTTTTTGGTTTAGTCAACGGACTGTTTCACATACTTAACCATTTTTTCTGTGTATAAGTTGTTTATCTTATTATCATTTTTTGGTTATAAAAAATCGAGCCGCAAGATACATTTAAAAACATAAAAATACAATGTTTAGTATCAACAACTGGCTTTTTTTCAAAGTTTGACTATTAGAGACGAATTTCCAATATTGATACACCTATGCATTTTTTATGCCAAAAGAGGGCTGGAAGTTAGAAGTTAGAAGTTAGATTTTTAGAAGTTAAGTACTTAGACATAAGATTTGAGACATGAGACATGAGACGTGAGACGTGAGACGTGAGACGCAAGATAATTAACTCACTATTAATGATTTATTCAACAGGGTACACAAATTAACGAAGCAGTTTCTTTGGGTGTTGACTTGCTTTGTTTAGGGGGAAAATGTGTTTAAATATTGCTGAGTTCCTCGCCGAAAATATTGTTCGTAATTCCATGATTGCCTTCGGCGACTTACTTTTTGCATTCGCCAAAAAAGTAAGCAAAAACGCTTGTCAAAAATATCGTTCCCACGCTTCAGGCCTGCGCTTTGCTACCGATTTTTGACCTGCCTGCGCTTCTTTTTTGCAAATCCTGGCTAGAAAAGTACTTAGTAAAAAGTGAATACTTTTGTGTACCCTTTTGAAATGATTTATGATAAATTCAATAGTTGTTTAATTTTGTCTAGTTACTTATTAGATTTTTGGAAGTTAGATTTTTGAATTTTTAGCTAAAAAACAACCAAAAACTCACAACCCCAAAACCCACAACTAAAAACCAATATAAGCAGTAACTCCAAAATGATCTGAAGTGCTTACAGGCAATACCTCTGCATGGGTACAGGCTATTTTTCCTTTGAGAAAAATATAGTCTAAACGGGCTGTTTTAAAGGGCAATTTATGGGTGTTTGGAAAAGTAAAACCTAAGCCTTTGCCCGCTACTCGATAGGTATCCACATAGTTTTGGCGCAAATCGCGATAGGCAGGCTCATATTCTAAAGTATTAAGGTCGCCGATAATCATTTTGTAGCCGTCTGCGCCGCCCTTTTCTTCTAAATGCGCCATAATTTCCTTTGCTTGCCGCCTTCTTGCTGCTACATTTGCTTTAAATAGACGGACAAAACGCTCAGGATGTGCAAAGGCATAGGCTGGCGATGCAGTATGAACATTGCATATCGCTATATTTCTTCCTCTGTGAAAAATGTTTACACATTGAGCAATCGGCAAATTGTTTTTGTTGTAAAGGTAAGTCTCATCGTTTAATGGGTATTTTGAATAAATGGCAGAACCATGTGTTCCATTCAAGGGTTTATTAGAGCTATAGGGATATGTTTTGGATAATTTTTTTTGTAAAATGGGATGCATTTTAGGGGTCACTTCTTGCAAACAAACAATATCAGCATTTTCTTGAAGAATAACTGTAATGTTTTTTTGAAATGCTTTATTGGTAAACAACATATTGAAAGTCAGCACTTTCCAATGGACAATTTCTTTGGAATGGGTATTGGGTGGATGGTGGAAAATGGCTTCTTTTTGGACTTGTATAAATGTAAAGTCGGCGAGTAATAACAAACCAATTAGTGTTATACAAATGCCCAATACAATTTCTTTTTTTTTATAGGATTTCCAGCATAGCCATACCAAAATAGCTACTAATGGCCACCTGCCAACAACTAATAAACTGCCTAAAATGAAATGATCTCGCCCGATGAGTAGTAAAATGGAGAGAAGGATAAAAAAAAATGCTAGTGTTTTCCTCAAAATAGAATGTTTTTTTTAGTCGGATTTAATACTTACAATTTTTGTTGGGCAAAGGTATAAAATTGTATAAAAAATAGGGTCATCAAACAGGTTGTCTGACAACCCTACAAACATTCTATTTTATCACCAAAATATGCAAATGGAAAACACTAGCACTTAAATAAAAGCAAAAAGATACTTTATATAATATTGCCTTTATATGAAATCAATTTCCCCAAAGAAACTTTTTTCTTAGATAAGTTTAAAATTTTTTAGTCCAACAGTCTAAATTATTCGATGAGAACTGTTTTTTTACTCGAAATTTTTTTTTACCTTTAAAAATTAACATTTTATCGAAAAAAAAATGCTGTTTACCGAAATAATCTATTATTTTGTTGAATAATCTTCAATTATTCTCAAAAAAAAATACAACAAAAGATTTAATCGCCCATTCATGCCTTCTTTACACCAATTACTTGCCTTTTTTCGCAGAACAGCCGTTTATCTGATATTTTGTGGAATTTACCTAACTGTTAGCACTAGTTATGTAAGCGATAAATTTGGTTTTCTCAATGCATTTAAAATTACCCTTTTATTTGCCACCATTCAAGGTAGCATTGCCTATATTAACATCATCTATCTAGTTCCGCAATTGTTACTTAAAAATAAAGTATGGTTATTTTCTCTCTTATGTCTATTATCCATTGCTTTATGTATGCCATTAATTCGACTAGGTATAGAGCTTTTTTTTTATCACCAAGCCGCTATTTACGAATATTACACAAAAGAACGGGGATTTCTGTTCTATTTTGTTGACTGCTCTATTGCAGTAGCAGGTTTGAGTGCTATTTTTTATGTGAATAAAATGGTGATGCTATCCCAAAAAACAGAAAACATTAAACAACAACAGTTAACGGCAGAATTAAATTATTTAAAAACGCAAATTAACCCTCATTTTCTGTTTAATGTGTTGAATAGTATTTATGCATTGACGCGCAAAAAATCGGACGATGCGCCTGATGCTATTTTAAAGCTTTCTAAGATGATGCGGTATATGCTTCATGAATGTAGCGAACCTAAAGTTGCCCTAAAAAATGAAATTGAATATCTATATAACTATATTGATTTAGAAAGGCTTAGACACCATGCTAATGCTAATATTATTTTCAAAGTAGTTGGTAATGTAAATGGTTTGTACATTGCACCGCTAATTTTACTTCCTTTTGTGGAAAATAGCTTTAAACATGGTATTACTACATCTAACAAAGACTTTATACACATTTACATTATGATAGCCCAAAACCAACTGGTCTTAACCGTTAAAAATAGCAAAAAATCAGCCCTACTTCTACTCAATGCAACTTCTAAACACTCAGGAATTGGTCTACAAAATGTAAAAAGGCGTTTAAAATTAATTTACCCAAATCAACATGTATTAGACATTTATGATAATACTGATACCCATGAGGTTCACCTTAAATTAAACATCCGCAAATCATGACTATTACTTGTATCACTGTTGATGACGAACCGCTCGCGCTAGAAGTACTGCAAGATTATATTGAGCACATTCCTAACTTACAACTCATCAAAAACTGTTCAAGTGTTTTAGAGGCATTTTCTATCATTCATCAAAAAAAAGTGGATTTGATGTTTATTGATATAAATATGCCTGAAATGAATGGTTTAGAGTTTATTCGCGCATTAAAATCGCCTCCGCTGACCATTCTAACAACTGCATATCCCGATTATGCATTGGAAAGTTACCAGCTCAATGTAGTAGATTATTTGCTCAAACCCATTCCTTTAGAGCGTTTTTTACAGGCAGTCGAAAAAGCGATTCCTCTTGTTCAACAGCAAAAACAACAACTTTCTACTCCACCTAGTACTACTTTTGACGAAGCCTTTTTGTTTATCAAATCAGAACGGCAAATGTTAAAAATCGACACCAAAGACATTCACTACATCAAAGCTAGTGGCGACTATGTAAGCTTTCATTTTGCAGAAAAAAAACCGATTATCGCTTATGGAACTTTACAAAAAGTAGAAACAAAATTGCCGAAAAAACATTTTATACGTGTTCACCGTTCCTATATCGTTGCCTTACACCATATTGATGCAATTATTGGAAATATGGTGAAAGTAGGTAAGGAAAAAATAGCCATCGGCAAGGGCTATAAAAAACGCTTGGAAGCAGCTATTAACAATAAAAGGTTACTATAGGTTAATTACGAATTAGAAATTACGAATTACGAATTATTTAAATTTAAAGGCATGTTTCAAATAGGGTGTTTTTCTATTAAACAGTTCGCAGCATTTACTAGAGATGATTCATGAATCATCTTTACAGTGGATTCGTGATTAGTAGATTCGTGATTCGTTTTTGGACTTTTGATTTCTTTTTAAATGAGTTCTGTAACGACGGCTTTAGTCGTCATAGCAATCGTAAGCATCTAACGGTTAGGGATTTACACATAATAGGAGCGTTTCGGAGGAATTTATGATTACTAATTTCCAAAAAGCTAAATATCTAAAAGTCCAAAAAGCCAAAAAGCATCTTGACACAAAACATATTTTTTCAACATAAAAAGCTTTAAAAATCAAACGATTACTACAGATTATCGGTTTAATTTCACTGCCATTTATTCTAAGCAATTGTGAGCGCGACATTGAGGTTGATTTGCCAGAACCCGAGCAAAAAATTGTTGTGGAAGGCAGTATAGAAACAGGGCAAGCCCCTACGGTTATTCTCAATAGTAACTTTCCCTATTTTGGTACTTTTGATGCGACAACCTATCAGGAGGGCTTCATTAATGATGCTCAAATTACTATTTCAGATGGGCAAAAAACAGTAACATTGGTAGAATATTGTTGGTCTGAATTGAGTGATTTTGATAGGCAATTGTTGTTGTTGTCGCTTGGTGAAAATAGCTTGTTACCAGACAGTATCAGTAGCAATTTTGAGTATTGTGTGTACTCTGTAGCAGATGTATTTAATCCCGAAATTATTGGCGAATCGAATACTACTTATACGCTAAATATTCAAACTACGGATGGGAAAATAATCACTGCAACAACGCATATTCCAGAGACAATTCCTTTGGATTCTCTCTGGATTGAACAACACGAAGCCCCAGAATTTGCAGACTACTGGCGCGTAATGGCACAACTCACTGATCCCGACACATTAGGTAACTACTATCGAGTGTATACACAGCAAAATGAGGGTGCTTTCATTGCTCCGCTTCGCTCTTCTTTCGATGATTTGATTATCAACGGTTTAGAGTTCTTTTTTCCTATAGATAGAGGACAAGCCCGAAGCATCGAAATTGATATTGATACTTATGGCTATTTTGAAAAAGGAGATTCTGTAACCCTAAAATGGTGTACCATTGATTTTGATACCTACGAATTTTGGCGCACCCTCGAATTTGGTGCAAATACCAACGGTCCCTTAGGCACTCAAACAGAAATTGTCTCTAATATTGAAGGTGGAATCGGCATTTGGGCAGGTTACAACGCCTCGCTTCACAGCATTAAAATAGCAGAATAAACTTCCGAGTTGAAAGGTTTTAAGGTTGCAAAGTTCAAAGGTTTTTTAACCACTCTAAGACGCGATTAATCGCGCCTCTACACAGGAAACACAACACTTATTTGAAGGATAACAGAAACATTTGTAAATTTGCCCCTTAAATTTCCAAAAAGCTAAAAAGCTAAAAAGCTAAAAATCCAAAAAGCTAAAAATCCAAAAAGCTAAACATCCAAAAAGCTAAAAAGCTAAACATCCAAAAATCCAAAAGTCTAACATAAAATGGATACTCAACAAACAAACAAAGAACAACATAAATGCATTAT
>JAHDHV010000428.1 GCA_020631155.1 Bacteroidota bacterium | reverse complement strand
TCGGGCAATAGATTCATGCGACCGGGTTCGTAACTCATAAATGTTTGTTATCTGTATAGGTAATTTTCGTTCTATTTCTAGTAATTTTCATTTTAATCCGAGACGTAAGTGCCAAGCACTATTTAATTGTGCACAATTTTGTTCTAAAGTATTAGAAGTGAGCAGTTTAGTCTTTTACTATTGCAACATTAATTTTGTCCAAGTACTTAGTATAATACGTTTCTACATACACAGCGCGTTTTTGAAAACGGAATGTTTTATTTTCTTCCTAACACTTTGTTTCTAAAATTGCTATTTGGCTTTTAGAAATTAGCGATTAGAGTACAGAAGTTGGAAATTAAGTGCCAAGCACTAATTAATTATGCAAAATTTTGTTCTAAAGTATTGAATTTCACTATTTTAATCAAACAAAGAGTAGCGTTTAATTATTCTGTAGTACTTATTTTTTGAGCTTTCTTGCAGCTATCAATTTTTGATTGTTAATCACTTACAAGAACTTTAACAGCTAAAGCCGTCTTTACACAACTCATTCAAAAAGAAACTAAAAAGCCCAACAACGAATCACTGATCTACTAATCACGAATCTACAAACTGTTAGGTAGAAAAACACTGTTTTTGAAACATACCTTGAAAACGATAAAAAATTAACCTTTTTTTTGTTTAAACTGTTTTTCGATGTTCGTTAGGTTATACTTAATAAACGTTAAACGCCCGTTAGGGGCTGCATATGGCATAGTACAAGCAAATAATTCATCTAATAATCGCCGCATTTCTTCTACTGTCAGCTTTTGCCCTGTTTTAATGGCTTTATTTACCGCCATTGTGCGTAATAAATTACTGCGTTTGTCCAATTTCAAAGTTGTCAAGTTCAATTTGTACTGTTCAATCAAACTTTCTATCAACTGCTGCTCGTCTCCTGCACTTCCTACATCTGATGGTACGCCGTGAATGACAAATGTGTTTCGTCCAAACGTTTGAATATCATAACCTAGTGCCTGAATATCGCTTAAAATATCGCTTAAAATAACCGCATCAGCGCGCGGCAATTCTATAGTTTGTGGAAACAAGAGTTGTTGTGTAATGGCTTTTGTGTCCTCCAATTTATTCAAATATTTTTCATACAAAATACGCTCATGCGCTGCTTGTTGATCCACCAAAATATAACCCGACTTAATTGGCGCAACGATGTATCGGCGATGCAGTTGATAAGGGACCGTTTCGTGTAATTGCCCTTCTTTATCAACTTGCCCCTTGCCTATTCCACCAGCTTTTGATTTCAAACTGCTTTCAATCGTAATTGTTTTGGGTTCCTGTTTAGGTGGTAAAGTAGGCTGTCTTTCTGTAGGCATCACTTCCTCAGTTCGATAGAGTTCTTCCCAGTTTTTTTGACCTTTTTTATCTATTTGCCATTTTTGCTTCTGCTCTTTTGGTGTTCCTGTGGTTTTATGTTTGGTTAATGGTTTGGATTCCGCATTTTGTACTCTAGTCACTTGCGGTGGCTCTTTTTGATTTATTTTTGGTGTTTGTTGAACGTTTTTTGTTGGAACTACCTTTGTTTGAGGCGTAGTTTGTGCACGCTGTTCCCTCATAAATCCCCAATTCACATCTTGCTCAAAATCAAGGGTTGGTGTTAAAGTATACGTACCCAAAGCCCTTTTGACGGCGGCATTGATAAAAGTATACACTACTTTTTCATCATCAAACTTAATTTCTTGTTTGGTAGGATGCACATTTACATCAATTCGGCTAGGGTCTATGTCCACGAAAATCACATATAAAGGATAATTTTTTTCAGGCAATAATTCTTCATACCCCTTTATTACCGCATGATTGAGGTAGCTACTCTTAATAAATCGCTCATTGACAAAAAAGTACTGCTCTCCCCTAGTTTTGCGTGCATATTGCGCCTTTCCAATAAAACCATAGATTCTCAAAAAATTGGTTTCTTCTTCAATAGGAATGAGTTTTTCATTCACATTATGGCCAAATAAAGCCACAATCCGCCTCCGCAAATTGGCAGAGGGCAGTCGGAAAACTTCTACATTATTGTTGTGGAATGAAAAAGCAATTTTGGGATTGGCGAGAGCTACTCGTTGAAATTCGTCTACAATATGACGTGTTTCAACAGGGTTGGATTTTAGGAAATTTCGTCTGGCGGGAATGTTGTAAAATAAATTTTTAATGGCTAAAGAAGTTCCTTGAGGTGTTTGACAAACTTCTTGCGAGGTAACCGTAGAGCCTTCTACCAGTATTCGCGTACCAATGTCTTGGTTTTTAGGGCGTGTTTTTAATTCTACCTGCGCTACTGCTGCAATGGAAGCCATCGCTTCGCCGCGAAAACCGAGGGTGCGAATGTCAAACAAGTCGTTTGCTTGTCGGATTTTGGAAGTCGCATGACGCTCAAAGCATAGACGAGCATCAGTTTCGGACATACCACAACCATTATCAATCACTTGGATTAGGGTTTTCCCTGCATTTTTAATGATTAACTGAATATTGGTACTACCTGCATCTATCGCATTTTCTAGCAACTCCTTCACCGCCGATGCAGGGCGTTGAATGACTTCTCCAGCAGCAATTTGGTTGGCAATCGCATCAGGAAGCAGTCGAATTACATCTGGCATTAAAATTTATTTACTTTTATGATAAATAATATCAGTAAAATAACTAATAAGGTAATGGCTACAAATCCATTCATCTGATCAAAAATATACAAAAGGGGTAAACACAACATTGCAAACAGTAATAAAACTCGACTTAATTGGCCTTTGTTGCGGCGGTCTTGATAAACGACCTGCCGCTCGGATAAAGCCCCTACCAAATGTCCGCCACTTTTTCGTTTAAAAAAGCTGCCTTTCTCCATTTTGATAGATTTTTCGCCCAATCTTTCTTTTCGCTCCTCCTCTTCTGGATCGTAGTAGCGAGGTTTGTAACTGAATTGTTTGTGTTTGGGTAGTCGGGAAAAACCAGAACGCAGTAAATTTGACATGATGTTTTTTTAGTTAAGAGTACAAGAAATGTGAAGATAATAAGTAACATTCCCTT
Organism: Bacteroidota bacterium; assembly: GCA_020631155.1. Taxonomy (GTDB): domain Bacteria; phylum Bacteroidota; class Bacteroidia; order Chitinophagales; family UBA2359; genus JAHDHV01. The sequence goes on along the minus strand of JAHDHV010000428.1, from coordinate 2,183 downwards.
ATTCTAAATAATGTAAAAAAAGGACAAATAGTTTCCCAAGAATAAACTAGATAATTTATTTTTTTGCGGTGGAGATTAGCAATGAGACCTAAGATTTAAGATACAAGATGTAAGATTTACAAAGTTTGGCTAGAAATCAGCTATTGTCAATATATAAAAAAACCTTGTAACTTTCTAACCTTAAAACTTTGCACAGACGTAATTTTTTTTTTTTGAGACATAAAGTTTTACGTCTCTACCTTAAAAAACCCTCAACAGCTGTAATACAATATTGGCATAAATACCTGCCAACACATCATCTAACATAATGCCCCAGCCGCCCTTGACTTTTTTATCTAAATACCTAATACCTAAAGGTTTGAAAATGTCAAATATTCTAAATAATATAAAACCCAATAGCAAATTGGGCCAAGTGTAAGGCACTAAAAAAAGGGCTATCCAAACGCCTACTAACTCATCAATCACAACCACAGAAGGGTCTTCACCATATTCCGCTTCCATTTTACTCGCCGATACCACCCCAATCGCAAAGAACAACAGAATGGCCAATGCAAATATGTAATGGCCTGTATTTCCTGCAAATAACAAATAATAATATTCACTACACAAAGTATAAAACACACAGCCAACTATTGCCCCGACTGTACCTGGGGCAATAGGAAAATAACCTGCATAACCAACTGTTGCAAAAAATTTATACATAAAAAGAGTTGCAAGGTTTTAAGGCTAAAAAGTTGTAAAGTTTCATATTTTTTTTTTTTAAAGAAAAGTTTTTTCGTAAAAAAATAAATAAATACTTTACCCTTTCTACTTCCCCTTACTTAATTGATAATCAATTACTTAATCTAGCTTTCTAACTTCTAATCTCTGATTTCTAACTTCTGATTTCTAATCTCTAACGCTAATCATAGCTTTCTGTTTCCAAATGCGTTACTAAATCCTCGCCTTTTAGGTGGCGAAGCGTGTTTTTTAGCTTCATCAATTGGATAAAAATATCATGTTCTAAGTTCTCAGGCGCAGCAACTTGTGGGGACTTAAAGTAAAAAGACAGCCATTCTTGTACGCCTTTCATATCGCAGCGACTAGCTAAATCTAAGAAAAGAGCCAAATCCAGTACGATTGGAGCAGCCAAAATAGAGTCACGACAAAGGAAATCAACTTTTATCTGCATTGGATAACCTAGCCAACCGAAGATGTCAATATTGTCCCAACCTTCTTTATTGTCGCCGCGCGGCGGGTAGTAGTTGATGCGGACTTTGTGGTAAAGGCTTTTGTACAAATCGGGATAAACTTCGGGTTGTAAAATGCAATCCAATACGCCTAATTTGGACACTTCCTTTGTTTTAAAACTTTCTGGATCGTCTAGCACCTCGCCATCGCGATTCCCTAGAATATTGGTAGAAAACCAACCGCTTAAACCTAGCAAACGCGCCTTGAAACCCGGTGCTAAAATGGTTTTCATCAATGTTTGCCCTGTTTTAAAATCCTTGCCGCCAATCGGTGTGTTGGTTTGCTTGGAAAGCTCTACCAAAGCTGGAATATCACAAGACAAATTCGGTGCGCCATTGGCATAAGGCACACCCATTTTGATGGCTGCATAGGCATAAATCAAGCTCGGCGGAATGTCCTCGTGATTGTTTCGCAAGCCTTCCTCTAGGCTTTCAACAGTTTGATGTACCTCACTTTCTTTGATGTATACCTCCGTTGAGCCACACCAAACAACCACTAAACGCTCACAATTATTGTCGGCTTTAAACTGACGCATATCTTCCATCAATGCCTCTGCCAATTCCATTTTTGTAGCCCCTTCTTTGATGTAAGAGCCTTCTAATTTTTTCACATATCGCTTATCAAAAACCGCTTTCATAGGTTTTACTTGCTCTAGTTCCTCTTTTACAGATTCGATCAGGTCTTTTTCCAAAACTTCTGCATGGCGCGCTGCTTCATAAGCATTGTCCTCGAAAATATCCCAAGCACCAAAAACGATGTCATCTAGTGAAGTTAAAGGAACGAAATCACGAATGGCTGCGGTTCGATTGTCTACTTTTTTGCCTAAACGCAGTGTGCCCATTTGTGTAAGAGATCCGATGGGTTTGGCTAAGTTTTTTCGCACTGCAAAAACGCCTGCCATAAAAGTAGTAGAAACAGCTCCTAGTCCGGGTGTTAGAATACCTAACTTACCT
>JAHDHV010000427.1 GCA_020631155.1 Bacteroidota bacterium | reverse complement strand
GGGACGATGAATGATCGCTGTAAATTGTTCTGCTGATTTATCATCAATCAAATCAATTAACGGATGGGCTTTTAAGGCTCGTCTAATACCCCAGCCAATGCCTTTATAGGGTAAAATTTGGGCAGCAAAGGAGTGGAGTAGGTGATTTCGCACATGGGATATACCATTTTTCACATTTTCAATGGTTAAACTATTCGGCAAACTACCGGGGCTAATGATTTCAATGCGATTATCAAAAATAAACAATTTGATAGGTGCGCTAATAAAATAATCTCGATGAATCAGCGCATTAATTAATAATTCCTGCAAAACGATTTCAGGAACCTCTAAAATTCCAATGCTGTTGACACCCTGATTGCCCTGTATTTTTTGCAAATTTCTCAATAAGAAACTCATTGCTTTTTTATACAATACTTCCAAATTTCCTTTAATGTCTTCACTATCTCGGTAAGTTTGACCAGTGCCATCATTTCCCCAAAAACTAATTGCTTTGATGTCAAAAATTGGTTGTAATTGTTGCGGATAACGACCAAATAACAGTAAACCAGCCAATGTTAAACGTTCATTATTAGCTAGTTTTAAATTTTGTAACAACTGATGTAACGCTTGCTCCGAATAATCAGCAATATCTTGTTGATAGATTTTGAGTATAACATCTCTTAAATAGTATCTATCTAAATTCTCCAATGAGCTATTTCGCACAATAACTTCATCTGCATTAACCAAATCATTCATTTGAAACAGCCTTCTAATTTCTGTTTTAGAAGTTACTCTCCGTTTATCAGCTCCACTTTTTACCCAAAAAACGCCTTTATTATCCATATAAGGTTTATCCGTTCCTTCGGGAATATCCACCAACATCATTAATTGCCCATTTATTTCCAAAGTGCTTGTGTTAACATGGATTGGGTTTTTTACATTATCACTAGAAGCATTGCTAATCAACTGATTTAACCGTCTAATATCATTGGAAGTCAATCCGCAAATTGTGCCATCATCCGCTACACCAATCAGTAATTTCCCTCCTCTACCATTAGAAAAAGCCACCATTTCAGCAGCTAAAGCACTGGCATTAGTTACATTTTCCTTAAATTGATGCTGACTATCCTCGCCTTGACGAATGATTTGCAAAATTTCTGCGACTAGCATATAGTTAGATATAAGATTTGAGACATGAGATATGAGACTTTACGATTTTGGATATGTGATTTTTCTGGTATGTTTCATTATCTTCCTAACCCCTGACCACATACATGTGGCTCAGGTTACCCTTTGGTTGTGAGATTGCTTTTTAGCTATTTAGACTTTTGGATATTTAGCTGTTACAATTTAGTGATTAGAAATTAGTTAAAATAAATCACTTTTTAATTTTTACCATGGATATAAGTTTTTGATTTTTATAGTATTATCACAGCTAAAGCCTTCGTTACAGAAAACATCCAAAAAGAAATCAATCAGTAAAAAACGTCCAAAAACAAATCACTAATCTACTAATCACTAATCCACAAACTGTTAGGTGGAAAAACTCGGTATTTGAAACATACCAAAAGTTACAAGGCTTTAAGGTTTTTATTTTTTTAATAAATTTAAAAATCAATACCTTTTAAATTGTTAATCAAATTTATACAAAATCAAATAAATCTGTTGTTATTTTTATTAATGGAATAAAAGGCGAAAGGCCAACTTAGCTCCAAACTCTAAAAACCATTTAACTTTACAATCTCTAAAGCCTTGCTAACCAACACCTTCCACTGCAATTGGTGCTGCCAAACAAGCATCGGGAATGGCAAAAGCCTCCACTAGAGCCAGCGCATCTGGGCGGAGTTCGCGGCATAGTTGGTCTACCATTTTACGAATTGCTTTTGTTTTTCGACCTTCCAAATAATCATGTTCTAAATACCAGCCCTTATTTTTTTCAATGGTAGATAAAGCGTATAAATCACACAGTTTTTTAAGAATCGGTTTCAAGGAAGCGTCCGCACAGTTTTTGATGCCCAAAATAAATTGCTCCAAAATCACGCGTTCAATATATGCATGAGCCATATTGACCAAATGCGTTTGACATTGCAAAAAGGCATCATAACTATCCATGCCCTTGTCAATGCGTTTTTTCAGGCGTTTTGCTACGGAAGTCACCAGATATTCTTCTCGATATTGGAAAATATCCAAATGGAAATCGCTGTCTAGCAAATGCTCGGCATCCGTATTGCGAATCGTGATAGGGTTCAATTCTGTTACTGCCGTTTCTAGTTGATGGGAAAAATATTTTATCCAGCCAAATAAATTCATATTGCGAAACTCTCGGCTAAACTGCCCTAGCCTCCCCTTTGCTACCAACTGCATCAGTACAGTATTGTCGCCCTCGAAAGTCGTAAATATCTCTGTATCAGCCTTTAATGCAGCAAAGCGATTAACCGCCAAATAGCCATTTCCGCCACAAGCTTCTCGACATTCTTGTAGTGTTTGTGTCGTATTCCAAGTGCTGACTGCCTTTAAACCTGCTGCCAAACCTTCAATGGCTCGACTGTCGGCTTCTGTTCTTTTTAAGAAACGTTTTGCCAAATATTTATGAGCAAAATCTAAGGCATAAGCATTTGCCAACAAAGGCAACAGTCGCCGTTGATGAGTTGGGTAATCTAAAATAATGGTTTCGGGCTGATCTGTTGGGCCAAATTGACGGCGACGTGCTGCATATTTTATTGCAATGGCTAAACCTGATTTGGCTGCACTTAATCCTGCCATTGGCACACAAATTCGACCGCCAACGAGCGTTCCGAGCATGGTAAAAAAGCGTTTAGAATCACTGCTAATTGAACTTTTATAGGTGCCATCTTCTTCGACATTCGCAAAGCGATTGAGCAGATTTTCGCGCGGCACACGCACGCCATTGAACCAAATTCGACCATTATCTACCCCATTTAAGCCTAATTTTTCGCCATTATCTTCAATTCGCACATTAGGTAAAGCATTACCGTCTTCATCTCGAATAGGCACCATAATAGCATGAACACCATAACATTCGCCCTGCGTATATAATTGGGCAAAAACAGTTGCTAATTGCCCATGCATTGCGGCATTGCCAATGTATTCTTTGCGTGCACTTTCATTGGGTGTATGAATGATAAAGTCTTTAGTATCAGGCATATAAGTTGCCACCGTTTCAATATCTCGCACATTAGAACCATGCCCTGATTCGGTCATTGCAAAACAGCCCGGTAAATCCAAAGTACCTACATCACGCAAATATTTTCGATGGTGAAAGTCCGTTCCCAATGCCAAAATACTGCCACCAAACAAGCCAAATTGCACCCCATATTTAATGGTCAAACTCAAATCGTGGCAACCGAGCGTTTCAAATATGGCAATGTATTTACTCATATCGTCTGCACCGCCACAATGTTTAGGGTACAATACCGCCCCGAAGCCCTGATCTGCCAACCATTGACACCACTGTAGTACTTGCGCTCGATAAGCCATTTTATCACTAGTATCCACATAAGCGAAAACAGGATCACTCAACAAAGTGCGGACTTGTTGTTTGAGCACCGCCTGTTTGCCATCCAACAATTGGGTCATTGCTGAAACATTGAAACTTGCCTGAGTGGGTTGCTCTGGAACAGGTTCTGGGCGTTGGTCTAATAGGCTTCGACTAGATGCTTCTCCCGACAAGCCCAATTCTTTTTCCACCTTTAACAGTGCTTGCCGCGCCTCATCGCTGCTGTGTTGTGCCGAACTGTGCAGGGGTAGTTTTGCCAATGCCATTTGTATGCCCAACTCCGCCAAAGATGCCGTTTCACCATTAGGCACATGAAGCGTATTGATGCGAATGGTGTTCAGCCACCGCCGTAGTGTTTGCGGAGATGGATGCCAAGTTGGATCAAGCCATCGGTTCAATTGCTGTTTTTCCGCATCACTCAGCCAACAATCACACTCCTCTAAAGACTGGCGAATCACCTGAATTTCGGTTGGAGTTAGCAAATCATCCGACCAAGCCACATACAAGATTGGTAAGTAGCTTAGTAAACAGGGTGTTACAGCTATTGGAGCTGTTTCCAAGTGTTCTGTTGATGGAATAGACATATGGAAAGTATTAATAATAAAACAATTGAGTTTTGTATAGTGGAGACCATTCATGAATCATCTTTACATAAATCACCTCTACCATGCCATATAATACAATACAATATTAACAAACCAACGTTTCACATTTCTAAAATGTTGGAAAATGTATAAGTAAAAATTGATTGAACGGCATAGTACAATCTGCCTTCTCCCATCTCAATAAAAACCTATTTCAACACCTTTATGGTCATCTTCACATCCTTTACAGGGCGATCACCGGGAGCTGTTTGTACTTCTGCCAATTTATCAATCACTTCTAAACCTTCAATAACTTCGCCAAAAATCGTGTAATTATTATCCAAAAAAGGCGCGCCACCCACCGCTTTATACACTTCTCGCTGTTCGGGAGTATATTTAACATTCAAACGTTGCTCCATCATGTTCAATTGTTCGTCGGTCAAGGGCTTGCCATGTACAACATAGAACTGCGAACCCGAAGATTCTTTTTCAGGATTTACCTGATCGCCTTGTCGAGCAGCGCAAAGAGCACCTTTTTTATGGAAAAACAATGGATTAAATTCAGCTTGTAAAGTATAACCTGGTCCGCCATCGCCCAACATTTGCCCAGGTGCAGCATCTTTTGATTTAGGATCACCGCCTTGAATCATAAAGCCTTTGATGATGCGGTGAAACAGCAAGCCATCAAAGAATTTTTCTTCTGCCAATTTGATGAAATTGTCGCGATGTTTAGGCGTTTCATTGTACAATTTGGCTTTCATGTCGCCATATTCTGTACTAATCAATACGACTCTTTCCTTGTTGCCACAGGCAGTTGTGCTAATTGCTAAAACAATGCTCATAAACGTTAGTATGGTTAATAGTTTTTTCATTAATATTTTTTTTTGGGGTAAAATAAAAAAGAGCACAAAGTTAATAAAAAAATAGCTTTGTATTTTGGGGAGCTTAGAAGGTTTTAAGGTGGAAAAGTTTTAAGGTTGCAAAAGTTGATAAGGTTTTAAGATGAAAAGATAGATGAATAATCAAATCAAGCCTCTGTTTTCTAAAATTTAAACTGGTATGTTTCATTTTCTTCTTAACACTTTGTTTCTAAAATTGCTATTTAGCTGTTTAGCTGTTTAGCTATTTAGCTGTTTAGCTGTTTAGCTGTTTAGCT
>JAHDHV010000426.1:126-5238 GCA_020631155.1 Bacteroidota bacterium | reverse complement strand
CTGGATTTTTTGGCTTGAATTTCTTCGGTGCTGCCATACTGGTAATAGGTTTTAACTTGTTTAGAAAATAAATTTAAAATTCGTGTCTACTATACGTAATTTTTAGCGAAAAACCAAATTATCTTAGCAAAAAACGGTTTCTTTTGACTTTAAGATTACCTTTTTTTTAAGGTTTTAAACTAGTTTGACAAGCTTGTAGTGTTAAAGTAGCCGTTTGTTAAGCATAAAGATAAAAAGGATTTTAGAATTGGTTAAATGACTAAAAATATAAAGCCATGTAACTATTATAATAACAGCATACATCAAAGTTTGTTCATATGTTGAAGGTCTTTATGATATTTTTTTGTTTATATTTATGGAGTAACTAACTTCGTGAACATTAGAATTAGCTAGTTTAAAACAAAGTTTTGGTACCATTTTTTGTAAATTGAAATTTTAATGGTTTGTTTTTGGCTACTAAAATATTACTTTTATTCTTTAAATAATTTGTCATTTTTCTTGTTGACCAATTTATTTGAAGGTATTCTATGATTTCTTTTGAGGTAAGTAGGCGGTCTTTTAATAAACTAAATGAGTGTGTCAAGAAAAGAGGAAAATCGTATAATAATTGTTAAGTACAACAATTTTTCCAAATTTTTTTTTTTTTCATTTATTTACAAACCTTAAGTGCCAAGCACTAATTAATTATGCAAAATTTTGTTCTAAAGTATTGGAATCCAATATTTTAATCAAACAAAGAGTACCGTTTAATTATTGTATAGTACTTATTATCCTGTTTTTAATTTTATTTTTTAATTGCTAACTATGAAGCATCCGCATAGGGCAATGACATTAATTGATTGGGTTTTAGATAGACCACCTTATTTGGGAAGTCAAATATAGTATTGAAACGCTTTAAAAGTTCATTGCCTAATATATGTGTTTTGAATCTTGCAGGATTGGGTGTTACAATAAGTTGAGCAGGCACGTTTTTGGCGCAAGCATTAGCAAAACAAACTTTATTTGTATTGACAACCTTATTGACAAAGACTGTTCCCACTGAATTTTTTAATTTACTTTCTTTAAGTACAGGTAAATCAGTCGGAAATTTTTCCTCTGCTCGTAAATCTTTATCCAAAACGATGGCGCGCTGAAAGCCTGTATCAAATAAATAGCGGTTAGTATAGGTTTTTCCATCCACTTCTAAATCGCCTTGTATACAAAATAAAGTGTTGATATATTCTAAATCTACTTTGGTATAATCTTTTGATATTATGGGGGGAGAGTGATGTATAATCATTAAGTTTTTGTCATAATCTAGCTCAACTATCTTATTTTTAAATAAATTCCATCCGAAATGACCATCCATTTCTTTAGGGCCTATGCTTACAGGATAAATAGTCAAACTATCCCAAGTCATAGAGCCAATAGAAAGGGTGTTGAGTTCTTCTAATGGAACGTAGTTTTCTTCTTTGTAACTTGAATTTTTATCTTTTAGCAATGTAGTTTTTTCTTTGATACTACTGTGTAACATCACGATTTCTGTACCGCCAGTATCAAAAAACAAATCTAAGGTATCTGTTTTATTTAGAATTGTTTTAAATTTAATGTTATTGCCTTTTGTTAGTTCAAAAGGAATAGTATCTGTTTTTATCATTGCTTTTTCGTTGGAAGAAGATTGCTGAGAAGGAGCAGGGATGATAACTCTTGGCAAATTGGGCAATTCAAATTCTGCATCATCTATGCTTATTTTTTTTATTTCTTTCGCAGTGAGTTCTACATAAGCTACTTTTGTATCATGAATTTGCTTTATGGGCAAAGAATTTGTTTTTTCTGTGCAAAACTTCCAAAACCCATATTCATGTTTCTCATAATGATTCGGATTAACGTGATAATCCCTATTGAAGTAATACTTTATTGTACCGCCTTCTGTTAAGGTGATGCTGAGTAAATCACAAATAATTCCCGCAATAGTATCTACTTTTTCCTCAATTTTAAAATCAACCAGCGTTTCAGGATTAGAGTTTGTATCCGTACAATGTAGTTGCCCAGCTATTTGACTATATAGGGTATCCTGACCTAGATAATATTGAACCATATTTAATAGTCCATTTTTTTCATTTTTATATTTCTTCCCTTTAACTGTGTAAATCTGTTGATTACCTATAACAGCTTTTACTTGCTCCACTGTCATTCTTCCTGTTCTATCTTTGTAAATTAGCTCATAAATAATTTTTCCCTCAAATTCTTTGACTTGTTTTATTGCTTTCTTTTTTACAGTTTCATTAGTTTTAGATTCTTGGATGTTTTTGCTTGAGTTACAAGCAATAGCAAACACAAAAGCCCATATTGCTATCAGATTTAAACATGTTTTTGAAGTCATTGGTAGTTGTTTTTTATGTTGTTTTAATAGATGGATCTATTAAATGTATTTTTTTAAGTGTCAAATTTAAGAACAAAGTAAATGATTTCCTAATATAGTAAAGAATTACTTAGTAAGACTGTTACGAACTGCTAACTTTTTTTTCTGCAAAAAATGAACAATAATATTGCGAATTGAACTACTTTTGTAAAAATGCTGTTGCATCTAAACGGTTACCGTTACAGACAGAAATAGAAAAATGAAAGGATATCAGAGAGTTAATAAATATCAAACAAGTTTATACCCAAAAGATTTATTTACCAAATTAGAGTTTGATAAAATATTAGAGCTTGTTGCTAACTATTGCAAAAGCACTATGGGAAAAAACTTTGTGAATAAGGTTAAAATACAAGCTGAACCTAAAACCATTGAACGACTGTTACGACAAGTACATGAATTTAAGCAGTTGATTATGATGGAAGAAGGCGAATTTCCTATTAGCAATTATTTGGATTTGAGGGAAGAATTGAAGCTGCTCGCAATAGACGGTTATGTGTTGAGTGAAGAACAAATATTTAGAATTTACAAAGTATTAAGTACCGTTTTTGAAATCTTGCGTTACTTCTCACTAGGGGATGGCAATCGCAAAGAACGCTATCCCGAATTATTACTACTCACCAAAAACATTAGCGTAGAAAAGCAATTAATCAACAGCATTAAGTTGATTTTGGATGATGATGGTAAAATTCGCGCCAATGCTTCAAAAGAATTAACCCGAATCCGCAAGGCTACAACGAATGAGTATCGCGACCTAGAACGCAAGTTCAAAACCTTGGTGAATGACTATAAAAAGCGTGGATGGTTGACCGATAATGTGGAGAGTGTACGCGCTGGGAGGCGAGTATTATCTGTTCCCGCGGAGCATAAACGCAAGGTGCGCGGCATCATTCACGATGAATCCAATACAGGAAGCACAACCTTTATTGAACCCGAAGAAACGCTACAAATTAGTAATCGCATTGTTGAATTACAGCAGGCTGAGAAGCGCGAAATTTATCGCATTTTAAAAGAATTGAGCCACAAAATTCGCCCCTTTGTAGACCCCATTCGACAGTATGGGCGCATGTTGGGCTTATTTGATTTTATCCGCGCCAAAGCCCTCTTTGCTTGGGATATTAACGCTCAAATGCCCATGTTGTCTGATGATAGACGAGTGGAGATTTTTAATGCCAAACATCCGCTTTTATTTCTCAAAAATAAAGCAGAAGATAAAAAAACGGTTCCCCTAAATTTGGAGTTGTCTCTAGCCGATAGAATTTTGGTAGTTAGCGGCCCCAATGCAGGTGGCAAATCGGTGATGCTCAAGACAGTAGGACTCATTCAATTGATGTTTCAAGCGGGTTTTTTAGTCCCTATAGATGACCATTCAATGATGACTATTTACCGCCACTTTTTTGTAGATATTGGCGATGAGCAATCTATTGAAAATGATTTGAGTACCTACAGTTCCCACCTGCGAAATATGCGGCATTTTGTGGAATATGCCAATGGCAAAAGCCTCATTTTGATAGATGAATTTGGCTCTGGAACTGACCCATCTTTGGGTGGAGCTATTGCGGAAGCTCTCTTAGAGCAGTTGACCAAAAAATTCTGCTATGGCATTGTTACCACACACTATTCTAACCTCAAAGTATTTGCCACCAAAACAAAAGGTGTATTCAATGGCTGTATGACTTTTGATTATCGTACACTCTCCCCAAAATATAAATTGGAAATTGGCAAACCGGGTAGTTCCTTCGCTTTTGAATTAGCTACAAAAAGTGGTTTGAGTAAAGAATTAATTAAACGAGCAAAATCAAAAGTAGATTCCAAGTTTAAAGAATTTGATGAACTGTTAAGCAATTTACAAAGAGAAAAACAGGTAGTTATAGAGAAAGAACGTTCTATTGCCAAAAAAGAAGCAGAATTGACTGCATTAATTAAAGAATATACAATCAAAGAAGAGGCATTAGACAAACAACAAAAAGAAATTATTTTGGCTACTAAAGAAAAGGCATTAAATGAACTGAGTAGTACAAATAAGAAATTTGAGAAATTAATAAAAGATTGGAATGAAAATAAAGGAGAGAAAAAAATTATTAAGCAAATAAAAGAGGAAGTTGCTCAAGATAAAAGGGAATTAAAAGAAGCAATAGAAGTATTAAAAGATAATATTTACTATCGAGATGTTGATGAGAAAATAGAAGAAGGCTGTTCAGTTCGTTTGCGAACAGGCAAAGAGGTTGGAACGGTTGTTGAATTGCGAAAAAATCGCGCTGTTGTTACCTTTGGTGGCTTGCGAACCGTAGCAAAAGTCAAAGAGTTGGTAGCAGTGGAGGCGGTGCCTGAAAAGGTGAAAAAGGGAACGGTACAGGTATTTGACACCCTCGAAGCACGCAGCGAATTTGAAAGCAATGTAGACATCAGAGGGATGCGCCGACAGGAAGCCCTACAATTGGTAGACGAATTGGTAGACCGCGCCCTATTGTTCAACATAGACGAATTGAAAATCATTCATGGGATTGGCGATGGTATTTTACGCCGTTCCATCCGCGAAATGCTACGCCGTTACGATTCCGTAAAATCAGTTCGAGATGAAGACCCGCAGTATGGTGGAGCAGGTGTAAGTATTATAGAATTAAAGTAGGAATTGGCTTTTTGGACTTTTGGCTTTTTAGCTTTTTGGACTTTTGGCTTTTTAGCTTTTTGGACTTTTGGCTTTTTAGCTTTTT
>JAHDHV010000425.1 GCA_020631155.1 Bacteroidota bacterium | reverse complement strand
AAAAGTCTAAACATCCAAAAGTCTAAACATCCAAAAGTCTAAACATCCAAAAGTCTAAACATCCAAAAAGCCCTATTCACATTCTTTGGTCTTAAAATAATAATTCATGATTAAGAAATAAGCAACCAAAAAGCTAAGGTAAAATAAAATCCCTTCTGCTTGATGTACCGCAGGTTTGGCTAGTAGGGGTAATTTTACGCTCAAGTTTAGTAAAAAAATGGCAGTAGTAATACGGCAAGCATTGGCAAAAATAGTACATAGATAAGCGATTGCTGCAAAGCCGATTACCGCCCCTACTTTCGTTTTCCATGTAATAAAATACCGACTAAAAAAAAATACAGAAATACCCCATATGATGAGGGTAAAATTCAATCCCGCACAGCTTTTATTGATGAGTATTTTTAAAGGTGGATAACTATAACCGAGTGGCGTTTCCCACATAAAAGGTAGCCCTGTAAATAGCGAAGTCAGTTGAGTAGTTGGTGTTAACAACCATAGCAATTGTTCTGTTGTAGCCTGTTGATACCATAAAAACACTGCCAAAATGATTAAGCTAACTGTAGTATAAATAGCTGATTGTATGATGTTTAGTGGTCGCATTTTTTGTTTTTTTGGTGGATTGTATATTTAGCTTCAAGCTGATTGCTGCTGAAAACTTATACCAAATTATACCAACGCAAAAAACCCCTAGAAATGTCTTTCTAGGGGTAAAAAGTACTACTAAAAATCACTATTGCCTCTTTTTTTAAATTGTTGAAACATTATGTTCAGGCTGTTTTTGTAGTATGTAGTGATAATAAATCTGCGTATTTATACAGATAAACAACACTGAACATTGGTTTCAACAATACAGTTAAGTACCTACTGGCACTCAATGAACTAAGAATGTGTATTTAACACTTTTAAAATTAGCTGTTTTTTTATCAGACATCAGTAATCCTAGAGATTTGAGATAAGTTTAATATCAAACTCATCATCAACTCATGTATTCACACTATGGCTGAAGTAAAGCAGTCATGCTTTTGCTTTCAAAAGGAAGTTGTTTTTCTCCATTAGATAAAACACAACTAATAGAAAAGGTAACTTTATAATATTCGTTTTCATCTTCTCCTAGCTCATAAGGTTCTATTTTTTGAATGTTAAATACACTCGTTGTTTGTAGCTTGTCATCATCACTACGAGAAGAATAGTATTGCCCGTCTCTAATAATGGCGACTTCTACTCCTTCTTTTCCTGATAGTTGATAAGTTAGAAAAGAAAATTCACCGGGACGAACAATGTCTGAAAAGGGTTTCTTAGCCGTATTTGCAATATTTATTAAAAGTGCTGTTGTATTATTAGCACTCCAAAATTTTGTACCATAAGTGTTAATGGTTGCTGTCCAAAAATCCATTTGTGTATTATATGAATCAACCAAATAGTCATTTTCTCCAACTTTTATGTCTAATACCTCACTTCCTAAGCGAGCATCAACATAAAAAATAGGGGCGTTTTCATATTCCACAACTGTTTCAAAATCATTTTTATAACAGCTACTTACACTTAGACCTATTGTTAATACAAAAAAATAAGCGAATATTTTTTGTGTATTTAAAATCGTTTTTTTACACATAACACTTCACACTTTTTCCATTCCCAAACCATCAACTTCATATAAAAACTAAAGTGAATACAACCTATCTCACTGAAGCAAAACGATTTTAAGTAGTAGGCAATTGATTACATAAACTGTTTGTTACGTGTTTTTGCCTGAAAAGAATAGGGTCATTTTTTGAATTAAGATAACTAGTTCTCTTTTTCTTAGCTTTAAAATGTTTATTCTTTTTTATTTTTTCAAAAAGGATGTTCTAATAAGTTCAATGGATAATAAATTAGTGATACTTGCAATCCTGATTGAAAGCGTTTGTGGTTGTTGTCTGTAATGGGAATTAAACTTTGAAAATAATTTAAATTAATTGAAAAGTTTTTTGTTAATAAAAAGTCACTGCCTATATTCAATGCAACATCTACTGGGGGGAGTTCACTTATTGCAGAGCCAAAAGTATTATATTCAGCCTGTAAAGCTCCATTTTCATACTCCCGAACAATGCTCTGACTGTTTGCCAATAATGCAATTTGAGGCCCGAGCATTAAAGCAAAACGGTCTAGTATATTGAATTTAAGCATTAAAGGAACTTCTAAATAGTGTAGTTGATTAAAAGTTTCCTCTCGTTCTTGGGAAAGTACTAGGGTTGCTCCTTCATAATATTCCGCATCCTCCAAAATGGTAATTGGCTTGACATTGCGAACACTATATTTAATTGATGCTTGAAATATTTTATTGTAATCAAATACCAAACCTGCTGAGTATGCGCCAATTTCAAAGTTAGTAACGCCAGCTATCAAGCCCATTTTAAAGCGACTTTGCTGTTGCGTTTTTTGTATGCCTTCTAGCTGCTTTTCCTCCTCAACACTAAGCTCTTGCTTACCTAATTTAAGGAAGCGATACCCCAGCCCCACTTCAAAATGACTATTATTATCATTCACATTATTCTGATAATAAGCATTCTCTGTAACATCATTCCACATCCAATGGTATCTGAGTGACAAAAACCCCCTCTTGCCCAGATTGAACATAGAGCCTATTGTCAGTCCAACATCCCAAGTTCGCAGCCCATTAAAATAAGCCAATTGTTTTCGTTGAACAACCCTATCTTCTATTAGAGGATGTGAATAATGACGCTGTTCTGTAAAGGTGCTTGCTGTGTTTGCCAATATAGAAAATCTAGGGCCTAATCCGATTTTCCAATAGTTTGTTAATTGATAATTTAATGTAACTGGCACACTTAAATAATAAAGGTTGCCAATTGTTATCTGCTGACTTAATGAATCTGTATAAGTTCCATAATGAACTCTAGCATTATGACTATTCAAATTTTTAGCCTTCAAATTACTCAGTGTCAACTCCGTTTGCAAGCCCCACCGCTTTGTTAAGTGCTGATTCACCAACAAACCAGTAGTAAAACCCTTAAAATGCTTCGTAGTACTTGCCAAGCTAGTTACATAAGCAATTTCAAATGTTTTATTTATTACATTATCTTTTTTTTGCTTAATAACTGTATCAGTAGATGAAGAGGGAGTTGATAACCCTTGAGCTCTGAGTAATGTAGGTGTTGATAAAAATAGGATATGTAACAGGGCAAAAAAAACTATCCCAAAAGTTATATTTCTTTTTGCTTTTGGGATAGTATAGAACGCTTTTTCTCTCATCATCTAATTTCAGCTCTTTTCCTTAAAACTAAAAACTATCTTATCTTGGGTAACTAGCTTTTCTTAAAAAATATCTTCTAAATTAGTTTACAATTTCTAGCAATAAATTGTGATTGAGTGTACTGATTTGAACTGGAAAAGTTTCAGAAAGTTGGAATTATTTTTACCCATGACAAAAATATGACACAAAAAATTGCACTTTCTAATTTTTTTTTAGGGTGTCAAGAACATGAAGTAGTTTATTTTTATTTCAGCATTACTATATTTTCTAACACTTTTACCAAAAGCTCTTATTAAAAATAAATAAACTATTTAATTCACTCTTAATAAAACGCTAAAACATTTTATTACTATATCAAAACTGCTATTTAAAATTATTTCAATTATATAACTCACAACAAAAAACATATTATTTTTTTCAACAATTAATTCTTAATTAGCCTGTTTTTAATAGTCAAAATACTCGAACAGTATTTTTTTTTAAAAAAAATTTCAACAAAATAACGCAAGTTTATTTTTTTCCATAGACACTATTTTTGAGCAAATAAGTAAGCATTAGTATGAACATTTTTGCGTATTTTTGCCCTCTAAAATTAATCTACGACTATATGAAATATACGGGTAATTTAGTTAAAATGCGTTCACAACTTGGTCAACCTATTCAATATGAACTGCAATTGGGTGGAGAAAACATTGTAATGAATCACTTAATAGAAAAAAAGATTCAGCTATCTTTTGAAGGGGTGATTAATTGCAAGGTATGTGGACGAGTAACTAAAAAGTCTTTTGCACAGGGTTTTTGTTATCCTTGCTTTAAAAATGCCCCTCAAAATTCCCCCTGTATTATTCGCCCCGAGCTATGTGAAGCGCATTTAGGCAAAGGACGGGATGTAGAATGGGAGCAAAAACATCATTTACAGCCACATATTGTTTATTTAGCAATTTCAAGTGGGCTAAAAGTTGGCGTAACCCGACAAGACCAAATTCCTACTCGGTGGATTGATCAAGGAGCTTGGAAAGCGATTCGATTTGCAGAAACACCACATAGAAATTTTGCGGGACAAATTGAAGTTGCTTTAAAAACACAGGTGTCAGACAAAACTAACTGGCAGCGAATGTTAAAAAATATATTGGCTACTGATATTAATATATTAGCTAAAAAACAAGAGCTTAAAGCTTTTATTCCTAAAGATTTACAACAGTTTTACAGCTCTAATGATGAGATTACTGAATTGCAATATCCAGTAACAAACTACCCTCAAAAAATTAAAAGTTTGAGCTTTGACAAAACCCCTACGATTAGCGGAATATTAAGAGGAATTAAAGGACAGTACTTAATTTTGGGCGGTGGACAAGTGTTTAATATTCGCAAACATACTGGTTATTTGGCAAATATATCCGTAATTTCATAGCATTAGAACTTGCTGTTCGCTGATTTTATTTTGCAAAAAACAGATTAAACAAAAAAGTAATTCATTTATTTTTAATTATCTTAAATAATCACTAAGTTTTTGATTTTCAGAAGTTTATGTTTTTTTTTTTCAAGCCTTAAAAGGTGTGACCCCGCTGGGGTCAAAGAAGAACTCTTCACTTTTTTCTAACATACTTTGACCGCTCTGCGGTCACTGGACAAACAAATGACCCTAGCAGGGTCAAAGTATGTTAGTTGGAAATGATGACCTAGTAATACGACCCCAGCGGGGTCGAACCTTTTTAAAAAACATAAGCACCTATCAATTAGTGGTTTATGTATTTTATAATAGCTATTTTTAATTCTTATTTTCTCATTTTGAAATCAGCAAAAGGTGAGTTAGAAAGTTAAAAAAATCACTTTTATTCTTCTATTTAGCAAAAAAAACATTTCTAAAAAACAAAAAAACTTACATTTCAACGAATCATGAGTACATTAGGAAGACATATTTTAGTAGAGTTTTTTGGTTGCTCTGCTGAAACTTTAAATGATGTGCCTTTAATTGAGCAGTGCATGAATGAGGCTGCAACAGAAGCAG
>JAHDHV010000424.1:2520-5278 GCA_020631155.1 Bacteroidota bacterium | reverse complement strand
TAGAGGGGATTACAGGTAAATATTTTGCTAAAAAGAAAGTCAAAAAAAGCAATAAGCAATCGTATAATGTGGAAGTCAGCCGCCGACTTTGGGTGGTTAGTGAGGAATTAACGCGATTGGGGGAAATTTAGGAAATTGTGGATTCGTGGATTTGTGATTAGTAGATTCGTGATTGGTAGATTTCATTATAGTTTACAACTCCAAACCAAAAACCCACAACTACAAAACTCTCAACTACAAAACTCACAACCATAAAACCCACAACCATAAAACCCACAACCAAAAACCCACAACCACATCACCAATAATTGGCCATAATTTCTGTTGCCCAATCTGGTTGTTGGATGGTTCCTTTGGGTTGAAATTCGCGCATTACGGGCTTGATGTCCAAAACGGGTGTGCCGTCAATGGCATCTAAATGGCGGACTGTGATGCTTCGGCCATTGCGCTCAACTAGGGTGACGGTGGTTAGTCCGATTTTGTTGGGTCTGCTTTTGTTTCTTTGGGCAAAGGTACCGACTTTGGGGAAATCTTTGTTGTTGCGTGGATGCCGATATTGTGCAACTGCTTTTTTCTCGCTTACTTTGTCCATGTAAAATAGGATGTGTAAATGGGAAAAATCGGTAATTCCCTCAAAAGCTTCGGTTGGGATGTGCTCGGCTAATGCAATTTCGGATAATACCGTCCCCCATTGATCGTCCTCAACTTGGGTGCGTGTATTTTTGACAAAGGCAACGGCTTGTAGATTTATAGACATGGCTCATTGATTTTAAGTTAAAAAATTTCTTCTAATTTTAAGGTAAACGAAATACAAGTTCCATTGTTTTCATTCGACAAAGCCTTAATTGTTCCATTGTGATTGTGAACTATTTTTTGGCAAATAGGCAAGCCAACTCCTGTTCCTTTGTACTTTTTTTTGTCTACCCTATTAAATAGAATAAATATTTTTTTCAAATACTCTTTTTGTATGCCAATTCCGTTGTCTTGTACTGTAATTGAACAAAATCCATTATCTATTTCACTTTGAATATCTATACTGCAATTTCGATCTTTATGTCTGAACTTGAGTGCATTGTGTATTATTTGATAAAATAATTGTTGTAATTGGGCTTCATGAGCAAATAGGCTTGGTAAATTTGTGTAATTAACTGTTGCTTTGGCTTCTTGAATTTCCTTTTGCAACGAAAATAAAGCTTTTTCTAATACTTTATTTAAGTCTACCTTTTCAAAGGCATTTTTTGAATTATCAACAGTTACATATTTTAGCAAATCATTTAGTTGTTGATGCATTTGTTCACTTGAGCGAATCAAGAAATTTAAATACTCTTTAGAGGTACCTGAAAGCTCCTTTACACATCTATATTTTAGCAAAGTAGAAAATCCATTAATATTTCTTAGTGGTTCTTGCAAATCATGAGCAATGATATGAGCATATTGTTTGAGCTCTGTATTTTGCTGTTTAATGCGTTTATTTTGCTGCTTTATTTGTTCATTTTGTTCCTTTAGTACATCTATTTCCTGTTCTTTTTTATGCATTAATTTATCTAGTTTTTGCTTTTGTAATGCTTCAAAAAGCACGTCTTTTTCCCTTAATAATTCCCCTTGAATGGCATAGGCACTGTGTATATCTCCATTTAAACAATGTGTTTGTTGTAAATCATTTAATATCAATAACAACTGTTCTTTTAGCTCATATTTTTTAGCTATTGTAATGGCTTTTTCAAAAATGGTAATGGCTTTTTGATAATGTTTTAATGCTTTATGGCTTTTTCCCATGTTATAAGTCAAGTGACTAATGTTGACATGCATTTTTTTGTCCTCCGCAATAAGCATTGCATGTTGAAAATAATCAATGGCTTGTTGAAATTTTTGTTGATTTAGTAAAGCCTCGCCAATCCCCTCCAAAGCAATTAATTTACTCATAACATTTTCTTTATCAGAGAAATAGCTGATTGCTTTTTTAAAATTGACAATACTTGACTCATAATTTTTACTATCTAAATAAATATTTCCAATATTGCTATATAAATAACACAGTCCTACCCCCTTATCTTGACTTTTTTGATTAATTTCTACTGCTTTATTCAAATATTCCAATGCCTGTTTATATTCCTTTTTTTTGCGAAATATCACCCCCAAATTCATATATACAGTTTGCTTTTTTACATCATCAGGATTTAATTTTAGGGCTTCAAAACTACATTCAATTGCTTTTTCTAAATGCATTTTATGTATAAAAAAGCTACTCAAATTGCAATAAAATCGAGCTAGTTCTTTTCGATTATTGATATGAATAGCAACAGTAACTGCTTGTTTTGTACACTGAATTGCTTTGTCTACATTTGCATTTAAATAATAGTGATAGGCCTTGTCACTCAATATCAACATTCTTAAAAACGATTCCCCTTGTCTTAAAGCTAATTCTTCTGCTTGATCTAATTGTTGTAAATACTCTTTTGAAATTAATGCATGTTTTTCTGCTAAAATTATACATTCTTTAATATTTTCTGGTAAATCATACTTTCTCCATTCCATAGCCATTTCTTTTTATATCATTATACGTATCACATATCCATTGGTTTTACTTTTGGATTTTTAGACTTTTAGACTTTTGGATTTTTAGACTTTTAGATTTTTAGACTTTTGAACTTTTGAACTTTTGAACTTTTGAACTTTTGAACTTTTGAACTTTTGAACTTTTGAACTTTTGAACTTTTGAACTTTTGAACTTTTGAACTTTTGAACTTTTGAACTTTTG
>JAHDHV010000424.1:0-2420 GCA_020631155.1 Bacteroidota bacterium | reverse complement strand
ACTTTTGAACTTTTGAACTTTTGAACTTTTGAACTTTTGAACTTTTGAACTTTTGGATTTATAATTCATGAATTATCTTTACAAAAATGACAATCCACCTCTTTTTTTTAATAAAAAAATAGAAAAGGAAACTAAAAATTCGCCAATACTGTTTGCTGAATGAATGTATGTGGAAACTAAAAATCTTGTGTTTCTACAAAAATTAAATAACCCAATAATTGATAACAAGATGGGAAAGGGAAAATTAAAAGGGCGAGATTTGGTAAAAATAGGGTATACACAAGGGCGAGTGATAGGCATTTCCCTGAATGTGATGAAGCAGCATTTCAAAGCCAAAAGCAAGGCGGTGAAATTGGATTTGCTATCGGCGGTGTTGAAAGACCCTAACGCTTATGTGCAGAATGTGGCTTTAGGAAGCATTGCCAAAGAATTGCTGCACCAAAAAGAGACCAAACAAACCAAAAGCCAGATTGATTTGCGACAAAATCATGTGCCTTTTCAGGTATTTGGCAAAAAAAATATTGAAAAAGGAGCTTTAGACCAAATGTATACGGCTGCCAAATTGCCGATTACGGTGGCGGCCGCCCTAATGCCTGACGCACATCAAGGCTATGGCTTACCAATAGGCGGCGTTTTGGCAACTCAAAATACAGTGATTCTGTATGGCGTTGGCGTAGACATCGGTTGCCGCATGTGTTTGACGGTCTACGGGATGCCTACAACGATGATTAAAGGCAGCCATAAGCAATTTAAAAAAGCCTTGATGGATCATACGCGATTTGGGGCGGGCTGTACCTTTAAAAATCCGATAGATGATGCCATTTTTGAGCGAGAAGAATTTGCAGAAATTCCTTTTGTTCGAGGGCTAAAAGATACCGCATTTGCACAAATTGGCACCTCTGGCGGCGGCAATCATTTTGTGGAGTTTGGCATTGTGGACATCACCGATCCAAGTAATGAAATGGGCTTGGCTGTGGGGCAGTATGTTGGAATTTTATCCCATTCTGGTTCGCGAGGATTGGGGGCGAAAATTGCGAATTACTACACCAAAATAGCGATGCAACGTTGTCATTTGCCGAAAGAAGCGAAGCATTTGGCGTGGTTAGAATTGGATTCAGCGGCAGGTGCCGAATATTGGAGCGCGATGAATTTGGCAGGCGATTATGCTTCGGCTTGTCACCATCAAATCCACAAGCGTTTGTCCAAAGCAATTGGCGAAAAACCTTTGGCAATGGTTGAGAATCACCATAATTTTGCATGGAAAGAAAGCCTTGCGGATGGTACAGAGGTGATTGTGCATCGAAAAGGCGCGACACCAGCAGGCAAAGGCGTATTGGGCATCATTCCGGGGTCTATGACCGCACCGGGCTTTATTGTTCGCGGAAAAGGTATAGCATCCGCTTTAAGTTCTGCGGCGCATGGTGCAGGGCGACAGCTTTCGCGCAGAAAAGCCAAAGAAACGCTAACAAAAAAAGCAGTGCGTGAGCTACTCAAAAAGAATGGTGTAACCCTTATCGGCGGCGGTTTGGATGAGGCTCCAATGGCTTACAAAAATATCCATGAAGTAATGCATTTCCAACGCGAATTGGTGGATGTATTAGGCTCTTTCTCTCCAAAAATTGTGCGAATGGCAGGTGCCTAGTGATTTCGGAAGTGTGATTTTTGATACGTAAATTCGACAGCTAAAGCAGTCGCTACGGAATTTTAATCAAAAATCACACTTCCTCTTCTTTTTTCTTTTTAAACATCCGTTTCCAATTGCGTTCCTTTTTACTCTGTCGAACATCATCCCAAATTTCGACGAACCATCTCCGACCATCCCAATTAATTTCTTTTTCTAGCTTTAAAATACCAGGTATGATGGGTAGCATTAAACGAATACGAGCAGTAGATTTGGTTTGTAAATTTAATTCCGCTTGAACTCTTTGCCAATGTTCAACAATATCATTTGCTTGTGATACCTATTGGGCAAATTGTGTCATGCCGCGTGTCAAAACATTCTCTAAATCTTTGGCTAAATCTTTTGGTGGTAGACCTTGTTCTATGGTTTTTAATACGCTTAATAACTCCGGTTAGTCCACAGTTTCCTAAGTTGAGTATACCTGTTCGGGCTTTTTTTTCTTTTTTGATGAGTTGTAGGGCTAGGTTCATGGGTGTAGTTAGAGATTAGAAGTCAGAAATTAGATTTTAGAAATTGGAAATTTGGCAAAAATGTAAGGCTGATTTTTTATCAGCGAATCTTCTCCGATTGGAAATCGGAGTTACAAATCACGATTCCACCAACGGATAATTGGCAATTAACAATTCTTTGCCTTTCGCAGCTTTATTTTGTTTATAATTATTCATGCCATATTGCAATTCCCACTCTAAGGTATAAAAATCTTTGTATAAAGTTTTAATAAATTCAGAATTATCGTAGG
>JAHDHV010000423.1 GCA_020631155.1 Bacteroidota bacterium | reverse complement strand
TTTTTATGTCCTTTAAAAAACTAATAACCATCTATTTACAAATTAAAATCAATAATTTATTATCAATCATTTAGGAAAGTTAAGTAAAATAAAAAGTCATTTTACTTAATTGGTGATTTCTAATTTGTATTCATAGATACAAAAAAAACTTGCTATTTCCAAGATTATTTCTCAGAAATAACAAGCTTTTTTAGCTGTATAGATGTTGTTGTACAGTTTAGTGTTTTAAATAAACTTTCCAACCTTAAAACCTTCAACTTTTTAACCTTCTAACTCCAAATCACCCCTTTACCTCTGCTAGTCTGTCTTTTAGTTGTTTGGCAAAGTCTTTTTCACCTTTTTCATCGGCGAGATTGGCAAATTGGGTGATAAAGGATTCTTTCATACGCCTGTCTGTGCTATGGGCGCGTGCATGTTTTGAACCCAAAGTTTTATAATAAGCCAAATCTTGTAACAAACGATTTGCAACCTGTTCTGTTACCTCATTAGCACGTTTATAATTGCCTGTTTCATAATAAGATTCTATTGTCCCATACATATACATATCGAATGGGGCGGCATCGTCAGGCATCATTTCTAAAGAACGGTCTAATACTTCTAAAGCGCGCTTTTTATCGCCTTTTTTGGTTAATGCTTCGGCTAAACGAGCGTAATTACCTCTAAAATTAATGGTCATTCTTCGCAAATCAGAATCTACATGCACGTCTTTATCATTGATGTTGCCAAATTTAAATTTATTCATCAAATTGCTGTACATAATTTCTGTATTTACACGACCTTTATAGGGTCCTCTTTCGCTATTTTCGATAGGCACTAAGCGGTAGGCTAAACCTTCTAATTGGAAATATTTTTCCATACCTAAATAACTACCCGGACTTACAGAAATGGCAAAATAAATCGGGCGTTCCCAGTTATTTGCTGCAATAATATCCAGCACCATCACATCATTTTTATACAGGCTGCGTTTATTTCTAGGCAATTGCCATTTTATTTCTGGCACTATCAAATCTTCATCACCTTTGCCTATAGCTCCATTTTGCACCGATTTGTTAGGGTCGGATGCCATTTTCAAATTACGAGTTGGAATATAATCTCTATCGCTACCACCAGCCTTAGAGCGAGGGCTATCATCTGCTACAAACTTCATAATTTCTTGCAAACTGACATACTTACCTTCTGGCGCGATCCTCGTATTTTCAACAACTGCTACCACATCCCGACTACTACCGCGTATTTTATCAGGGGTCATCGTCATAGGCACAGGAGCAGCGTCATTTACCTTTCTTCGCAATTGATTAATATACCAATCCACACCCAATAAACTGAGGTTAACCACACGCACATCTCGGCGAATCCCCTCTACCTCTTGGGCATACCAAAGCGGATAGGTGTCGTTGTCACCTTGAGTAAAAATAATGGAATTGGGAGCGCAAGATTCTAAGTAATTAGCGGCAAAATCGCGAGCAGCATAACGTCCATGACGAGAGTGATCGTCCCAATTCTGGGAAGCCATCAATAAGGGTGCAATTGTACAAATTCCAACTGCTAGGATGCCTGCCATTTTTTTATCTATCATACCTCGAAGTATGTCGAAAAGTGCAATTACCCCTAAGCCAATCCAGATGGTAAAGGCATAGAAAGAACCTGCAAAAATATAGTCTCGTTCGCGCGGCTCAATGGGCGGTGAGTTCCCTTGAATAATAATGGCAACACCGCAAAATAGGAATAATAAGGTGACCACAAAGGCGCGTTTTCGATCATTGGTAAAATGGAAAACCAAACCTAGTAACCCGAGTAGTAGCGGAATAAAATAATAGGTATTTCGAGCTGGATGATTGGCTACTGCATCGGGTAAATTGCTTTGCGGCCCTAAACGCATAGAATCAAAAAAGCCAATGCCACTTAACCAATTGCCATCAAACCTATCCCCTACCCCTTGTTCATCATTTTGCCGACCTACAAAGTTCCAAAGGAAATAACGGACATACATATGTCCAATCTGATACTTTAAAAAGAAATTAATATTATCGGCATAAGAAGGCTTTTCTCCTTTTTTTAGTCCTACCCATTTTTCGTAACGCTCTCTATTAGCAGGTGTAGAATCCCACATTCTAGGGAAAAGAATTTTTCGGCCGTCATATTCATAATCAATTTTTCGACCAACAACATCATACTCTTTCTCCCCTCTACTATATTTTTTTCCCAACTCATTCACCCCAACAACATCAGCCGTATAGTAATAACCCGTTAAAAATGGACGAGAACCATATTGCTCACGCTTTAAATAACTATCCAAACTAACCACATCTTCGGGGCTATTCATATCAATATTGGGGTCTGCATTGGAGCGAATAACCGTTGTTGCGATGGTAGAATAGCCAATCATAATAAACATAAAACCCAAAAGCGCATTGTGTAGGGTCGGTCGATTGTTTTTATAAGTATACCATAAACCAAAGGCCAAAGCAGCAATAAATAGGAGCAAAAAGAAAATTAAGCCACTATTAAAAGGCAGTCCTAAACCATTAACAAAAGCCAATTCAAAGCCTGCTGCGATGCTGACAAAAGAGGTGATCACAATTTTCAAAATAAAGCCTAAAATGGCAATAGACACCAAAAAGGCGAGAAACATTCCAATTCTTGTAGGCTTAAACCGCTTGAAATAATAGACAAATACCATTGCTGGAATCGTCAACAAATTAAGCCAGTGCACAAAGATCGAGCAGCCAATCATAAAGGCAATGAACAACAACCAACGGTCGGCATAGGGTTCATTGGCGCGCTCTTCCCATTTCAGTATTGCCCAAAAAACGATGGACGTACACAATAGCGACATGGAATAAACCTCTGCTTCTACTGCTGAAAACCATATAGAATCGGCAAAAGTGGCCGCCAAAGCACCGATAGCTCCTGCTCCCAAAATGGCAATTACTTGTGAAAAATCTAAGCCTACTGTGCCGTCTTTAGTCAACATTCGGCGCGCTAGATGCGTGATGATCCAGAATAAAAACATCATGGAAAAAGCAGAACATAAGGCGGACATCAAGTTGAGAAACCAAGCGACATTTTCGGGATTGCCCATTGCTAAGAGCGAAAACATACGCCCAATCATCAAAAATAGAGGTGCCCCCGGTGGGTGAACCACTTGCAATTTATAAGAAGAAGCAATAAACTCTCCGCAATCCCACAAGCTTGCGGTTGACTCCATCGTAGCGGTATAAACCAGTGCAGCGATGGCAAATATCAACCAGCCTCCTATGTTATTCAGCTTTTTAAATTGTTGAAATTCCATATATTTACGTTGTACTTTTATGCGATAGTTCTGATTGGTATATCACCAAACAATCTAGTTAATTCCTTACCTTTACGCCGTTGTTTGCGGCCTTTGCAAATAAGAGCGCAAAAATAGTAAAAATCATCGCCAATTATAGCAATTTGACATATTTAATTACACCTGTCACAATTAGGCGTTCACTTTTTTGTTAAAAAAATTATGGTAAAATCTTTGGTAACAGGCGGGGCGGGCTTTATTGGCAGTCATGTGGTTAAACATCTTTTGGAAATGGGGCATCAGGTGGTGATGTTGGATGATTTGAGTGGCGGTTTTCGGGAAAATGTGGCTGATGATGCTTTATTTGTGGAAGGCTCTATTACGGATAAACAACTGGTAGAGCAACTATTTGACAATCACCGCTTTACCTATGTCTATCACCTAGCGGCTTATGCTGCGGAGGGATTAAGCCACTTTATTCGCCGTTTTAATTATGAAAATAATTTGATGGGCAGCGTGAACTTGATTAATGCGGCGGTTAATTATTCAGTAAAATGTTTTGTATTTACCTCATCAATAGCGGTTTATGGTACCAATATTTTACCCATGATAGAAACCGCTACCCCTCAGCCCGAAGACCCTTATGGGATTGCAAAATATGCAGTAGAACTGGATTTAAAAGCTGCAAAGGAATTATTTGGCTTAAATTACCTTATTTTTAGGCCGCATAATGTTTTTGGGGAGTATCAAAATATTGGTGATAAATATAGAAATGTCATCGGTATTTTTATGAATCAACTTTTACAAGGACAGCCCCTAACTATCTACGGAGACGGTCAACAGACGCGCGCTTTTAGCTATATTGATGATGTTGCGCCCTATATCGCTCAATCTGTTTTGAATCAACAGGCTTATAATCAGGTATTTAACATTGGTGGGGGAAAAAATTATACGATTAATGAACTAGCAAAAGCGGTTATGATAGCTATTCAACAGCAAGGAGAAATTGTATATCTACCAGCACGCAATGAGGTCAAACATGCTTATGCCGATCATCAAAAAATACATCGCTTTTTTAATATTTCTCCAAAAAATACCACCGATTTAGCAATGGGATTGTCTAAAATGGCAAAATGGGTGCAACAACATGGCGCGCGACAAACTAAGGCTTTTGAGGACATTGAAATTCATCAGCAACTACCTGCGAATTGGCGAGCTTGATTCGTGGGGGTGTGATTTGTGGATTCGTGGGTTCACAAAACCGTACAATAGTTGACATCTATTCTCTAAAATCTAATTTCTCTTAGAGAAAAAATGCAACTTAATTTTGATAGATAAAAAATTTTAAGTATTTTTTGAAAAGTAATTAATCACTCTTTTTGATAGAAAATGAACTCTTTTAAATATTGGAAACGCCAAGAGTTAGAAGAAGCTTTTGGTATTGAGCAAAAAAAACAATTAGCACTGCTTGAGCAATGGTTAACAACAAAGCTTCCCTCTCTCACAACACAAGAGCGTCAACGGCTTGCCTACCTCAAACAGCGGTTGGCAGATAATGTATTGGATTGGAATGAAACAGAACTGAAATTTTACTTTCTAGGGCCACTCATGGAACTTGTCAATTATGATACAGACAGTTATAAATCTTTTCTGGAACGCCCACTATCTATACAGTTCAATCAAGAAACCATCACTGGAACAGTAGACTTTTTAATTGCTAAAGGCAAGCAAATTCCCCGTTCTCCTTACTTTTGTTTACACGAATACAAACCCGAAACAGGCACTAGCAATGACCCGATTGGTCAATTGTTGATCGCAATGTTGGCGGCGCAAGCCGAAAATATTGCCAAAAACAACGACATTCCGATTTATGGTGCTTATGTTTTGGGGCGAAACTTCCATTTTGTAGTTTTGAATGAAAAAACGTATGCGGTAAGTGCTGGACATAATGCTACAACAGATGATATTTTTGAAATTTTTATTATTTTGCGACAAGTAAAAACCTATAT
>JAHDHV010000422.1 GCA_020631155.1 Bacteroidota bacterium | reverse complement strand
GGACAAGAAAATTGGAAAAAGAAATTGAGGCAAAACATAAAATTGGACAACTGTAAGTACTTGGACAAAATTAATGTTACAATAGTAAAAGACTAAACTCCTCATTTCTAATACTTTAGAACAAAATTGTGCACAATTAAATAGTGCTTGGCACTTACTTATTGGAAATTAACCTACATCAATTTTTTGAAAGTGCATTTTTTCAAGACCACGACTACAATGAAATTAAGCACAAAAAGACAGGTAAAATAATTGCGATAGACCCAAGTGTAAGCGATTATTTATGGATAAATAGAGTGACGCAAAATTGAGAGCTCTTTCTAATTTTTTCAAAAAAAAGCAATAAATACTTGCTATTCGCTGATTTTATTTTGCAAAAAACAGATTCGCTAAAATAATAATTCGTTTGTTTTAATTACTTGAATTAATTCACTAAGCTTTTGGTTTTCAGGAGTTTATGATTTTTTTCCAAGCCTTAAAAGGTGTGACCCCACTGGGGTCAAAGAAGTTCCCTTCACTTTTTTCTAACATACTTTGACCCTGCTAGGGTCATTTTACTTATCCAATGACCGCAGAGCGGTCAAAGTATGTTAGTTGGACATATGACCTGATTACACGACCCCAGCGGGGTCGAACCCTTTCAAAAAACACAAACACCTGTTAATTAATGAATTATGCATTTGGTGATGGCTATTTTAAATTCTTATTTTCTCATTTTGAAATCAGCGAAAGCCGAGAAATATGAATAAGTAATGTGGAAATAATAAGTTGCACCATAAAGCCAAAATAATTTTGAATTGTATAAGGCGAAAAACGTAGGCATAGCGGAGCTACGGCGAGGCTTTTCAACGAAGTACAAAGCAAAATAATAAAGGGGTGACTGGTTCAACTTATTATTGTAGAATTACTAAAACAGCAAGAATATTTTTTTTGTTGGTAGCATGTATTTTTCCTATTTTAGTCGGAGGGCTTCACACAGCAACTCATTTCAAAGAATTGCTCACGCCTGAAATTTACGAATATCTTCAAAAGAAAGTACCACTTTTGGAGGAAGAGCAAACACTTTGGAACATTTGGAGAGTAGTTAGCTTTATGATGGGAATTTGTTTTATTGTAATAGGATTAATCAATATAAGTATACTTAGATTAGTGCCAAAAACAAAATCCCTTCCTTTACTACCAATTATTGCAATGATTTTGTACCAAATAAGTGTTGTTTATGTAGGCTATACATATGAAGGCGATTTCCAGTATTATGGAGGCGTTTTTGGAATAATCCTTCTCTTTACTTGCTTAATAATGACCATAAAAATTAAAAACTATGATTCGTGATAGCATAATCTTTATCAATTTTGGAATTTTTGCACTGCTTTCCTTATTACATATTTATTGGGCTTTTGGTGGAAAATGGGCAATTGAATATACAGTTCCCAATGAATGGAAAGCCAGTTATTTTGAACAGAAAAATAGATTTAAAGTATCAGCCGCCACCATTATAGTCGCCATTGGATTGATGATTTTTGCATTTGTAACACTCTCTAATTACCATAATTTAGGGCAATTAATGCCGTCCAATTATTCAAAAGTACTAAGCCGAATAATAGGCGGAATTTTTCTTTTACGAGCAGTTGGTGACTTCAATTATTTTGGCATATTCAAGAAAAAATCTACCACTAAATTTGCCATAAAAGACAGCCAAATTTTTGTACCTCTATGTTTGTATCTAGGCATAAGCTCCATTTTGATAACTTTAATGAATTTTTGAAAAATTAATCAATACTTAAAAATAAACTAAAGTAGTTTGAAGTTATAGAGCTGATAATTAAGTAAAAAGATATTGTGTAGACAATTTAATCCATAATTAAAACCTACATGCAAATATTGATTATGAAAATAAGGACCTATTTATTGAGCTTTTTTGCTCTTGTAGCTTCAAAAGCTTATAGCCAAGTTCAAGTAGGTGAAATGATGATTGCAGATACTGTTATTATGTCTGATGGAATAAAAATTATGGAAGGAAATAAGAGATTGATTGAAATAGATACAATAGACATTATTAGAGATTCGGGGAGCGCATTTGAAATTAAATATAAGGGAGCAACGCCCTTATTATACTATGATAAACACAATGAACATGCTGTTTGGGTTAAAAATGGGATTTGGAAAACTTACGATTCGATAGGTACACAGATTAAAGCTGATTATTGGCAAAATGGTATAAATCTCTGGTCAAAAGAATTCGACAAGGATGGAGAATTAAAGAAACATTACTACCAAGATTTGGTTAATGATTCAACATTTTATGACTACTACATTGGAAAGAGATTGTTTAAAAGGAAATGTTATACGCCACATAATAAAAATAAGTCATTTTTAATTTATTATCCAAATTCAGTAGTTAGACTAAGTAATGGTGAACTAGATTTTAGCGTTAATTTTCTTTATAAACCAACAGATACTAAAACATTAAACATTTACAGTAAAAATAATGAAGTGGTTCAAATAAATAAATTTGAATGTTCGTCTGATAACTTTAGAATAGTAGATGTTAACGGCCGTGAAATAAAGAACAAGCTATTGATAAAGCCATCAGATACGACCACAATAAAAATAGTTTATAAACCCAAACCAGCTAGGATATTTACAGAAGATACATTGATTATTAGAACCGAAAAAGAAAACTATGAGGTTTTTCTTAATGCAAATGCTAATCATATAGAGTATAAAAATGTAGAAAAAATAGAAATTATAGAATTAAGTAAATCGAAAGACAAGTTTTTAAATCTAGCCTCCTTAGGAACAATTACCACATTGAGAATTAACAAAGCAGAACAAGAAAATAATTCAGAAAAATTTGCAAAATCTATTCGGTGCTCAGAAAATTATATTCAAGTTGATTTAGCAAAGCTTAATATAGGAGAATATTATTTGTATATTACATCTTGTCATACTGGCAACACTATAAAATTAAAGTTAATAGAATAAAGCTTGTTCTAAAAAATACATTTGTAATTCAGTATGAGTGAATTCTATAACAAGAGTTTTAGCTGCTATGATTTATGCAAGCGTTTGATTGTGTTGAATTTATGTAGATTGAAATGATTAAATAGTTGGTTGCTGATTTTTAGAAGCTAAATATCCAAAAGTCTAAAAAGCTAAATATCCAAAAGTCTAAAAAGCTAAATATCCAAAAAGCAAAGTAAATTATTTTCCATCCGTTTTAAAATCAAGGGAAGCAGAATTAATACAATAACGCAGATTAGTCGGCGGCGGACCGTCCTTAAAAACATGCCCTAAGTGAGCATCACAACGTTGACAAAGCACCTCAACCCGATTCCAACCGTATTTGTTATCAGCTTCTTCTTTGACATATTTATCATTGAGGGCTTGCCAAAAACTCGGCCAGCCCGTACCCGAATCATATTTGGTAGTCGAAGCAAAAAGAGGCAATTGACAGCAGATGCAATGGTAAGTACCTTTACCTTTATGGTCGTGATAGCTGCCCGTAAAGGCGCGTTCTGTTCCTTTTTCGCGAGTGACATAATATTGCATATCCGTTAGCTGTGCTTTCCACTCGGCAGTTGTTTTAACCACCTTTTCCAAATTTTCCTCCTTCACAACAGCCTCTGAAGAAGTGTTTTGGGGTGATTTTTGTGTACTCGAAGCGCGATTTTGGGCGCAAGAGGCATAAAAAATAAGTAGACTAAAAAATAGGGGTAAAAGAAAACGACTGGGATACATTCTAGTGTTTTTTATTATGCAATATTGATTTAACGACAATTTAGCCGAAAATAGTTTTACTAAGCAGCTTATTTTAACAATGGTATATTAATATTTTCTTTCCAGTCAAAACCTTGTTTTCACTCAATGTTTATCATCAAAAACATTGAGCCGCAGATTAGTGATTTGTGATTAGGTGTTTTTTTGATAGGGGTTCTCTTTTTTTATAATTTCTGTAAAAAAAGCTTTAGTCAGTACAATTCTTTTAAATAATTGTGAATCAGTTAATTAAATAAAATTATAAATACAGTTGGTTGTTGCAAGTTTCTGATTTCTAACAGCTAAATATCTAAAAGTCCAAAAAGCCAAATAGCCAAAAAGCAATTTTGCCATAATTCCTAATTTGTCATTCGTAATTGAAAATCATTTGTGACTTAAAAATGAATTAAAGGTCATAAAGCCATACAAAACTATTATTAATTTCAAATTTTAGCATTTAATGAGTAATTTTTTAGACCTCCTAATGAATGCCTTTAGCGGACCTGTAGTTCGATTAATCAGTCAGAGATTAGGAATTAGCCCCGAACAAGCGCAACTAGCTTTGAGTCAATTTTTGCCCATCATTATGAAAGCTTTAGCAGGCAACGCATCCCAAAAAACAGGCGCAACAGCCTTATATAATGCGGTAGAAAGAGACCATGATGGCAGCATTTTCGACCAATTACAAGATTTTTTAGGTCACAAACGCCAACAAGAAGACGGGCGAGGCATTAACCGACACGTTTTTGGCAATCAAACATCTACGGTTGCTCGCTTTATTGGCCAAACAACAGGATTAAGCCCAGAAACAACCAGCAAGCTAATGGAAATGGCCGCACCTATGGTTATGGGACTACTTGGCAAAGAGCAACGACAACAACAACTAAACGAAGAAGGCTTATCTCACTTATTGCGAAATTCCACAAGAGAAGTACAACAAACAGACCCTATCAATATGGGGATGATTGGCAAACTATTAGATGCAGACGGTGACGGTGATATAATGGACGATGTAGCGAAAATGGGTATGGGTTTCTTAAAAACATGGATGAATGGCCGCACTGCTACAATAGGATAGCCGCAAGAACATAAAATAAACTCATACAAAACAAAGAACCGCTTCTAAATGTAATTGGAGCGGTTTTTTTATGAACTGTCCATACTGAACAATAGCTTATATTCCACGTTTTTTATCTAAAATAATTAAATGAACCTGCAAATCAATCAACTTTTCTTACTACTGATATTATTATATGGTGTAATGCTGAATAGCTGCCAATTTTCAAAATCTACAGAGGCACCTAAAAAGCACATCATCACACTAAATACAGATAGCATACAGCCCAAAAAAGCAATTATTTCTGAAACAGCTATAGCCCCAAAAGTTCTTGAAAATCAGGCGATTAAAACGGATAGTAGCGCACAAGAAACGGTAGAAAAAGCATGGGAAACAGCAGCTATTTTTCAAACGCCAGAGTCTACCCTTTACGATAAAGAACGCAACATTATTTACGTCTCCAACAT
>JAHDHV010000024.1 GCA_020631155.1 Bacteroidota bacterium | reverse complement strand
CGCCTGGGTCTTGTACACCGTTGCCGTTGGTATCTTCAAATACCATATTTCCAATAGAACCAACTTCATCAGCTGGCTCAAAGCCAAATGGCGCATCCCCATCTTCTCCTTCTTGTAAAGTTACATTTACAGTAGTCGGAGTTGAGTTGCTTGAACCGTCAGGACCATCACCAACTGCTACCGTGTAATTACCTGCTGGTAAATCAGTGAAACTGTATTCACCATCATCATTGGTTACAGTTGTTTGTGTTGTGCCATCTGGTAAAGTAAGGGTTACCGTTACGCCCGGTATTCCTTCTTCGCCTGGGTCTTGAACGCCATCACCATCTTCATCTAAGAATACAATATCTGTAATAGATGCGCTGTCAGGAGCAGGTTCAAAGCCGAATGGCTCGCCACTTTCTTCTCCTTCTACAACTGTTACATTTACTGTGGTATTGGTTGTGTTGGTTGAGCCTTCTGGGCCGTCGCCAACTGTTATTGTATAATTACCTTCTGGTAAATTCTCAAAGCTGTATTCACCGTCATTATTGGTTGTGGTTGTTTGAGTAGTACCATCTGGTAAAGTAATCGTTACTTCAACACCTGGGATTCCG
Organism: Bacteroidota bacterium; assembly: GCA_020631155.1. GTDB lineage: Bacteria > Bacteroidota > Bacteroidia > Chitinophagales > UBA2359 > JAHDHV01. The sequence goes on along the minus strand of JAHDHV010000024.1, from coordinate 30,049 downwards.
CCTTCATTTGGGTCTTGTACACCGTCACCATCAATGTCATTAAATACAATATTGGTGATTGTTCCGCCATCAGATGGTGGTTCAAAGCCAAATGGTGCATCGCTATTCTCGCCATCTACAACAGTTACTGTTATGGTAGTTTCTGTTGTGCTGGTTGAGCCTTCTGGGCCGTCACCTACCGTTACAGTGTATTCACCTTCTGGTAATCCTTCAAAGCTGTATTCACCGTCATTGTTGGTTGTGGTTGTTTGAGTGGTACCGTCTGGTAAAGTAATGGTTACCTCAACACCTGGGATACCGCCTTCATCTGGGTCTTGAACGCCATCGCCATCAGTATCTTCAAATACGATGTCTGATATAGAACCACCTTCTGGTGCTGGTTCAAAGCCAAAGTCTGTTGAATCATTATTTTCCCCATCCAATAAATTAACAGTAAGTGTTGTATTCGTAGTTGGAGTTGTTCCTTCAGGACCTTCGCCAACTTCTACCGTATATTGACCACCTAATAAGCCAACAAAGATATACTCACCATCATTATTGGTAATCGCAGTTTGTGTTGTACCACCCGGTAAGGTTAAGGTTACTTCAACACCTGGGATGCCTGGCTCGCCTGGGTCTTGTATACCATTACCATTTGTATCTTCAAATACTGTATTTCCAATAGAACCACTAGATACTGGTTCTGGCTCAAAGCCGAAGTCTGCGGTTAGGTTGTCCTCACCTTCTGCTAAAGTGATGTCGTAGCTATCTGGTGTTGTTTGGAATGAACCTACTGGGCCATCGCCTACTGTTATTGTATAATCACCTGCTGGTAATTCCTCGAATAAGTATGCGCCATCACCATCAGTTACTACGGTTTCCTCTGTACCATCAGGGAAGGTAATCGTTACTTCAACGCCTGGGATACCTGCTTCGCCTGGGTCTTGAACACCATTTACATTAATATCTTCAAATACTACATCACCGATAGAACCTAATTCTGGCAATCTGTCTGGTTGGAAACCAAAGTCTGCATCTAGGAAATCCTCATCTGGAGATAAGCTCACACCGTAAGCTGGAGTAGTTGTTAAAGTTGTGTCATCTGGACCAGCACCAACTTCTACTGTATATTCACCTGCCGGTAAATTATCAAATAGGTAGCTACCAGAAGGATCGGTTGTGGTTGTGATTTGTGTACCATCAGGGTAAGTAAGCGTAACAATTACACCACCAATTCCTGATTCGCCTGGGTCTTGTACACCATTGCCATTAGTATCTTCAAATACAACATCACCAATAGAACCTTCTCCTAAACAAGTAGAGTCTTCTGTTCTGGTTACCATTACACCATTCGCTGATAAATCAGCACATTCGCTTGCTGTAACAGTGCTGATGTTTTGACCAACTACTGCGTTCAATGTGCCACTGTAAGCAACACCGTAGATGAAGCAAACGCCTGCTGGCACACCTTCAAAATTAATGGTATTATCAGCTAAAACTTCCAAGATATTGCCATCTGCATCTGTTACGATGTATGCATAGCTCAATGGAGCAGTTGCTGTACCTGTTGTAGTTAATACTACCTCATCAGGAATACCATCATTGGTACAGAAGGTCATCATTGGGCCTTTAGGTGTGTTTACTACGCCACCGTCAATGCCTTCACAAGTTGTATCTTCTGGCTCGAAACCGAAGTCTGCCGTTAAGTTGTCTTCGCCTTCGCCTAATGTGATGTCGAAGCTTCCTGTTGTTGTTAAGGTTGAACCGTCAGGACCGTTACCTACTGTAATGGTGTAATCACCTACTGGTAAGTTGTCGAAGCTGTATTCGCCGCTACCATCTGTAATGATTGTTTGGCTAGTACCATTCGGGAAGGTAATCGTTACCTCAACGCCTGGGATACCTGCTTCGCCTGGGTCTTGAACGCCATCGCCGTCTAAGTCAAGGAATACGATGTCACCGATTGACCCTAATTGCGGTTGTGGGTCTGGCTCGAAACCGAAGTCTGCTTCTTCAAAATCAACGCCATCATCTAATACAACAGTGTACTCATTGGTTGTAGAAAGGCTGGTTCCGTTTGGTCCGTCTCCTACTGTGATAACATATTCGCCTTGTGGCAATTCGTCAAATGTGTAGCTGCCTGTACCATCGGTTAATGTTGTTTCTGTAGTACCATCTGGGTAGGTAATCGTGATTTCTACACCAGCAATACCGTTCTCCCCTGGGTCTTGTACGCCATTGCCATTGGTATCTTCAAATACGAAGTCGCCAATTGAACCTAATACTGGTTCGTCTGCTGGATCGAAGCCGAAGTCTGCTGTTAAATTATCTTCTCCCTCATTCAATGTAATGGTAAATGTACCATTTGTTGTAAGGGTAGAGCCTTCTGGACCGTCACCAACAGTTACCGTATATTGACCTTCTGGCAATTCGTCGAATAAGTATTCGCCGTCATTGTCGGTTGTAGTTGTTTCTGTAGTACCATCAGGGTAAGTGATGGTGATTACTACACCGGGTATTCCGTCTTCGCCTGGGTCTTGTACGCCGTTGCCGTTTTCATCTTCAAAAACAACATCACCAATAGACCCTAATGCTGGATCGTCTTCTGGTTGGAAGCCGAAGTCTGCGGTTAAGTTGATTTCTCCTTCTCCTAAAGTGATGCCATATGCTGGAGTAGTTGTTAGGTTATAGCCTTCTGGAGCATCACCGACTTCAACAGTGTATTCGCCTGCTGGCAAGTTTTCAAAAATGTATTCGCCGTCATCGTTTGTAAGCGTGGTTAATGTTGTACCGTTAGGGAATGTAAGGGTAACTGTTACACTTGGAATACCTTCTTCGCCTGCATCTTGGATGCCGTTGCCGTTGGTATCTTCAAATACAAAGTCGCCAATTGCCCCTAATTCTGGTTCTTCTTCTGGTTGGAAGCCAAAGTCTGCATCTACGTAATCTTGGCCTTCTGCCAAAGTTACTTGATCGCTTTGTGGAGTTGTCAATGTCGTGCCATCAGGACCGTCACCAACTGTTACTGTATATTGTCCTTCTGGTAAGTTATCAAAGCTGTATTCACCATCATCATTTGTGGTAGTGGTAGCTGTTGTACCGTCAGGGAATGTTAAGGTTATTTCTACACCTGGGATGCCTTCTTCGCCTGGGTCTTGTACACCGTCACCATCTTCATCATAGAAAACCATATCACCAATAGAACCAAATACTGGCTCTTCTGCTGGTTGGAAGCCGAAGTCTGCTTCTACATAATCTTCGCCTTCTGTTAAGTTTACTTGATCTGTTTGTGGTGTTGTTAAAGTTGAACCATCTGGTCCGTCACCAACTGTTACTGTGTATTGACCTGCTGGTAAATCATCGAATAGGTATTCGCCAGTACCGTCTGTCATAGTTGTTTGTATCGTGCCATCAGGTAAAGTTAAGGTAACTGTTACACCTGAAATACCGGGTTCGCCTGGGTCTTGTACGCCATCACCGTCTAAATCATACCAAACGAAATCGCCGATAGAACCTAAAATAACTTCTTCTGCTGGTTCAAATCCGAAGTCGCCTTCTAAGAAGTCTTCGCCTTCGTCTAATGGTACGGTGTATTCGTCAGGAGTAGTGATTTCGCTACCGTCTGGGCCATTGCCAACAGTGATAACATATTCACCTTCTGGTAATTCATCGAATAAGTAAGCACCAGTTCCGTCTGTTACCGTTGTTTCTTCTGTACCATCAGGGTAAGTTAAAGTTACAGTTACACCCGGTATGCCTTCTTCGCCTGGGTCTTGTACACCATCACCATCTTCATCATTGAATACCATATCACCAATAGAACCTAATTCTGGATCGTCTTCTGGTTGGAAGCCGAAATCTGCGTCTAGGTAATCTTCGCCTTCTGCTAACATTACGCCAAATGCTGGAGTTGTTGTTAAGGTACTGCCATCAGGACCATCGCCAACTTCTACGGTATATTCACCTTCTGGTAAATTCTCGAATAAGTAAGCTCCTGTTCCGTCTGTTATTGTGGTAATTTGGTTGCCATTCGGGAAAGTTAAGGTTACTGTTACACCTGCAATTCCGTCTTCGCCTGGGTCTTGTACGCCGTCACCGTCTGTATCTTCAAATACAAAGTCGCCGATAGAACCTAATTCTGGTTCTCTGTCTGGTTGGAAGCCAAAGTCTGCGTCTAAGTAGTCTTCGCCTTCTGCCAAATCAACTACATCTGTTTGATCTGTAGTTAATGTTGTGCCATCAGGGCCATCACCAACAGTTACCGTATATTGACCTTCTGGTAAATTGTCAAATAAGTATTCACCGTCATCATCTGTAACATCTGTTAAGGTAGAACCGTCAGGGAAGGTAATCGTTACGGTAACGCCCGGTATTGCTTCTTCGCCCGGATCGTGAACACCATCACCATCTAAGTCGAACCAAACGAAATCACCAATAGAACCTAGTTCCGGCATTTGCTCTGGTTGGAAGCCAAAGTCTGCGTCTACATAATCTTCACCTTCTGCCAAATCAACTACATCACTTTGAGGTGTGGTAATGGTTGAACCATCAGGGCCATCACCAACAGTTACGGTATATTGACCTTCTGGAAGATCATCGAATAAGTATTCGCCTGTTCCATCTGTTGTGGTTGTTTGTGTTGTACCGTCAGGGAAAGTAATTGTTACGGTTACGCCTGGGATACCTGCTTCGCCTGGGTCTTGTACACCATCGCCATCTTCATCATACCAAACAAAATCACCGATTGATCCTAAGATAACTTCTTCTGGCGGTTCAAAGCCGAAGTCTGCTTCTAAGAAATCTTCACCTTCGTCTAATGGTACGGTGTATTCGTCTGTAGTGGTTAATGCAGTGCCATCAGGACCGTCACCAACTTCTACGGTATAAGTGCCTTCTGGTAATTCGTCGAATAAATAGCCACCATCGCCATCGGTTAAAGTGGTTACTTGTGTACCATCAGGGTATGTTAAGGTAACAATTACACCTGGGATACCTTCTTCGCCTGGGTCTTGTAGACCATCACCATCTTCATCTAAGAATACGAAATCGCCGATTGAACCTAAGATTTCTTCTTCTGGTGCGAAACCGAAGTCTGCGGTTAGGTTGGTTTCTCCTTCGCTTAATACGATGCCGTATGCTGGCGTTGTGGTCAAGTCATTATCGTCTGGACCATCACCTACAGTTACGGTATAAACACCTTCTGGTAAGTTTTCAAATAAGTATTCACCGTTTTCATCGGTTACAGTTGTTAATTCTGTTCCATTCGGGAAAGTCAAGGTTACTTCAACACCTTCGATGCCTTCATCTGTTGGGTCTTGTATACCATCTTCATCTTGATCTAAGAATACAAAATCACCAATAGAACCTAAAATAACTTCTTCCTCCTCTGGATCGAAACCAAAGTCAGCATCTACATAGTCTTCACCTTCTGCTAAATCAACAACGTCAGTATCTGGTGTTGTGATGGTTGTTCCATCAGGACCATCGCCTACTACTACTGTATATTGACCTTCTGGTAAATTGTCGAATAGGTAGTTGCCGCTGCCATCGGTCACCTCTGTTAAGGTAGAACCGTCAGGGTAAGTGATCGTTACGATAACGCCGGGGATGCCCGGTTCACCTGGGTCTTGTACGCCGTCACCATCTTCATCATACCAAACAAAATCACCAATAGAACCTAAAATTGGGTCTTCTGCTGGGTCGAAGCCGAAGTCTGCATCTACATAATCTTCGCCTTCAGATAAATTAACATTATCTGTACCCGGTGTAGTTAATGTTGAACCATCAGGGCCATCACCAACAGTTACGGTATATTGACCTTCTGGAAGATCATCGAATAGGTATTCACCGTTTCCGTCTGTTACGGTTGTTTCTTCTGTACCATCAGGATTGGTTAAAGTAACAGTTACGCCTTGAATACCTGGTTCCCCTGGGTCTTGCACGCCGTCACCATCTAAATCATACCAAACGAAATCACCAATAGAACCTAATATTGCTTCTTCTTCTGGCTCAAAGCCAAAGTCTGCATCTTCAAAATCTTCACCAGGTTCTAAGTCTACTGTGTATGCGTTTGGAGTTGTTATTTCTGTACCATCAGGGCCGTTGCCTACTGTGACAACATATTCACCTTCTGGAAGATTGTCAAATGTATATTCACCATTTTCATCGGTTAATACCGTTTCTTCGCTACCATCAGGGTAAGTAATGGTTACTGGAACACCCGGTATGCCTTCCTCGCCTGGGTCTTGAACACCATCGCCATCTTCGTCAGAGAATACGGTATCACCAATAGAACCGAATTCTTCTGGTTGGAAACCGAAATCAGCATCTTCGTACTCTTCGCCTGGTCCTAAGTCTACCACATCACTACCTTGCGTGGTTAATACCGAACCGTCAGGGCCATCGCCAACTTCTACGGTGTATTGACCTTCTGGTAATTCGTCAAATAGGTATAGTCCATCTGCGTCTGTTACCGTTGTTTCTTGTGTGCCATCAGGGTAAGTAATGGTTACGGTTACATTTGGAATACCCGTTTCGCCTGGGTCTTGTACGCCGTCACCGTCTACATCGTACCATACGAAATCGCCAATAGAGCCTAATGGTTCTTCTTCACCAACATTGATGGTTACTTCGTCTTGGTCGTCCTCATCTGGTTGGTTGTTGGCTGGTGTAGAGTCGCTGTCTGGTTGGTCGGCTGTGATGACCTGTGCGATATTGGTTATTGCACCAGCTTGCTCAATCGTTGCTACGATTTGTAAAGTGGCTGTTTGTCCAGAAGCTAATGTTCCTACTTCCCAAATACCAGATACGTTTAAGTAGAATCCATTGTCAGGTGTTGCATTGATGTATGCTAAACCTGTTGGTAGCGGATCGTATACACGTACGTTGGTAGCGGTTGCTGGTCCATTGTTCACTACGTTAATGGTGAAGGTAATTTGATCACCGATTTGCGCTTGTGTTTGGCTTGCTTCTTTTGTTAATTCTAAATCAATATCATTGATAGATTCGATGTCTGCACTGGCTTCATCATCCTCACTTTGATCGCCATCGTCATTGTTTGGTGTAGAATCCACATCAGGTTGGTCGGCTGCAATGATTTGAGCGATGTTTTCAATAGAACCTGCTTGTTCCATTCTTACCGTCAAAATTAACATTACCGTTTCGCCCGGTGCCACATCACCAACATTCCAAACACCTGTTGCTGCGCTATATGTACCAGAACTTGGCATTGCATCTACAAAGCTTACAGAAGTTGGTAATTGGTCAAATACCTCAACGCCTGTTGCTGTGTGTTGACTGGTGTTGATGACATCTAAGGTGTAAGTAAACTCATCGCCTACATTCACCGTTGTTACATCTACAAATTTCAACAATTCTAGGTCAATTTCAATACCTGTTACTGGCTCGTCAGCCTCGTTGTTTTCAGGATTTGGATCAGGTTGGTCGCCTGTTACAGAAGCTACATTTACTAATGTTTGTGCTGTTTCAACTGTTGCAGTAAGGGCTAACTCAACTGTTTCCCCTGCCGACAAGTCGCCGATTGTCCAAACACCTGTTGCAGCGTCATAGCTACCTGCTTGTGCATTGGCATCTACAAATGCTAAACCTACTGGTAATACATCTGTAGCTTGAACACCTGTTGCATCTGCACCACCGTTGTTTTTCACGCTGATGGTAAAGGTGACATTCTCGCCAACATTTACTGCACTTTCACTAGCTACTTTGGTGATGGCTAAATCTGCCTCTGTACCACCAATCGTAATCTCATCTTGATCGTCTTCTTCTGGTTCTTCATTATCTGGTGTAGAATCGCTGTCTGGCTGATCTGCTGCACTTACTTCTGCAACATTGGTAATCGGCCCTGCTAATTCCACTCTAGCCGTAATTTCTAAGGTGATGGTTCCGTTTGCTGCTAAGTCACCTACATTCCAAACACCTGTTGCTCCATCGTAGTCTGCGCTACTTGCGGATACAAATGTTAATTCTGCTGGTAATTCATCGCTCACTTGAACGCCTGTTGCATCAGATGGCCCGTCATTGGTTAAAGTCAAGGTGTACACTACATTATCGCCTACATTGACATCCATTGGATCGGCTACCTTCGTTAATTCTAAATCAATTTCTGATGCTTCGATGGTTGCTGCATCTTCGTCATCTTCACTTTGATCACCATCATCATTGTTTGGTGTAGAATCTTCGTCAGGTTGGTCTACCTCACTCACTTGCGCGGTGTTGATAATTGTTCCTGCTTCGTCTACTCTTACATTGATGACTAATGTTTCTTCATCACCTGCTGCTAGATTACCGATGTTCCATTGACCCGTTGCAGGGCTGTAAGTACCTGTACTTGCTACGTCATTCAAGTAAGTTAACTCGGTTGGTAGTTGGTCAAATACGGCAACGCCTGTTGCATCGGATGGTCCTCGGTTGTTGATGGTTAAGATGTAGTTGAAAGAATCGCCAACACCAACTGCTTGTGCGTCTGTTGTTTTGGTCAAGTCTAAATCAACTCTTACGCCACCAATTACTACATTGTCTTGGTCGTCTTCGGTTGGTTCGTCATTGTCTGGTGTAGAATCAGGGTCTTCTTGGTCGGCGGCAACAACTTGTGCGATGTTGTCGTATGGTCCGACACCTGTTACACCTGCAACGATTTCTAAGGTTTCACTTTCTCCAACAGATAGTGAACCTACTTCCCATAGACCATTATTGTCGTTGTATGTACCTTTGGTTGCAGAAGCTTCTACAAAGTTTAAGCCTGCTGGTAGTAAGTCTACTACGTTCACGCCTGTTGCTACTGCCGGACCATCGTTTTGTACGACAATGGTATAAGTTACTTGTTCCCCTTCGGAAACTAATTTTTCATCTACTGTTTTTCTTACAGATAAATCTGCAATTTCTGGAACGCCTACCTCAATGATAACTTCATCCTGATCATCTTCAGTTGGATCATCATTATCTGGTTCAGAGTCTACATCTGGCTGATCGGCTGCGGTTACCTCTGCGCTATTGGATACACTACCTTCGTCGTCTAAGGTTACTTCCACCTCTAAAGTTGCTGCGGTAGTTGCTGGTAAATCGCCAACTGTCCATAAACCAGTTGTTTCATCATAAGTACCTTGTGAAGTGGTTAACACTTGTATAAAGGTAACACCTGTTGGCATTAGGTCAGTTACTTCAACGCCTGTTGCATCAGATGGTCCTTCGTTTTCCACTACGATGGTATAAGTGATGTTATCGCCTAAGATAAGGTCTTCAGAAGGAGTTGCAATTTTGGTTAATTCTAAATCAATTTGCTCTCCTGTTACAACCACCTCATCTTGATCATCTTCATCAGGAATGTTGTTATTCGGTGTAGAATCCACATCCGTTTGGTCAGCTTCTGATACCTGTGCAGTATTGGTAATTTCACCAGAGCGAACTACTTCTACCTCAATTTCTAAGGTTTCGGTGCCACCTGCTGCTAAATCACCGATATTCCAGATACCTGTACCTACTGCGTATGTACCTACAGAAGCGGTATTATCCAAGTAGTTTACACCACCCGGTAATTGGTCGAATACCTCAACGCCTGTTGCATCGTCTGGCCCATCGTTGATGATGGTAACAGTATAAGTGAATACATCACCTACACTAACAGTAGTAACACTGGCTGTTTTTTGGATTTCCAAATCAATGATGTCGTCTACGATTTCTACAGGCGCATTATCTTGATCATCTTCCGTTGGCTCGTTATTGCCCGGTTCAGAATCTACATCGTCTTGGTCGGCTGCGCTAACCTGTGCGATGTTGTTAGATGATACGGCTATTTCACCGATAACGGTAATACCTAAAGTTGCAGATTCGCCAACGCTTAATGAACCTACTGTCCAAACGCCTGTGCCTGAGCTGTAGAATCCTTGTGTTGATTCTTGGCTAATAAAAGCTACACCGTATGGTAATTGGTCGAATACCTCAACGCCTGTTGCTTCTAGTGGTCCATCGTTGGTAATGGTAATCGTATAGGTGAATGGCTCACCAATTTTCACCATATCTTTATCTGATTCTTTCACTAAGCTTAAATCGGCGGTATTGGTTGCACCAACTACTGCATCGTCTTCATCATCCTCACTTTGGTCGCCGTCATCATTGCCCGGCTCAGAATCGGTATCTGTTTCATTGGCTGCGCTTACTTGTGCTGTATTGACAATTGCGCCAGCAGCAATTACTTCTACCTCAATTTCTAAGGTAACTGTAGCGTTTGCTGGAATGTTGCCAATTTCCCAAATACCTGTATTTTCATTATAGAAACCTTCTGTTGCTTGTGCATTTACAAAATCAACTTCAGAAGGTAATGTTTCTAATACTTCAACACCTGTTGCATCAGCAGGACCGTTGTTGGTTACTGTGATGGTATAGGTGAATTGGTCGCCTTGATTGACATCCGTAACGCTTGCTGTTTTTTCCAATTCTAGGTCAATTTCACAAGCTTCAACGGTAAATGGTGCGCCTTCTACATCTAAAGCAGCGCATATTTCGCCACCACCTTGAATCAATTGTTCGTTTAATACGGTTGCTGCTGTTGTGCCTTCAATGATAATATCTGGATTGAAGCTTGCAGGATCGTATACTAAGGTATGAATGGTGTAATCGCCTTCGGCTAATGGACCGAACTCTGGCGTAGTGCTGCTTTCTTGGATGATTAAATCATCACCAGATGTTAACACATACAATACTTCGTAACCGTCTGGAACATTTGGTTGTGTAGCGAAACTTGCAGAAACTTCATCTTCTGTGCAAATCAAGTCGTCTGCATCATCTAATAATAAGCTGCCTGCTGTTACTACACATTCTGTTGAAATGGTTACTTCATCCTGATCATCTTCTGTTGGGATGTCATTATCAGGATTAGAGTCTGGGTCAGGTTGGTCTACTGCGGTTACTTGTGCGCTATTGGTAATGCTGCCTGATTCGTCAATGGTTGCGGTGATGTCAAGAGTAATGGTTGAGCCTGCGCTTAAATCGCCGACTGTCCATTGCCCTGTTCCTGCATCATAGCTACCACTTGGGCTGGCACTTACAAATACCAATTGGCTCGGTAAGTTGTCTGTAACAACAACGCCTGTTGCATCAGATGGACCGTTATTTCTCAATGTTAAACGGTAAGTAATGTCACTGCCTAATTCAATGCTGCTTTCTTCGCTAACAACTTTTAATAATTCTAAATCAGCAGAACCTTCAGAACCTACAGTTACACTGTCCTCCTCATCTTCACTCTGATCGCCATCATCATTGTTTGGTGTAGAATCAACATCTGGTTGATCGGCTGCACTTACTTGTGCGATGTTGTCAAATGTACCTGCTTCTTCTACCGTTACAGTGATGTCTAAGGTAGCAATCGCGCCTGCTGCTAAATCGCCAACATTCCAAATGCTAGAACCTGCGCTATAAGTACCAATGGTTGCGCTGCTAGATACGAAAGTTACTTCGCCGGGTAATTGGTCGAATACTTCAACGCCTGTTGCATCGGCAGGACCTTGGTTTGTTAAAGTGATGGTATAGGTAAATTGATCGCCAACGGTTACTTGTGTAGCATCGGCTGTTTTGCTCAATTCTAAGTCAATTTGCTCACCAACAACCATCGCCTCGTCTTGATCATCCTCTGTTGGATTGTCGTTGTCTGGTGTAGAATCTGGATCAGGTTGGTCACTGCTCGTTACTTGTGCAACGTTGGTGTAAGAACCTGTTCCTTCTACAGTTACAACTATTTCTAAAATTTCCTGTTCGCCATTGTATAATTCACCGATTGTCCAAACGCCTGTTGCTGGATCGTAGCTACCAACACTTGGGTTGTCGCTTACATAAGTTAATCCATCAGGTAATTCATCGGTAACGGTTACATCATTGGCATTAGCAGAACCATTATTTTCCACTAAAATAGTAAAGGTTACTTGATCGCCTACACTTACAATTTCTTGATCAACATCTTTTCTCAATTCAAGATCAGCGGCAGTAGCCCCTACTGTTACCTCGTCTTGGTCATCCTCTGTTGGTACGTCATTGTCTGGTTCAGAATCTACATCTGGTTGGTCGGCTGCGCTTACTTGTGCAACATTGGTAATGTCTTGATTTTCTACATCAATCGTTACGGTAATATCTAAAGCTAAACTAGCACCATTGGCTAAGTCGCCAACTGTCCAAATGCCTGTTCCAGCATCGTAATCGCCATTTGTGCTAACAAAAGTTACGCCTGCTGGCAATTCGTCTGTTACTTCAACACCTGTTGCATCAGATGGTCCTTCATTAGTTATTGTTAAAGTGAAAGTTACTTCATCGCCTAAAGCAACCGTACTTTCATTTGCCGTTTTAACCAATTCTAAATCAATTTGCTCCCCATTGATTGGTGCATCATCCTGATCGTCTTCTGTAGGCTCATCATTGTTTGGTGTAGAATCTACATCTGGTTGGTCGGCTGCGCTTACTTGTGCGATATTGTCGAAAGAACCAGCTTCGTCTACTCTTACGGTGATGTCAACGGTAGCAGAAGCACCATTGGCTAAGTCGCCAATCATCCAAATGCTAGAACCTGCGCTGTAAGAGCCTAAAGAGGCACTGCTTGATAAGAAAGTTACTTGACCCGGTAATTGGTCAAATACCTCAACACCTGTTGCGTCAGATGGGCCATCGTTGGTGATGGTGATGGTATAAGTTACTTCTTCGCCTACGTTTACAGTAGTTGGTGCAACTGTTTTTTCTATTGATAAATCAATTTGCTCACCAGCTACTACTTCATCATCTTGATCATCTTCACTTAAATCATCATTATCAGGAGTAGAATCTCTATCAGGTTGATCAGCACCCGTAATTTCAGCAACGTTTGTAAATGGCCCTACGCCGTCTACAGTTGCAACGATTACTAATTCCTCTTGCTCGCCTGCTACTATTTCTGGTAATGACCATAAGCCCGTAGCTTCATCATAAGTACCGTTTGTTGGATTGGCACTTACTAAGGTTAAACCAGCAGGTAGATTTTCTTGAGCTGTTACATTGGTTGCCATCGCTGGGCCATTGTTTTCAATGGTAATGGTAAAGGTTACTTCTTCCCCAACATTTACCACTGGCTCATCTACCTCTTTGTATAATTCTAAATCAATGCTGATACCGCCGATGGTGATTTCGTCTTGATCATCTTCGGTTGGGTCGTCATTGTCTGGTTCAGAATCAATGTCTGGTTGATCGGCTGCGGTTACTTCTGCGCTATTGGTAATTTCGCCGTCTGTTTCTACAGTGGCTACGATGTCTAAGGTTACCGTTGCGCCTGCTGCTAAGTCGCCGACTGTCCAAATGCCTGTTCCAGCATCGTAATCGCCATCTGTGCTAACAAAAGTTAAGCCCGCAGGTAATTGGTCAGTTACTTCGATTCCTGTTCCGTCAGATGGCCCTTCATTGGTTAAGCTCAAGGTGTAAGTAATGTTTTCTCCAACATTTACTTCTGTATTATCTGCCAATTTTTGCAATTCTAAATCAATTTGCTCGCCATTGACAGGTACTTCATCTTGATCATCTTCATCAGGATCATCGTTATTTGGTGTAGAATCTACATCAGGTTGGTCGGCTGCGCTGACTTCTGCTACGTTTACAAAGCTTCCGCCTTCTTCTACTCTAACCACAATGTTTAAAGTAGCGGTTGCGCCATTGGCTAAGTCGCCAACCGTCCAGATACCTGAACCTGCTGCGTAGTTGCCATCAGAACTTACAAAGCTTACTTCGCCCGGTAATTGGTCGAATACTTCAACGCCTGTTGCGTCAGATGGTCCTTGATTGGTTAAGGTGATGGTGTAAGTAAACTCATCGCCTACATTTACAGAAGTGGCATCTGCTGTTTTTTCCAATTCTAAATCTACTTGTTCGCTAGTTACAGGAACATCATCTTGATCATCTTCATCAGGATCGTCATTATCAGGGGTAGAATCTGGGTCTTCCTGATCGCTATTGGTTACTTCAGCAGAATTGACTAAATCTCCTGCTTCGTCAATTCTTACAGTGATGTCTAATAAAGCCGTTGCGCCTGCTTGTAGTGTACCTACAGACCATACACTTGATCCGTCATCGTAAGTACCTTGACTTGGATCGGAGCTTACGTAAGTTACGCCAGCAGGTAATTCGTCAGTGACTTGTACACTGGTAGCCTCAGATGGGCCATTATTTACAAGGGTTAGTGTATAAGTGAGTAAATCACCAACACCTACAACAGTTGCATCGGCTGTTTTTTGTAGTTCAAGGTCTGCCAAACCAGTAGCCCCTACCGTTGCGCTATCTTCGTCATCTTCGCTTTGGTCTCCATCGTCATTATTAGGGGTAGAGTCAATATCTGGCTGGTCGGCTGCTGTTACTTGGGCAACATTGGTAACTGTTTCCATTTCTTCGGCAACTTCTACTGTGATTTCTAAAGTAGCGGTTGCATCCACTGCTAAATCGCCCACATTCCAAATGCCAGATGCAGCGGTAAAGCTACCTGTGCTTTCGGTATGTGAAATATAGGTTAAGCCGCCCGGTAATTGGTCGGTTACCTCAATGCCTGTACCATCAGATGGTCCTTGGTTGGTTAAGGTGATGGTAAAGGTAAATTGGTCGCCTACCACTACTTCCGTTTGACTGGCAGTTTTTTCTAATTCTAAATCAATTTGCTCCCCACCAATGGTTACATCATCCTGATCGTCTTCCTCTGGAACGTCATTATCAGGGGTAGAATCTGGGTCTTCTTGGTCGGTATTGGTGACCTCCGCAGAGTTGGTAATTGAACCCGGAGCTTCCACCGTTGCGGTGATGTCTAAGCTGAAAGAAGTTCCTACTTGGATGGTTCCAATTGTCCAAACACCTGTTGCGTCATCATAGCTTCCCTGCTCTGGATCAGCACTTACGAAGGCTAATTCCGCAGGTAATTGGTCAGTTACTTCTACGCTGGTCGCCTCAGATGGGCCGCTATTGGTAATGGTGATGGTATAAGTGATTTCATCGCCTACACCTACTACCGTTTCATTGACTTCTTTTACTAAAGATAAATCTGCTAAACCAGTAGCTCCTACCGTTACGCTATCTTCCTCATCCTCGCTTTGATCACCATCATCATTGTTTGGAGTAGAATCAATATCTGGTTGATCGGCTGCTGTTACTTGAGCAATATTGGTAATGCTTTCCATTTCTTCAGCAACTTCTACTGTGATTTCTAAAGTAGCTGTTCCATCAACTGCTAGGTCGCCTACATTCCAAATGCCAGAGGAAACGGTATAACTTCCTGTAGTTTCGGTATGGGAAATGTATGTTAAACCACCCGGTAACTGGTCGGTTACTTCGATTCCTGTTCCGTCAGATGGACCTTGATTGACTAAGGTGATGGTAAATGTGAATTGGTCACCTACTACAACCTCCGTTGCACTAGCTGTTTTTTCTAATTCTAAATCAATTTGCTCACCACCGATGGTTACATCGTCTTGATCATCTTCTTCTGGGTCGTCATTGTCTGGAGTGGAATCTGGGTCTTCTTGGTCGGTATTGGTGACCTCCGCAGAGTTGGTAATTGAACCCGGAGCATCAACCGTTGCGGTGATGTCTAAGCTGAAAGAAGTTCCTACTTGGATGGTACCAACTGCCCAAATGCCTGTTGTTGCATTGTAGGTCCCTTGCTCTGGATCAGAACTTACGAAAGATAATTCGGCAGGTAATTGGTCGGTTACCTCTACGCTAGTTGCTGTAGATGGTCCACTATTGGTGATGGTGATGGTATAGGTAATTTCATCGCCTACACCAACTACATCGTTATTCACTTCTTTTACCAAAGATAAATCTGCTAAACCAGTAGAACCGATGACTACACCATCTTCCTCATCCTCACTTTGATCGCCATCATCATTGTTTGGTGTAGAATCAATATCTGTTTGATCGGCAGCACTTACTTGTGCTACGTTTTCAATAGTTCCTTCATCTATAATTTCAACAGTGATTAACAATTGCTCTGTTTCTCCTGCTGGTAAATCGCCGATATTCCATGTGCTAGAACCTGCGCTATAAGTACCCATTGTTGCATCGTAGTTGATGTATTCTACTTGACCCGGTAATTGGTCAAATACTTCAACGCCTGTTGCATCAGCAGGGCCTTTGTTTTCTACTTCAATTATATAACAAATTTGATCGCCTACAACAAAGTTTCCACCTGATTGTGTGTTGATGAATGCACAATCGCGAATTGGAATCAAATCGTCATTTTGCCCAACAACAAAAGTTACTTTTTGCTGTCCGCTTTGGCCATCTACTGCGCTGCCAATAGAATATAATAATTCTGCAACGCCTTGGAAATTGGCTGCTGGTGTAAATACAATTTGTCCATTATCAACGGTTGCTGTTCCTGTTCCACCAACAGGTGCTAGAATGATGTCTAAAGAGGAGGCATCTGCATTCACATCATTTGCTAATACATCAACTGTATAAGTTGGAGCTGCACCTCCGCCGTCCCAAACTGGAACTTCTAATAGGTCATCGCAAGTCATAAAGGTATTGTCATCGCCAATGATAACGGTTACATCTACAACTTGGCAATCGCTAGGATCAACATCGCTACATACTTGATAAGTGAATGAATCATCGGTATCTGTTACGCCCGGATTTGGGAAATAAGTGATACTACCATCGGAGTTGATGGTTGCTGTACCGTTGGTTGGTTCTGAATTTAAGGTTAAAATGCTTCCTGCGTTGAAATCATTTTGAGCAGCAGGAACTTTAACCGCCGTTTTCACGCCTTTAGTTAATTCCAAATCTACTACAATACCATCAATGCTTGCATTATCTTCATCATCTTCGCTTTGGTCGCCATCATCATTGTCTGGTGTAGAATCAATATCCGCTTGATCGGCTTCGGTTACTTCTGCTACATTGATAAAAGTACCTGCTTCATCAATGGTTGTTGTAATTTCTATTGTTTCAATTTGATCTACTTCTAAAGTACCTACTGACCATTCTAAGCTGGCTACATCAAATGTACCTTGACTAGCATCTGCGCCTGTTGCGGTTAAACCAGCAGGTAAGTCATCGGTAACAACTACCCCTGTCGCTATAGAAGGTCCTTTGTTTTCAATGGTAATTGTCCAAATTACTTCATCACCCACATTGGCTTCTTCTACATTGACTTCTTTAGTCAATTCTAAATCTGCTACAGGATCGGCATCAATAATTACCTCATCTTGGTCATCTTCATCAGGATCATTATTAGCAGGCGTAGAATCAATATCTTCCTCCTCTGCTGCCAATACTTGCGCTACATTGGTAATTTCGCCATCTTCTACAATAATTACTCTTATTTCTAAAGTTACTGTTTGGTCTACACCTAATGTACCAACTGTCCAAATGCCTGCACCTGAACTGTATACCCCTTGCGAAGCATCAGCAGATACATATTCTACTTGGTTAGGTAGCTCATCTGCTACTTGCACTTCTGTAGCTGTATTTGGTCCGTTGTTAACTAAAGTTAAAGTATAGGTAAATTCGTCTCCTACCTGAGCCGTTGTAACGGAAGCTATTTTTTCCAATTCTAAATCAATGCGGCAATCTTCTTGCGAAATCGTTGTTTCCGCAGTAGCCGTACAGCCATTAGAATCTGTTACTGTAATGGAATAGGTGCCTGGGTCTAAATTCATTCTGGAAGGAGAATTTACTGGCAAATCAGACCAGTTGTAGGAATAAGTACCTAAGCCGCCCGTTGCATCTACAGTAATGTTGCCACCTTCACCTTCACAATCAATTGTACCTGCTTCTATCACCTCTAATTCTAGTGATGTTGGTTCTTCTACTGTTTCTGTGATGGTATTGGTACAATCGTTTGAGTCCGTTACCGTTACAGTGTAGGTACCCGGAGCTAAATTGCTTCTATCTTCGGTTGTTGGTCCGTCACTCCAAGCAAAAGTATAAGGTTCTGTTCCGCCTGTTGCTTCTACATCCATAGAACCGTTATCTTCACCAAAACAAATCACATTTTCCACTGCAATATCAGCAGATAATGGTGTTGGTTCAGTAATGGTTCCAGAGACTAATGCGCTACAGTTTTTAGCATCTCTTACAATAACTGTGTAAGTTCCGGGAGCTAATCCAGTTGCTTGATTTGTTGTACTAACATTTGGTGTCCATTCGTAAGTAAAAGGCTCGTCATTGCTAATGGCTGTAATAGTAATCGTTCCATCATCAGCACCTGCACAACTTACTTCTTGCATATTGCCCACTACTGCGCTAAAGTCGCTACAGTCAGGACCTTGTACGGTACAGCCGCCTGTAGCTGTACAACCATTAGAATCAGTTACAGTAACCATATAGTCACCTTCTTCTAAGTTGATGATGGTTTGTGTAGTTGCGCCATTGCTCCAAAGGAAGGTATTTCCACCATTTCCACCAGCAACATTTGCCTCAATAGAGCCATCGCTACCTGCTACACTTGTTACATTGTTTACAATACAACTTAAAAATACTAATTCATCAGGTTCATCTACTACAAAGGTCTCTTCTTCTTCACAACCAATCGCATCTGTTACAATTACTTTGTAAGAACCTGCTGTTAGGTTATTGATGGTTGCTGTGGTTTGTCCAAGAGGCGCACCATTTCGCAACCATTCGTAAGTTAAAGGAAGGTTAGAAGATGTTCCAGTAACACTTGCCGTACCATCATTGTCGCCATTACAACTAGCAGGTGTTGCAGAGCCTGAGATTTCTAAATCACATTCCGCAGCACAAATGATGATGCTTTCTGTTGTGCTACAACCGTTGCTATCGGTTACGGTAACACTGTATTGGGTATCTTCTAAATTTATTGCTGTTTGAGTTGTTTGCCCATTGCTCCAGAGGTAAGTATATGGAGCAGAACCACCTGTAGGATTTGCGGTAGCAGAACCATCGCCGCCGCCTACTGTTTCCTCACATTCGAGGTCTACAATTAATTGAATGGCTGGAGGTTCTCCGACATTAATCGTTTCGTTTCCTGTATATTGACAACCGTTGGAATCAGTAACTTGAACGATGTAACCACCTGCTGGTAAGTTGGTTCTGTCTTCTGAGAAAGAACCGTCTGCCCAGTTGAAGGTATAAGGAGGTGTACCACCAGTAACCGATACGTCAATTGTACCAGAAGATTCATTGGCACAAAGGGCATCTGTAGCGGTAAAATTAACCACTAATCCATCTTGACAAGGATCGTCAATAAAACCGAAGTCATAAGTGTAGTTATTTTCCCCATAATTTCCAGTTGTAAAAGTAATGCTGGCATCACCAACATTATCTAAAGTAGCGTCACTATCAACAGCATCGCTACCGCCTGCATTAGCACTGGTTAAAGATAAACCGTCAATGGTTCCACCTGTACCAAATTCTGAGGAAGGAATACATACTTTATATTGTGTATTGGGTTGTAAACCACCCGTTACATTGTCTTCGTTGAAATAGTACGTACCATCTGCGCGTGTTGTGGTACGTGCAATTCTTTGGCCGTTTAAATATAAATCTACGGTTACGCCGCCCAATGCTGTTTCGCCTGGGTCTTGGATGCCATCGCTATCTAAATCTAACCAAACAAAGTTACCAATTTCGATGTCTGGCAAACCGCATAATAATTCGATGTCACCAATACCCACTGCTTTACCTGCGAAAGCTACATTGTTGGCATTGTAATAAACATCATAGCCTCTTTCTTTTTCACCACCATCAAGGTTCATCCATAAAACACCACCAGCCCAGATGAGGCCGTCATCAGGGTCAACACTAGAAAGTAGGACATCGCCAGCAGTAAGGTTTACTGCCAAACCACCTGCGCCAATTTCTTCGTGGTCACAGCAGCCATTGTCATCAAAATATTCAACACCGATTCTTGGATCAGTCCCAGCAGGGTTAGCACCGCCACTAATGATATTTCCATTAGCATCTACTAAGTTACCATTTTGCTCACCAATGAAGTTGCCATTGTCATTATAGAAATAGCGAATATCACCCGCAATCAAACCGTTTCTCAACTGTCCGTTGTAATCGTTTTGATAACCAGATTGGAAACCTGTACGATCTAAAAAGCCGAGAATCATATTCCCGCTACCATCAAATTCGATGTCTGATAAAATTGCTTGTGGATATAAAACGAATCCACCGGGGTTTTCATCACAGAAAGTATCACACCAAGGATGCCATTGACAACCATCACCTAAGCCATTGTTTGCATTAGACTTACCACAACCTTTATCGGCGTAGTTTAATCCATATTGCAAAACTTGTGTGAAACCGCCTGTATTTGGATCAAACTCCCATACATAAGCATTAGAAGCATCATCACAAGTAGCTCCCACATAAACTTTACCATGATAATATTTTGTTGCCCAAGGGCGAGTACTACCACCACAAGGTCTTGGAACGCTATAGGCTGTTACATCACCACAACCCGGTGTTTGAATATTGCCATTCGCATCATTTCTAATGTCAATTTTTAATAATTCTCTTGTATTAAGGTTCATTACCCAAAGAGCTGTACCATCTTCAGAGATGTCAATATCCCCTAAACCACGTTTACCTGTAAAAGTATAGCCATCAATATCATTATTGGGCAAATCTCTTCTACAGTCAAGGTCATTACGGATTACTGATCCCAAGTTGGAACATTGTGCAACATCGAAAAAGTTGGTCACTCCTCCGTTTGCACCAATTTGGTAAATACCACCAATCCCCAGAGGACCAAAACCATTGTGTCGTTTTAGCACCGCTGAGGTGAAAATAGTTTCCGATTGTTTATCATAAGCAACCCCCCAAGTAGCCCCAACTTCGGCGGCAGATGCCAGTGGTGTTGGCATATTGTTACCTGTTGGTGGGAAACTGCTATAATTAGCACCGCCGCCCTGATCGGTATAATCAAAAGCAACAAAAGCATCGGGAACACCTGCGCCAGTGTTGAAATCACCTGCACAAGCTCCGAGTGGGTCGCCATTGACATAACAAGGAACCGTGACACGAGGTTGCGCTTCACAATAATCGCCCGGCGTATTTACAGCCAAGTTGATATTGTCAGCATTACAACCTTCAAAAGTAACCTCTGTTACCCCGCTATTGCCTGTATTATCTGCATTGATACGAGCAATTGGGTAGAGGTTATCAAAAACGGTAGGGTCTAAATTGTTGTAAGCTTCTAGTCCAAAAGTTACACGAACTGGGCCTACGCATCCATTAATATTTAATGTATAATTACCGTTTCTATCAGTTGTGGCTGTTGCGGTGTTGCCATTTTGATCAACGCCCGAAACAGTTATTCCAGCTACGCCTACATCTCCTCCGTCAAAGGAGGCACTATTATTAAAATCCCTGTAGACTGTACCTGTTACGGCTGCCTGCAAAATTTGTGTGTAAGTAAGTAAGCAGCTAAAAACTATCAAATATTGATAAATTTTATTCATAACATTATTTGTTTACAAAACTCCTACTTTTTTCAGCTTGATTTTTCGTTGTGTGTGTGTGTGTGTGTATGTGCTTTGTGAAAAAAGTATTAACTGATTGCTTGATAGACTTTCCTAAATTAATGAAGTGTGTAGTGTTGCTTTTTGTATGATTGCTTTTACTTCTGCAAAATGTTTGTTCATTTCTTTAGTTTGAAAAGGAAAGAAACATTTAACCTAATAATTGTTGATTTAGCTCATATAAATACTTTTGTTGTACATTGTTAAAAGAGATTGCTTTTTGTGCTTGAGTTGAATTTTCCAAAGCAATTAAAGTTTCTGTCTTAGGCACATCCGATAAGGTTTCATCCTCAGAAGCAGATTTAGCTTCTTTTTTCTGTTCTTGTTGTTGTAATACTATACTGTTTGGTGTACATTTAATTACAACAAGTGTACTAACACTCAATAGTATTAGTAGAATTAGTAGCTGTAGTATCGTTTTCATGAAATTTAATTTTGGTTGTAGTTTAGTAATCCTACAATAATCAATTGAACCAGTCATCTTTGTAATTTATGTGCTGTACTGCGTTAAAAAGCCTCGCCGTAGTGCTACTATGACTATGTTTTTTGCCTTGTACAACACAAAATTACTTTGGCTTTATGGTTCACTTGATTACTTCCGCATTACTTATAATTATCTGGTTAAAAAAAATTAGTAAGTTTTGACTTTAATTATCTTTTTTATCTTTTTAAAAGAGGCTGATTATCAGCTTCTAATATTTTTTTTTGTTTTTTTTGCTTTTTTTTGAAACCCTTGTGACAACTTATCGTATACGCAAGTAGTTATCACAGTTAATCTCTTTTATTTCCATTAATGATTTTTCTTAATTAGTTTGAGAAAAAAAAATCATTCACCGCTTCATATTAAAGAAAGAGATGACACTTAACTCTCCAAAACATAGAACTCATCTACAACAAATCTTCTCCAAAATATATATTTCAAAAAAAAAGACATAAATAGGTTATTAGAGCCTAATAATTAGGCAAGTATATCATAATTACAATATAGCATTGCATTATATTATACTTAGCTATCTAGTTGGCTCTTTAACTTAAATCACATAATAGTGTACATGGAGATCCAAATATAGAACGGATAAACTCCTGACTAGCAGATAAATTGGATATTTTGTTTATCAAAGTAAATAGTTTAACACTATACTTTGAATTATGCAGCAATAAAGGGTAGTCTCCTACCAAAAACCAAAATCTGAAATGGTGGGTATTTATTTTATGATTTAACAAAAAAATTATACATGCAGACTTTAATAATGGTATTAAAGCGAATATAAGGCAATCTGATGAAAGAAGAAAGCAATTCTAAGTATTGAACAAAAAGCTTGACTAATGCAAAGCTGCTTTTGCTCAACTTATTATTGTTTGTGGAATTAAGTGTGAAAAGAAAGGAATCAGGTAAAAGTTTGCCCATTAAAATGTAATTTTTTTGTTAAACTTGCTTCTATTAAGCATCGGGTTAATTTCATCCTAATTCATCAAACTCTATACCAAAGGGCAAGTTGTCCGAAAAATAATGTCATAATAAAGTCAGAAACAAAAACATAATGTAAATCACTAATAATCAAAGACTTAAAATCAAATTAAAATATCATTAAACTTACTTTTTCCCCTTAAAAAAGAGCTTTTTTCTAGTTGTGTACACAAAGTTAGCTGTTGTTAGTAAAAATTTTCCATTTATCAAAAACTACTCCATTTTCCTAAATACTTTATCCACCCTAAAAAAACTTGCCTAACAAAGTACTTACCATATTCAATCAAAACGTCACAAAATCAACACTTTAAATCAAGTTGTTATGCTAAATAAAGTTTTCCTTATCCCATAGTATTTCTTAGCTATCAAGCTGTATGTTTTTAAGTACAATTCCATTATTTTGCTCATTTTTTAGCCTAAAAATCAATAACCTAATGTCCAATTACTTTTTATTTTTCATTTGTAAAAAAATATTAACCAAACAATAACAAAATGTTATAATCTCCAACTATTTTCTTTTTTTTTTTTCAAAGTTTTTCCTCCAATAGTGTATTTTTTACTAGACTATCTTTATGCAAACTGTACTCTTTTACGCCAAAACTCATTCTACTTATCTAATGTTAGGCGCATTACCTTTTTTCTCAATACATACATTTCTGTCTGTCAAAAATCATAGTGTTTTAGTTCAAAATCCAGCACTTTGTCAGCTTTATTTAAATTAAAATAAGCATACGTAGGATTGAAAAAAATATATTTATCCAATTTTGTATTGTCAGCAATCTCTACCATAAAATTTTTCAGTTTTTCTAAGGCAATTGATTTTTCTGCTTGTAGTATTTCTATGGGAAATTTCATCAAATCTGCCCAAGTTCCTGTGTTGATGTACGCTCCTTCATTGCTAAAACGAACCTTTCTAGCCAAATGCGTATGCCCAAAAATCACGTATTTATAGCCCCCCTCCTGATGCAATTTCTGAGCAGCTTCCCAATATTCGGGCAGCAATTCTTCGGACTCTGTAAAGGTATTTTCAATTTGTGCAGCTCGTATCGCACGCCACAAAGCAGGCAGTCGCTTGTCTATGATAGCGGTATTTCTACGAAACAATAAACTGCCAAAATTCATAATCTGATCTAAAATTCCGCGCTCCTCATGATGTGTTTCAGGTATAGACTCCTCACTGATTGCTTCCAAAAACTCCTCTAAAGCCTGACGGCTACCTAATACTTTTTCGAGTTCTCTATGGAGTTCTATTTCACTTTGATTATTTCCAAATTCTTCAATACCACCGCGTCCACGCGTTGTTTCTTGGTCGCTATCAATGCCTGTGTAGATGCTAAATAAGGGCAAAATATTGGCGCGCAAACTCGGTTTGAGGGCAAGTAATAAGGGCAAAACGGTGGAGGTTTCGGGCTTCAATAAGTCTACAAAGCGATATTCTTCTTTGACTGGATTCATCACTTTTTCTACCAAAATGCTGCCTTTGGGTGGTTTAAATTTATGCTCCGAACTGATGAATTCATTGCGCGATTGCAGGGAACGGACTTTTCGCAAAGCATCATAATCCACTTGATTCCAAGCATCATAGCGGTTGCCATGTTCGATGAGTACCTCCCCTATTTGATAAGCTTCGCCATCGTAAATAAAACGAAATTTTTTGCCCCTTACCTCCAAGACATCCTCCAAATAAGCACGCACTTTAGGCAATGCCAACTCTAAATCGTGATTGCCCAACAACAAGGTTAATGCATGTCCATTTTGCAATACATTTCGCAAAGCATCAAAAACATGGTATTCTCGCTCCACAATTCGCTGCATTTTTTCCAGTGCAATATCTGCATCATCATTAAAGGCATCCCATTCTCGCTCGGCTAAAAAATCTACCATATCGCCATTGATAACCAACTCAACGTCTGCGGCAGTATGCTGTTTGCAGGCAATTTCATTGTTGATAAAATCGGCTAATTCACAAGTTCGTGTAGCAATTTGAAAACCTCGCTCCTGTTCGTTTTCGGATGGCGCACCGCCTATGTGTAGGTCTGAAATGACGTAAACTTCTTTTTTCATGTTTTTATGGTTGTGAGTTTTGTGGTTTCAGGTTGTGAGTTTGGGTTGTGAATTTTAGATACGAAAAAAATACATCTACATCCATCTGTTTTGTTCATCCGCTAATCCACTAATCAACGAATCACGAACACCCCAAATTTACTATTTTTCCAAACAAAAGAACGAATATACAGTTACAATCTGAGTAACAAACAATCCAATGAAATTTATTTTCTTACTACATTGCTTGTGTACAGTGTTAATGACTGGTGTGATATGGCTGGTACAGGTCGTACATTATCCTTTGTTTACTCAGGTTGGGGAAATTGCTTTTGAAAGCTACCATCCGATGCATATACAATACATTAGTTATTTGGTAATGCCCTTGATGTTGATTGAGTTATTCACTGCGCTTTATTTTGCTTATCAACCACCGTCATTTTTGTATGTACCTGTTTATTGGTATTTTGGTTTGCTTTTGCTGGGTATCATTTGGGGGGCAACTTTTTTGATACAAGTACCGCAACATCAGTTATTAAGCAACGGATTTAATGCGGATGTCTGTCATCAACTGGTGATGGGTAATTGGATACGTACAATTGCATGGACTGTCCGCACAATCTTGATGGCTTATTTCATCTACTGTCTGCTGGATTGACATTTTTATGCTCCTCGTCAACTAATGTTTCTTAAAGTTGTTTCATTCTAGTGAGATATAAGATATTAGACATAAGATGTAAGATTTTGGATATGGAAATTATAAATTATCAATTCAATAATTTTAGAGTTTGGTCTAAATTGGCTTCTAGCCTTTTAGAACTCATTAGCATTAAAAAGAAATTCGTTTTTTGCGTTTCATACATTTTTGGCTAGACAAACATTATTTTTTTTTTAATAAAAAAAACCTTAAAACCTTGTAACTTTACAACCTTCCAAACTCAAAAAAATTCAACAATTTTAATCAAATGCTTGGATACCGTTTTACAAAATATAAAGCTAAAAAAGACAATCGCACTCCATTTGAGAAGTTGCTTGAACTGTTTTTGGAACTACTGGTTTATACCTCTGGCGATGTGGCGGAGGCTCTCGACTGGATGAATCAGCTAGACCGACAGTATAAATTGACAAATGGCGATTATGGTATGGGCGATTTTATTGAGGACTTAAAACGCAATGGCTATATTAAGGATAGCAGTGATGGTTCGGGTGGTTTTAGCATTACGGCAAAGTCGGAACGTAGCATTCGAAAGCAGGCATTGGAAGAAATTTTTGGCAAGTTGAAAAAGGCAGGGCGCGGAAATCATCGTACTCCATACAGCGGTTTGGGAGACGAAACAACTGCCGACCGCCGTTCTTTTCAATTCGGCGACTCACTCGATCAGATTGCCATGACCGAATCGCTTCGCAATGCTCAAATTCAACATGGCATCGGCAATTTTATGCTTACGGAAAATGATTTGGAGGTGCAGGAAAATGAGTATAAAACCAATGTGTCTACGGTGCTGATGATTGATATTTCTCATTCTATGATTTTGTATGGGGAAGACCGCATTACACCCGCAAAAAAGGTGGCAATGGCATTGTCGGAATTGATTACTACACGCTACCCTAAAGATACGCTGGATATTCTCGTTTTTGGGAATGATGCTTGGCAAATACAAATCAAGGATTTACCCTATTTAAAGGTTGGGCCTTACCATACTAATACGGTGGCAGGTTTGGAATTGGCGATTGATATTTTGCGAAGAAAAAAGACAAACAATAAGCAAATTTTTATGATAACGGACGGTAAACCGACTTGCTTAAAAATTGCAGGCCAATATTATAAAAACAGCTTTGGTTTAGATCGAAAAATTGTCAATCGCACCTTAACTTTGGCAGGTCAGTGTAGACGGCTAAAAATTCCGATTACTACTTTTATGATTGCTCAAGATGCCTATTTGCAGCGTTTTGTGCGCGAATTTACACAAGTCAACAACGGCCGTGCCTTCTATGCAGGTTTAGACGGTCTCGGAGAATTTATTTTTGAAGACTATGAACGCAACCGCAGGAAAAGAATGAGATAACGAATTACGAATTACTCGTTCCAAATTACGAAATTTAGCAAATGTTTTTAAAAAAAATAAAATCTAATCTCTAAATTCTAATTGCTAACTTCCAAAAAGCCAAAAAGCCAAAAAGCCAAAAAGCCAAAAAGCCAAATTTCTAAAAAGCCAAAAGGCTAAAAAGCCTACCAACATGATACAAACACTAGGAGCATTAAAAAAAAGCAACTATCAACCTAAAACGGTTAAACAGGAATTGCGCGCTAATTTGATTGATAAATTGCGCCGTAAGGAACCTGTTTTTACAGAGGTCATCGGTTATGACAATACTGTTATTCCTGATATTGAACGCGCCATTTTGTCGGAGCACAACCTTATTTTGCTGGGGCTGCGCGGACAAGCAAAAACTCGAATCGCTCGCCTAATGGTCAATCTACTGGATGAACACATTCCCGTCGTGGCAGGCTCTCCACTTAATGACGACCCATTTCAACCCATTTCGCGCTTTGCCAAAGATTTGATACAGGAAAAAGGAGACGATACGCCTATTGCATGGCTGCATCGAAGTGCAAGGTATACCGAAAAATTAGCCACTCCCGATGTATCGGTTGCCGATTTGATTGGCGATGTGGATCCCATTAAAGCAGCGACCCTAAAACTGCCCTATTCCGATGAGCGCGTGATTCACTTTGGTTTAGTGCCTCGCTCGCATCGCGGAATTTTTGTTATCAACGAACTCCCTGATTTGCAGCCGCGTATACAGGTTTCTTTATTCAATATTTTACAAGAAGGCGATATACAAATTAGAGGTTTTAAAGTGCGTATGCCTTTGGATATACAATTTGTATTTACGGCCAATCCCGAAGATTATACCAATCGCGGCAGCATTGTAACGCCTTTGAAAGACCGAATTGAAAGCCAAATTTTGACGCATTATCCTGCCAATATACAAATTAGCAAACGAATAACACAACAGGAAGCTCGCCTGAAAGCTCCGCAAAAGGAGAACATCCGATTTAATGATTTGGCAATGGATTTGGTGGAGCAAATTGCCTTTGAAGCGCGCAATAGCGAGTTTGTAGATGCCAAAAGTGGTGTGTCTGCACGTCTGACGATTACGGCAATGGAAAACTTGGCGAGTGCTGCCGAGCGGCGCAGTCTTATCAATGGCGATAAACAAACGCATGTACGTGTCGGGGATTTTTGGGGTGTAATTCCAGCGATTACGGGTAAAATTGAACTCGTTTACGAAGGCGAACAGGAAGGCCCTTTTATTGTGGCGCAAAATCTGGTGAGCAAAGCCATTCGCAGCCTATTTGTTCAGCATTTTCCGAATCCCGAAGAGCTGAAAAAGCAACGCAAGAAACAAACAAGCCCGTATAAAAAAATCATTGATTGGTTTGGACAAGGGCGCGTTTTAGACCTCTTTAATGATGTGTCGAATGAAACTTATGCGCGTACCTTATATAGTATTCCCGGATTGTTGGATGTTGCCAAGCAATTTCACGATGGCAAAACCAAAAGCGAGTATCTATTTTTAATGGAATTTATCTTGCATGGATTGGCAGAATATTCGCAATTGAGCAAGGGTTTGGTACATCAGGGATTTCAATTTAAAGATTTATTTAATAATTTATTTGACCTTTCTAATCTGGAAAGTAGTGATTTTGATGATGATGACGATGATGATGATGGTTGGAGTAGGAATTGATGTTGGATGTTTGGACTTTTGGATATTTGGACTTTTAGACTTTTGGATATTTGGAAATACAATATACCATTGTCAAGTGTGGTCTAGCCATTCGAAGAATATTTTTCCTAACTTCAATAAACATCAAACTTTTTGTTAGATTTATTGCTACTAATGCTTCCTGTTTTTGGAATGGCTTTTCCGATTTTGGCCAATATAGCATCCAGTAAATTATCCTTTCTTTATCGTGATGCTCGTCATAAGATCGGTTTTGATTTGAAAAAAAGAACTTGGGGCGTTTCCTATCGTGATGCTAAAAAGATAGCAAAATTTACAAAGGATGCGTCCATTCAACAAAAAGCATTGGCAGCTATTCGGCTTTGGAAAATCGCTTATTTTTGTTTGTTTATCTTCTTTATTTTATGGTTTATTATTGGGTGCTTGAACCTTTTTTAGCCTGTTTTTTTAACCTTAAACTGCTATAATATTATGATAAAAATAGGTTTATAGTACTGCAACGGCTAAAGCCTTCGCTACACAACTCATACAAAAACAAATCACAAAGCCTGAAAACGAATCACTAATCTACTAACTTGCTATTCGCTGATTTTATTTTGCAAAAAACAGATTCGCTAAAATAACAATTCGTTTGTTTTAATTACTTGAATTAACTCACTAATCTTTTGGTTTTCAGGAGTTTATGTTTTTTTTTTAAGCCTTAAAAGGTGTGACCCCGCTGGGGTCAAAGAACCCCACTTTGCTTTTTTCTAACATACTTTGACCGCTCTGCGGTCACTGGACAAACAAATGACCCTAGCAGGGTCAAAGTATGTTAGTTGGAAATGATGACCTAGTAATACGACCCCAGCGAGGTCGAACCCTTTTGAGAAATACAAGCACCTATTAATTAGCGATTTATGCATTTAATAATAACTATTTTAATTCTTGTTTTCTCATTTTGAAATCAGCGAAAGCCAAGAATACACTACCCAGCAATCTCTTTTTCCAACTCCACCAAACGCGCCTCCTCCTGCTTATATTTTTTTTCATTAAAATTATTTTTTTTCAACAATTTTTCCTTTTTGCGTGCCTTAATTTTTTCTTCGGAAAAATAAGGGTTACTTATCAGTGATAACAATGCGATAGCAATAGGACAGATAAAATAATAATCTTTAACCAGCAAAATAAACAAAGCAATTATAGCTATTGCCATCAAAACAAGCCCCCCATAATATACCATCCGCCCTTGACTTCCTGCTTTTTCTACTTCGTTTTTTATTTTTTCATCAATTGCTCTTTTTTCAATTAACTCATCTGTTAAAGTTGC
>JAHDHV010000023.1 GCA_020631155.1 Bacteroidota bacterium | reverse complement strand
TTTTTGGCTGTTTAGCTTTGGGAAATATTTGTGTAGCGAAGGCTTTAGCCGTCATGGAAAGAGATTTTTGGATATTTGGACTTTTAGTTTTTTTGGCTGTTTAGCTTTGGGAAATATTTGTGTAGCGAAGGCTTTAGCCGTCATGGAAAGAGATTTTTGGATATTTGGACTTTTAGTTTTTTTGGCTGTTTAGCTTTGGGAAATATTTGTGTAGCGAAGGCTTTAGCCGTCATAGAAAGAGATTTTTGGCTTTTTGGACTTTTAGATTTTTGGCTGTTTAGCTTTGGGAAATATTTGTGTAGCGAAGGCTTTAGCCGTCAGAGTAGCAAAACGTAACGCAGAATTCCATTCGGCGAAAACTCAAAAACTCACAACCAAAAATCTTATATCTTGTGTCTTAAATCTTATAATGGGCTGCCCCCTCTGTTTCGCAAAAAACGCTATACAGAGAAGAAGTTAATCCCAAAGAGACGAGCCAAGCGTTTTTGTTCAATCATCGGGGTCGGGCTGTCCGTTGCAATTCGCCTTTGCCAAAACGCTGTTCGCTCTAAACCTCGCTGATAGCTCTCTGTGGAGAAAAGGCATGCCTTTTCTCTACATACATTTTGGTTGTATGCCTCATTTCCACTCACATCCCTCATCCAAACAACCCCAAAACCACAGCCTACAAGCAACTCACAACCAAAAACCCAAAAAAAACGTAAAGAAAATTCATGAATTTTCTCTGCAAAACAAAAAAAATAATTACCTTTATCCAAAACGCTGGAAACAGCCGTTTTTATTCGCTCTTTGACATTGCTAAAATGATGCAAGGAATTTTTCCTTTTAGCATTTTGTTAAGATTTATTATCTACACAATTAATAAATATTAACTAAAAGTCGTTTTAAAAATTAAAAGAAGTAATCCAAAAACAATGAATTGAGTCACTCATTTTATTATGGTAAGATTGCTTAATAGCGTATTCCATCATTTAGGTTATCTTCTTAAAAAAGCAACTTTTCCTTTCCTAAGTCATTGAAAAGCAAGTACTTAAGACAAGTAAAATATTGCTAATTAGTCTGATAGCCTATTAACCAGGATCTCAATGTATTTCAAAACAATACGCAGTTGTTTTTTTGAAATGCATTTTCAATAATATTCCCTACTTTATCTTACACACACATCAATTCACTCATGCAGAGACCCGATCTAATCTTTGGGTAATGCTTTTCTATTCAGACCTTTAGTTTATTTCCAACAATTGTTTTAGCATAATATTTTTTGATGGAATAAGTATGTCTATACTTTAAGCAAGTGTATTATTAGAAAAATCAATAATGCATAAGTAATGAAGTGTATCCTTCCATACTTTTTCTTAATAGAATTTTTTTGTCTACTAATAAATAATTTAATAATTATTTGATACTTTACTTTTATTCAGTCAAAAAATGCTAAAAAATTGCCCAGAACAGCTTTATTTATCAAAATAAATCCTATGATTTTTCACCCAAAAAACACAAGTCAACAAATTACTTTGGATCCCTAAGTTGCAAGAAATGCCGTTTCCACATACGAGTCAACATGCCTTAACTCCCTGTCTATCAGGGAGATCAGTGGATCGAAGGATCTGAGAGCCTTCCAATACAAACCAGGATTGCGACGAATTTAAGTAACTATTTGTGTACAGCCCTAAAGGTCTGAGAGCCTTCCAATACAAACCAGGATTGCGACTTACAAAGTTCTTCGCATCAAGCTACCAATGTGTCTGAGAGCCTTCCAATACAAACCAGGATGTACAGGCGTAATGCATTACGCCTCTACCAAACACCCTTTTTCAATTTAAAATTCACGACAAATTCTAACAGTCTGAGAGCCTTCCAATACAAACCAGGATCATAATCAATTACGAATTTTTGAATTACGAATTACGAATGAAAGGTCATTCAACTTTTATAGCATCAAATCAACTGTTGATGGTCACGAAAAATGTTTTTTTTAACTTATTATCAGCATTTTACAAATAAATAATTCGTAATTCGTAATTGTTAATTCGTAATTAAAAAAAGAGCCTTCCAATACAAATCAGGTTAAATAATTGAAAGTTGAAAATGGAAAGTTGAAAATGAGGGAGAGTAAAGTGTGTGTTTTCAATTGCATAAACGGATCACTAATCCACTAATCACGTTTATGAAGCCACCATTTTAACTAGTTTTTGTGAATAAGTTCACCACTACGTAATTGCCATTACAATGGACAATTAAAAATGAGGTGAGTAAAGTGTGTATTTTCAATTGCATAAACGGATCACTAATCCACTAATCACGCTTATGAAGCCACTGTTTTAACTGGTTTTTGTGAATAAATTCACCACTACGTAATTACCCTTACAATTGCATATAACAAACATATCCGAAATCCAAAATCACACATCCGAAATCCGTTGAGTTTTCCAATACAAATCAGGTTAAATAATGGAAAGTTGAAAATGAGGGATGGGAAAGGTATGTCGTTTCAGTTCTATGAACTAGAGCACTGCTCTACTGCTCACAACATATGTAAGGCTGAATTTCATTTAGAAAAAAAGGAAAAGAGATTAATTTTTAATCGGCTCTATGGATATGTAAGGGCAAATTTATTCGCAAACAAGGAAGGGAAGCCGATTAAAAATCGGCTCTACGGATACGTAGGGGCTAATTTATTAGCCAAAAAAGGAAAGAATTATGGATAATTATTCGGCTCTATGATTGCACATAACAAATCAAAATGGCAATCTGGCCGTAGAGACGCGATTAATCGCGTCTCTACCCATTCGCCAAAAAAAACCCGAAACAAAAAACCCACAACCCAAAACCATCTCTAATACATAAATTCCCAGGCACTTTTATAGGCTTCGGTGCGCTCGGTATAGCTTAAAAATTGCTGGTAAAAAGGGTGATTTGCTAGGGTCGCGCTGTCGCCGACAACGATTAGTTTCTTTTTGGCGCGCGTCATGGCGACATTCATACGGCGGATGTCGCTCAAAAAACCGATGTCGCCCTGCTGATTGCTTCGTACTAAACTAATGGCGATAATGTCTCGCTCCTGCCCCTGAAAACCGTCTACGGTATTGATGGACAGTCGCGCTTTGTGTTTTTCTAAAATGGCATAATCCGCCACAATGGATTCCAAATAAAGTACCTGTTCTTTATAGGGCGCAATAATGCCGACTGTCAATTCTTCGATGGAACTAACGCCCTCATTTTCAAACTGTTCCAATACCATTGACAGATATTTATACAGCAAATTCGCTTCTTGTTTATTGAGCAAACTCAGGCTTTTTTGATTGCGTGTTTCCTCGTAGCCACAGCCTGCCGTATCAATAAAATTAAGCGGCATCGTCAACAGTTCGTCACTGTCTGCCTTCCCGAGTGTCCAATGTTTGACCGCCTCCGCTGCCTGCAAGCGATTGTCGTAAAATACCTCGCTCGAAAACTGCATAATCTGTTCATTCATACGGTACTGCACCTCCAACATCGTATCTACCGACAAGCGATTGATGCATTTTTCAAAAAGCGACACCTCTAAACCACCTTTTTGCGCCACCACCGATTTAACGGTCGGCGGCAATTGGCAATGGTCGCCTGCCAAAACAACGCGATTCGCTCGAATAATGGGTATCCATGTCGCAGGTTCCAAGGCTTGTGCGGCTTCGTCAATAAATGCGGTGCTAAACTGACGTTTGCGAAGCGTAAAATGGGAAGCCCCAACAAGGGTCGCCGCAATTACCTGTGTCGAATTGAGCACATCTTGCAAAATAAAACGCTCCATTTCTTTCGCATAATCCAAGAGTTCGCGCACATCTTTAAGGGCTGCTCGCCGTTCTTCGCGCTCCTCTCGCCCAAAATTGCGCTTAAATTTTAGGGCTTGCGCTCGCTGCTGTTGGGCATCTTTTCGGTATTGCTTCATCTGTTTGTAGTCGCGATGCGTAGCAATTTGAGCATCTAAACTTGCATCTAACAAACGGTTATCTATCCTTGCCATATGCCCAATTCGCACCACTTTTACGCCTTTTTCCAATAATTTAGCCACCAATAAATCTACGGCGGTATTGCTCGGCGCACAGACCAGCACTTGCTTTTCCGTTTTCAAGGTCTGCTGAATGGCGCGTATCAAAGTCGTGGTTTTGCCCGTCCCCGGTGGGCCGTGTACAATGGCTATATCTTCGGCAGTGGTAATTTGCTGCACCGCTTTGTTCTGACTTTCATTGAGTTGTGGAAAATTGGGGGCGTATTTTCCATACTGAAAAGAGGGTTTCCCATAGCCCAATAAGATGTCGCGCAAAGCTGCTAGTCGGTCGCTTTTGGCATCCATCAGCTTTTTAAGGGCAAATTCCATTTCCTTAAAAGTCGTTTCATTGTACAAAACATCCACGCCAAGCTTGCCCTCATAAGCCCAATCAGGTAATTCGTTGATGTGCAAAGTTATTTGTAATGTATTGCGCCGTACTTTCTGCACTATCCCATTGACATAAGGGCGCGCTTTGCTGTTGCCGGTAGTCACCGTATGGTTAAACAGCACAACGGTTTGCCCTTGTCGAAATTTATGCGGAGTCTCCTGCTGTGTCGTCCGTTCAATGGTTGCGACTAACTGCTCGCCTATACCAATTTCCTCGTCCGTAATCACAATCGGATACCACGTCAAGCCTTTTTCGCGCCGTTCTGTAACGCTCGCTCTTTTCAGTAATTCTTCATACTGTTCAATTTCTGCCTCGCGCTCCGCCTGAATCAAACGGTAGGACTGTGCTAATTCTTCAATGGATTTTTTTGTGGACATGTTGTGGTTTTGGGGTTTATGGTTGCGAGTTTTAGGGTTGTGGGTTTATGGTTGCAAGTTTTCTAGTTGTGGGTTTGGGGTTGTGTTTTGGGGTTGTGGGTTTGGGGATGTTTATGGAACAATGACTGCTAAAATATTCATTACAGAAATAACTCCAAAAAAAGTTGGTTATCAATAAATTTAACAGAACACGAATCACTGATCTACAAATCACGAATCCACTAATTGAAACATACTTCAAAAATAAAAAACTTTACAACCTTAAAAACCTTCCAACTTTGTAACCACAAAATCATCGCCGTTGTAGCCAGTGGATGGGGTTTACTTTTTGGCTGCCTTTCCAGATTTCGAGGTGTACTTCACTTTTTCCTGCTTTTGGGTTGTGGTGTACAACGCCCATTACTTGATTGGTTTTGACTTTCGCATTTTTCTTAACTGTGACTTTGGAAAGGTTGGAATAGACGGTAAAATAGGTGCCGTGTTTCACAATCACTGCCCAGTGGAAACTCGGATTGTATAAGATATTGCTGACGGTGCCGTTGTAGAGGGCGCGCACTGTTGCGGCTTTATAGGTGGAAATATCAATGCCGTTGTTGGTGGTGGTGATGTGCTTTAAAACGGGGTGTCGATTGCGGCCAAAACGCCCTGTAATCACTCCGCTAACGACCGGCCAAATCAGCCTGCCTTTTCTTTTGGCAAAGGCATTGGTTAAGGATTCGCCGTCAACGGGCTGTTTGGGGGCTGCTTTTTTGGGCTTTGCTTGTTTTGCTTTGGCTTCGGTGGCTTTCTTGGCTGCTGTTGCTTTTCGAGCCTTTTCTTCGGCGGCTTTTCGGGCTCTTGCTGCCTGTCGCGCTTTTTCCTCCGCAGCTTTTTTGGCGGCGCGTGTTGCTGCTTGTTGGGCTGCTCGTTTTGCTTTTTCTTCGGCGGCGCGCTTTTGGGCTGCTATTCGTTTGGCGCGCTCTATGGCTGCCTGTCGTTCTCGTTCCTTGCGAGCGCGCTCGGCTGCTTCCCTTCGCTCTCGCTCCTTGCGGGCACGTTCTTCTGCTTCTCGCCGTGCTATTTCCTGAATCACTACTTGTAATTCTTGTTCTAAAGTTTGAGCCGCTTGCTGCTTTGTAGTAATTTGTTCTTCTAAATTATCCGCTTTCTGCTGTAATTCGGCAATTAACGTATTTTTGGATGCTTCTTCTCGCTCTAGTTTTTGTTTTTCCGCTTTTTCATTGCTAAGGAGTTGCTCTTTTTCTGTTTTTTTCTGCTCTAAATCCTTGCGTTTGTGGGTTAGGGTGTCTTTGGTTGTTTGTATTTCGGTAAATTGCTGCTTGCGATGAGCGGCGTAATACTGTACATATTTAAATCGGCGGTAGGCATCGTTAAAATTTTTCGCAGAAAATAAAAACAGTAATTTATCATAGGGATTGTGTTCTAAATAAGCTTGTCGAATGGTTTGGGCATAAGCAGTTTGTAGTTGTTGAAGCTGATTTTTTAGGGAATCTATTTGCAAATTGGTTGCTCTAACATTGGTATTTAGAGTTCTAATTTCTGCTTGTATATTTTGGATAACTTTTTGACGGTTAGCGATTTGCTCTTCTAATAATTGGAGTTCGTGTAAAGAATTTTTGTGCTGTAGTCGAGTGCCTCGCAATAGGTTTTCCGTATCGGCAATTTGCTGGTAGAGGGCTTTTTTTTGCTGTTGTAACTCTCTTTTTTTTTGGTATTGCCCAAAGCTGGGGAGATGAATTAGGGAGAATAGTAAAAGAAGCAGGTATAGTTTTGTTTTGTTAAATGTGAGATAGAAGATGTGAGACATGCGATTTTTGGTTTTGGGAGAAAATTCGAGAAAATTCGTGAATTTTCTTTACTGTTTTACAGTGATTAGGTATGCTATTGAACTCGGATGTTGGCTTGGCTGAGGGATGCGAGTGGAAATGAACCGCAGGCAAAAGCTAGAGAGGCTTTTCCAAAAAGAGCGGAACGTGTAGTGTCGTATTGCAATACGACTTCTACTGCTTTTTGGAAATTTAGCCGAACTGCTTTTTGACAAGGTGAATTGCAACGGGCAGCCCGACCCCGATGATTGAGCATTAGGAGCGTCAGCGACTTTTGCGAAACAGAGGGGGCAGCCCCATATATAGAAATTAGTGATCAGTAGTCAGTTATTAGACTTTTTGGTTTTGGGAGAAAATTCGTGAATTTTCTTTACAGTTTGGTTGTGGGGTTTTGAATTTAATTATCCCTACACACCTAACCCACTAATAATTAACATTTTATCTCTAATTTCTGTTCTCTAACTTCTAACTTCTAATTTCTAATTTCTAATTTCTAAAAATCTAAACAGCCAACATCAATACCTCATTTGTTGGTATTTTTTATTAATGGAAAATGGAAATTTTAGGGTGTCATTAATGGTGATTTTATTCATTTTTAGGTTGATGTGATGAATTTCGTTGGCTTTGGCTTGTGCGGTAATTTGTCGGTTGTGTGAAAAGGCTTTGTTATTAATTGGCTCATAATCCGATAGTGCGACCCGTAGCTGCTTGTTGTCAATGGTATCTTTGACGGACATTTTTTGAATAAAGTATTGACTAGAATCTACCGCAATGTCCATTTTCAGACTGCCGTTTTTACTTTGCAAATTATAGCCGCGCTCATTGGCTGTTATTTTTGGGGCAATATTGCCAAATTCTAAGCGATTGCCGAGTAGGATATTTTGCAAGTTAGCAAAATCAAGGGGATAATTCACTAATTTTTCCAAATAATCAATACTTTCTAAAGCGTACTGTTTCTGAAAACGGTTGATGACCTTCACCGAATCGGGGGTGATGAGTGCGCGCGCAACCTCCCCGATTAAGGGCACAGAAATAGAGACCCACACCAACTCGTCTTTTTTCATGCGTATATCAGCCCCAACGGTATTAATAGGCAAGCCTTTTTGCAAAGGACCTTCATACTTAATTTTTGCCTTGCTTCTGAAAAAATTGGGCTGCCATTCATTCGCAGCAATCAAATTTTCTACAGAAACAGCCTCCGTATTCGCTTTTTGATTGTTGACCGTTTTTTTATTTTTCTTAAAAATAGAGCAAGAGCTCAACAGCACTATCATGGTGCTTATTAAGCAAAATTGTACAAAATATTTAAGATTGAAGGTTGGAAGGTTGTAAAGTTGCAAAGTTTTGGATTTTTGGACTTTTAGATATTTAGATTTTTGGACTTTAAAAGTCAGTAATTACAATCACCTTTCACATCATCCACGAAATTTTAATAAATCTTACGTTCTCGGATTTTTTTGTCTAAGATAGTCGCGTTTCCGCCATTGGCTTTGGCTTTTTTCCAGTTGGCAACGGCTTGATCGACATTGCGAAGTTGGAATAATACATCTCCGTAGTGTTCCAAGATTGTTGCGCTGTTGTTGCCTCCATTTTGCAATGATTTTTCGAGCCATGTTTTGGCATCATTATACTTTTGCTGTTGGTACAATATCCATCCGTAAGTATCTTGAAAAGACGCATTGTTTGGCACCATATCATTGGATTTTTTAGACATTTTGGCGGCTTTTGCCAAGTCGTTCTGGCCTTTGCGAAGCGACATAAAATAACTGTAATTATTGAGTAATAAAGGGTCATCAGGATGGATGGCTAGGGCTTTTTCGTAGCTTTTATCCGAATCTACATATTTTTCCATTTTATTGTAGATTTCGCCCATCAAAGCGTAAACTTGAGCCTGCATATCCTTATCTCTAGCACTAATCAATCTCGCCCGTTTTAATGCCTTAATTGCCTTATCAGGTTCATTTAACTCATTGTTAGCCAAGCCTTTGAGATAATAAGGTAGGGCTTGATTCGGGAACAAACTAATGACTTGATCGGTACTTTTTACCAAACTTTTATAATCTTTCAAGTCGTATTTGATGAGTAAAATATGTCGCCAAACTTCAAATTTGCTACCATCAATTGCTGCTGCTTTTTCAAACTGAGCAAGGGCTTCTTTCGGTCGCTTATCAGCATACAATAAATCGCCATACAGTGCTTGGGCAAGGGCATCTTTTGGGTGTGTTTCTACAATTACCTTAGCCAACTCAAAGACCTGTTGCTTGGTTTTGTCGTCCTTTTTGGTATCGTCAATTTTGCTGATAAAAGGTGTGAGGCTCCGCACCTTCATTTCGATGGACAACTCAGGGTTTTTAAATGCCTTTTTCAGTTCGTCAAAAGCCTCTCCCATTTGCCCTGATTCGCGATAATGTTCTGCCAACGAAATACGGCCATATGGATTGTCGGGTGCAGCGTCTACCATTTTTTTATTGATTGCTGCTGCCTTCTCTTCCATGCCGTTTTCTTTGTAAAGCAGGGTCAAAGTACGGTAGTGTTTGATGTTGTTAGGTTCATACTCTACTAATTTTTCTAGCTCGGCAATGGCTTTTTCGGGTTCCTCTAATTGGATATACAAACGTTGTTTTTGGACGCTTACATTTTCGGTAACACCAATTTTTTGCTCCAAATTATTGTACATATCAACTGCTTCCTGATATTTATTGGCTTGAATGAGCATATAGCCCCAATCAAAGTAATAATCATAATGTTCGGGATACTTGCTTACCAACTTTTTATACACATCCGCAGCATCTTCGTACATATCGTTGATAGCCAGTATTTCTGCATATAAAAATTGATACCATTTATTATTTTCGTCTGTAGTTGCAGCACTTTTGGCATAGTTGAGCGCAGCCTCTTTATCTTTTTTATCAAAATAAATTTTGGCCAACTCATACATTGCTGCATCGTGATACTGGTCTATTTTAATGCAGTTTTTAAAGGCTTCTGTTGCTTTAGGCATATCGTCCTTTAGCTTCGCATTGATACCTTCAAAAAAGTATTTTTCTAAACGCAAACGGTCTTCTGATGACAGTTTTGTTGTGGGTTTGGTAATAGCACTTTTATCTCTTTTTTTACGCTTCTTTCGCTTACTTTGTGCATAAGTGGTATCAGCCATTAAAAAGACTATCAAGACAAAACATATGATGGTTAGCGGTAAGTTATTTTTGTATGTTCCCATTATCATAAAAATTACTTGGTTTTTCGATTTGCTGACTAAACTTAAGATATAAGACTTGAGATTTGAGACGGGAGATTTGAAACTTCACCTAATCTATTCATTATCAAAATCTTATACTTAGTAGTGTTGCAATAATAACTTGAACCAATCAGCTTTGTTATTCTATCCTATACTTCATCACTTTGGCTTTATGATTCAATTTATTATTTCCGTATTACTTGCTTATTTGGGAAAATATAAAAGTTGATTAGTCTGTAACGGAATAATCCCCTAAACTCAGTTGGTCTACTTTCCCTTTTAAAGTAACAACATTTCCAATCATTGAGTTTTCAATAATTTTATTGGTAATATTAGATTGGTTTTGAATAATGGTGTTGCGAATAATGGAATTTTCCACAACTGTTTGGCTACCAATAGAAACATGAGGCCCAATGACTGAGTTTTTGACGATGGCCTGGTCTGCAATGTAACAAGGTTCAATAATAATTGTGTTTTTTATGATTCCCTTGCGACTTTCAGCGATGGTTTCTTTATTAAACTCCAAAATTCGCTGATTGGTATATACTGTAGCGTCTTTGTTGCCACAGTCTAGCCATTCCTCTACTGAGGCTATACTAAATTTAGTGCCCTTTTGTTTCATGTTTTCAAGGGCAGAAGTGAGCTGATATTCGCCTTTGTCCTTGATGTCATTGTCTAAAAGATACTGTAATTCATTTTTTAGATATTCGCCATCTTTAAAATAGTAAATACCAATAATTGCCATTTTGGAAATAAAAGTACTTGGCTTTTCTACAAATTCTGTAATCACGCCATTGCCATCTAGTTTAACAACGCCAAAACGAGAAGGGTCTTCTACCTCATGCGTCCAAATGATGCCGTCCCATTGGGTGTCTAGTTGGAAAGTCGCTTTGAATAAGGTATCGGCAAAAGCAACGATGGTTTGCTCGGTCAACAAGCTTTTGGCGCATAAAATGGCGTGGGCTGTACCTAGTGGTTTGTCTTGGTAAAAAATATGTCCTTTTGCCCCTGCGCGCGCTGCTACTTCTTTCAATTCTGCTTCTACGGCTTCGCCAAAATCGCCGATAATGAAGCCGATATTGTCTACTTTTTGATTGCAAGTTTTAACAATGTCTTCGACTAAACGCTGTACGATGGGTTTACCTGCTACGGGTACAAGAGGTTTTGGTACAGTTAGTGTGTGTGGGCGCAGACGTGATCCTCTGCCTGCCATTGGGATAATGATGTTCATATATTTTGATGTTTAGATTTTTGGATATTTGGACTTTTGGCTGTTAGATATTTAGAGATCAGATGTTAGAATTTAGAGATCAGATGTTACAGTTCAAGTAATTCCTGTGCTGCCGAAACCGCCTTCTCCCCTATTGCTGTCGCTTAATTTGGTGACGATTTCCCATTGTATGTTTACGTATTGGGCGATGACCATTTGGGCGATGCGTTCTCCATGTTGTATGGTTTGGGGTTCTTGGGAGATATTGGCGAAAATCACTTTAATTTCACCGCGATAATCCGAATCAATGGTTGCGGGTGCATTGGGTAGAATCAATCCTCGCTTTAATGCCCAACTGCTTCTTGCTCTTAATTGTGCTTCATATCCTTTGGGTAATTCTATATGTAAACCTGTGGGAATGAGCTTTCTTTCTAGGGGGGCAAGGGTAATGGGTGTTGTTAAATTGGCTCGAATGTCCATACCTGCTGCGCCTTCTGTGGCATAACTCGGCACTTCATTGTCGGATCGGTTGATGATTTTGATTTTCATTGCAGCAAAGATAAGTAATTCTGCAATAATAAGTACCTAGGCATAAGATAGGAGACATAAGACTTGAGATAATTCAATCACTGTTAACAGTTTACAGTAAGTTCAAATGTCGTTTAATTTTGTCCAACTACTTAAGGCTTTGTTAGTGAGTGTGTAAGGGGAGAAATGTTTGTGTGGGAAGGGTAGTTTTTAGGGGGAAATGTATGAAATACATTAGACTTTTTTTTAAAATTGAACTATTTGTTTTCTTCTAACCTTATATTAATATAAAATACAGTTTTTTTAAGAAAAAATAATAAAAAATGGATTTAACAACACAAAAACAGCTAATTATGCAGCAAATAATGGGAATAGACAATGAACTGATTTTAAATCAAGTAAGTGACTTTTTAGTTAACTTAGGTGTAGCATCTAGTTCAAAAAAAGTAAATTCAACTATTAATACAAAAGCGACTCCAAACACTATTAATTTCTTACAATATGTAAAGCCAATGAAAGAAAAAACTGATTTAAATGAACTACTAGTCAATTACACCCCTCCTAACTTATCAAAAGTTAAAGGTGTTATACCATCAGATGAGCCATTGGAAAACTTAATAAAAATGATTAAATAATGAATTACATTTTTGACACAAATATTCTAATTTCATACCTGCGAGGTGATAAACTATATGAATATATACAAAAAAACATTCAACCTTTTGTTTTACCTAATAGAGCTTTAATCTCTGTAGTTACACTAGGAGAAATCACCTCCTTGAGTTTACAAAATAAGTGGGGGAAAAAGAGGATAGATAAGTTACAAAAAGCACTAAAAGAATTTCACGTTATTGATATAAATGCTAAAGATATTATTAGACGCTATGCAGAAATTGATGCTTATAGTCAAGGTCGGTTAATAGGTCATCCCCTTCCATATGGGACAAGTTCTCGTAATATGGGTAAAAACGATTTATGGATAGCTGCCACTACATCTGTTACCAATACCACATTAATTAGTACTGACAAAGACTTTTCGCATCTTGACAAAAAATTCATCAATTTTCTACTAATAAATTTAAATGACTTCAAAACCCCATAAAAAAACAACACCATTCTCCTTTTTCAAGAAAAACAATGTTGTTTTCATTTAAAAATTAAAAACTATTCTAAAAACAAATAATATTTTTTTTACGGCGAATAAATTTGCCGCTACGTTTTAGCCGCAAGGCTCATTTTCGGTTAGTGGGCGTGGGAAGGAGTTAAATACATCATCTCCTGCTCGGTCTATGGGTAGTTCGTTGAGTTTGTTGTAACGGCGCATGTCAATCCAGCGGTGGCCTTCCATAAATAGGGAGTATCTGCGCTGTTTTAATATTTCGTTGATTAACTCATCTGTGCTGGTGCCTCCACCGTATTCGCCTAGTCCGTTGGCGGTGCGAATGGCGTTGATGGCTGCTGTTGCTCCGCCTACATCGCCTGTTTGTGTGCTTGCCTCTGCTTTCAGTAAAATCAGTTCGGCATTTTTAATGATTGGAATACCAGCCGTTTGTGAAAAATAAAGAGCTACATCCCAGCCACTACTCAAGTCATCCAATTCGTAAACGGATTCCCGTTCTGCCACTTTACTACTTCTAGTATCTCCTTCTTCCAAATCGGTTACATAACTAGGGTGTGCTAATAGTGCATTTGCATCATTAGGAACGTAGGTCAAAGGATTCGTAAGATCAGTACCAGCTGACCCATAAAATAAAGCAGGACCAACTTCTTGACCACCTGTTTCATCTAGGAAAGTGCTTCCCAATAAGTTCAATACCTTGCTAAAATCACCTTGATAAGCGGCTACTCTAGCAGCAATTGCACGGTTAAACTGTTTGAAAGTAGCAGGACTATCAAAGCCTACAAATCCTTCAGCTAAACCAAATATAAACTCAGAACCTGCGTTATCTAAATGTCCAACAGCTTCATCTAATAAGCCACTAATACTTTGTAAGGCTTGCTCACTACCTAAAAATGGTCCTAAATTATCTACATTTGCAACATCAAAACGGATTCCACAATCACCTTGATGTTGAGAAACGATGAGTAATTCGTAGGCTTGAATGGTTTTGGCAAAACCTAAAAAGCCATTTTTTTCTTCTTCGGTAATACCTGTTGTGGCACTAATATTATTAACTGCTGTAATTAAAATATTGGTATTTCGCACAGTACGGTAGCGGCCAGTAAAAGTACGGGTAGTGTAAAAAGTATTATTGTCTAAAGTGGCTTCTCCTTTACCCAATAAATCGCTAGTATAACGTGGATCAGAACTCGTAAAACGGTAACATTCTCTGCCAATAATACCTACCGCCTCATACCAAAAGCCTACTTCATCACGTAATAAGTGTTCGGTACCTGCGACTAAAGTTTTAAGGTCTAAAATAGTTGGGTTCTCCTGTAGCTCAACGCTTGCACCATTTGGGTCTTCTAGTTCCTCTAGCTCACAGGAACTGAAGCCAAATAAGAGACTAGTGATGAATAAAAATTGAATTAAGTATTTTATATTTTTCATTATTGTTTTTTATTTTTTAAGTGCCAAGCACTATTTAATTGTGCACAATTTTGTGCTAAAGTACTTAGAAATGAGTAGTTTAGTCTTTTACTATTGTAACATTAATTTTGTCTAGGTACTTATAAGTGTAAAGACAATAGATTTTAATCTATAAAGTCTCAAATCTCACGTCTCCTATCTAATGTCTATTCTACTAAAATTCTGCTGAAATATGGAAGTTCCATCTTTTGGAAGTAGGGAAAGGCGTTACTTCAACCCCTGTAGATAAGCCATTGCCACCAAAGTTAGAGACTTCTGGATCATAGCTGTTATAGCTAAAGAAGTTGAGTAAATTATTGCCTGAAAAACCAACCCTTACCTTACCAATGCCTCCTAAAAGTGATCTAGGTAGGGTATAAAATAAAGATATTTCACGCAGACGAACATAACTAGCATCCTCTACAAATACTGCTGGATTACCGCTGCTGAAAGCATTAATGCGATAGTCTCCATTCACCATCTCATTTGATGGGTCTAAGTTGGTCTCCTCATAATCGGGGCTTGTTTGCCCAAAATCAGATAATAATTTAGATAAATTAATGTTATCTCCGCCTTGTTTCCAGTGAAATAA
This sequence comes from Bacteroidota bacterium, assembly GCA_020631155.1. Classification (GTDB taxonomy): domain Bacteria; phylum Bacteroidota; class Bacteroidia; order Chitinophagales; family UBA2359; genus JAHDHV01. The sequence continues at coordinate 15,939 of JAHDHV010000023.1, read as the reverse complement.
AAAGGCAAGGTCAAAATGTCTAAGAAAGTTGATATTATTTAAGAAAGACATTTGGAAATCAGGCTCTGCATCACCATGTACAACCAAGCCGTCTGCATCAGGTGTAAAGCCTTCACAATCTCCACAAGTACCTACAATTTGAGTTGCACTTTTGCCTTCTTCTATTCTAAAAATACCCAAGCCTGCACCAAAAGCTCCTAAATTAAAGGCTGGAATATCTAATCTTGTTATCTCTGAACGATTCAACCAGAAGCTCGTTTTACTAGACCATTTCAAATTAGCATTATTGATAGGGTTTACAGAAATCCCCAATTCAACTCCTCTATTTTGCAGTTCTGCCGCATTACTAACTCTAATTGTATAACCTGAAGAACTTGGAAGTCCCTCACGCAATAATAAGTCATTTACACTTTTAATATAATAAGTTGCATCTAATAATATCTTGCCATTTAATAAACCAATATCTGTCCCAAACTCAATCTCTGTTTGCCGTTCAGGTGTCACGTCAGGATTTCCTAATAATGTGCCAATGGGCATCGTTCCCCTTCCATTAATAGTAAATCCTCCTTCAAAAGAGGTGTATTTATCACCAAAGCGAGCAAAATTACCTGATTGCCCGAAAGCAGCTCGCAATTTTAAAGAGCTAATCATTTCTCCATTACCTAAGAAGCCAAATTCATGTAAATTTGCTGCTAAAGAGGCTTTAGGATAGTAAAATAATTTGTTGACTTCACCATTATTAGAAGATTTATCTGCTCTTAAACCAACTGTTGCTATAATTTTATCTTGAAAATTAATTTCTTCTTGCACAAAAAAGCCTCTATCTTTTTGAATCACTCGATTTTGTGTTGATGCTTGACTTGCAGCTAAATCTATATTGGTTTCTTGTGCTGTCAAATTATTAGCATCTACCAAGATAGTATTTAAATCAAAGTTTTCGGCTGTTACGCCTAATTGTGTTCTAAAGGATAATCCGCGAGGGGCAAAGAAAGAATGTACCAAAAACGCAGATAAATTAGTTTGTGTGCTATTTGTTGTGCCTTGTATAGAGTGTCCTTGATCGGAGTCTTCGGATTGATAAAACTGTAAGGCTCTTGGGAAAATGGCTGTTGTACGAAGGGTGTAATTGTCTAAGCCTCCACGCAATTTTAACTGTAAAGATTGTTTATCATTGCTGAATAAGCGCGCTGTAGCTGTAGCACCTGTAATGATGCGGTTCACTTTTTCGTTATTGGTAATTAAGTCTCTGGTTTGCAAGAAGTTAGAAGAAGAATAAGGATTATTTGGATAATTGCCATTGGCATCAGGAAGGAGTTGCGCCCATTGTGGGGTAAATACAAAAGCAACCCCCATAGTTGTACCAGAGTTGTCATTATTGAAGAAGCCACGATCTGCCGAAGAATGGATATAGTTACTTGTTGCATCCAACTTCAACCAATCCGTCAGTTTATGTCCAATATTTAACCGAACAGAGGTCTTTTCATAACCTGTATTTTTAACAATTCCTTCATCATCTTTACGGCTTGCTCCTGCATAAAAAGAGGTTTTTTCATTGCCACCTGTCACTGATAAACGAGTATCTGATAAAATTCCTTTATTACCATAAAGTTCATCCTCAAAATTGGTGGTTCCTTGTTCAAATAAAGCTCTATCATCTTCTCCAAAAGCATCCTCTACCTCTTGGGCATCCCATTCGCGAATCCCTAGTTTTCTCAATTGGCTAGTTACTCCTATAGATTGTGATAAGTTAACTTTTGTCTCCCCTGATTTTCCTCTTTTGGTAGTGATAATAACTACCCCTGCCGCTGCTCGCGAGCCATAAATTGCTGCTGCTGATGCTCCTTTTAATATTTCAATTGTCTCAATATCTCCCGGATCAATATCTGCAATTCGGTTAGATGGATTGTCTTGATTAGATTGATTCCCACCGCGACTAGCAGCCGATACCGAATTTAAACCAGCCGATACCGAGGAGTTATTTACATATACTCCATCTACAATATATAGCGGCTGGGCATTACCAAATACAGAAGTTACACCACGTAATTTAACGGACATACCACCACCGGGCGCACCTGAGTTGGAGTTGACAACTACCCCTTTAAATTTACCATAAAAGGCACCATCAGTTGTAGGTGCTGGCGCGATACCTGTCAATTCTTTTGCCGAAATCGAAGCGACAGAGTTGGCTAAGTTTGCCCGTTTAACGGAGGTTGCCAAACCAGATACAACGACTTCCTCCAGACGGTTGTTGCTTTCTGCCAATTGAAGATCAAGCGTTCCTGTTTCGGTATTTACCACCTGTTCTACAGATTCCATTCCTATGCTGGAAAAAACAAGCGTGGCCGAATCGCTGGGCAATTCCAAACTATACTGACCGTCTAAATCGGTGACCGTTCCGCGTGCTGTATTTTTGATTAATACAGTGCAACCGATAACAGCTTCCCCTTCTGCGTTGGTCACCGTTCCTGATACAGTAAACTGTGCCATTGCTAGGGTACTGCTCAATAATAACAGTACGGTAATAGCAAGGCAAGATTTTGTAAAGTACTTTTTCATATTGTGTCAATTTGAGTTAAGAAGTAATTGAAATTAAGCAAGTTAGAGGCTGTCTTGATTTCGTTTTTGAAGCTGAAAATGATGGATTTTGCTTCCAAATGCAGCGTTTTTTGAGGTACATAGTGGTGCTACGTACCGATAAAAAGGCGAAATTTGGGGGCAAAAGACACATTTTCTAAGCCAAAAGATGAAGTCAAAACAGCCTCTTAGGGGGTCGCCTACTTTTTTTACTTCTAAAAAGTTCAAAACATTTTGTAAGTTAATATTTACCTTTGACAATAAGTAAAATTGGAGCCGATTTTTTTATAAGGAAGGAATAATAGGTGATTTCTAACAGCCAAAAGTCCAAAAATCCAAAAAGCTAAATATCTAAAAGTCCAAAAATCCAAAAAGCTAAAAATCCAAAAAATGCACCTCTGATATTTTCACATCAAAAGTGGCGATTTCAGGCTTTTTTAGGGGAATATCCCAGAAACCGTTGTAGTGCATGGTTTTGGGGACTAATAAGCCTTGTACGTTTTGCAAAAATACGCGGATAGCTACTTCAAAATCGAATAAAGGACTACGGTAGGATAAAGTATATTTTCGGGCAATGATTTCAAAGGTTTCTTTGTCGAAATAGGAGGTCAAATTGTCAATGACTACTTTGTTGGCGGCGCGCTTTTTTAGTCCTGTTTTTTGCTGTATTTTAAACACATAACAGTCTTTGCCTCGAAAATTGACGGATTCGATAAAGTAGTTGTAGTAGGGAGTCATTTTATCATCGAAAATGGCTAACTTTTTGGAAATCAGGGGAATACCTTCGATTTGCGAACCGGGGTTAAAGATCAGGCTTTTGAGTTGCTGTTTGCGTTTTTGTAAGCCTTTGCCCGTAATTTGGCGACTTCGCGTAGCGGTTCGGCTTCGCATACAGACGGTATCTTTGGTAAAAAAGGTATGGTCAAATAGCTTTGTGGTATAGTATTTATATTCGCCTCGCTTTTTCTTTCTTTTTTTGTAAAAATGCCCCTTCGTTTCCTTGTCTAAAGGCTGCATCCAGCGACAATTGCGCTCGTTGACAAACTGCTGCGCTTTAATTTTTGCCGATGCTTTTTCTCGCCTTTTTTTGTCGTAAAAATACATTTCACTGTCTATCAAATGATTGGCATACCGCAAATTCTCAAAAGCCTGTGCAAAAGAAGTATCCTTTTTCACCATCTCAATAAAATCCGCCACGCTAAAACCCTTTTTCACCGCCTTTACCACCACCGAATCCAATTGAACGACTTTGACAATATCTCTTGGAAGGGTGCTTTTTTGGGCGAAAAGCTTTATTGTTGTAGAGAGGAGAAGGAGGAAAATAATGGCAAAGGTTTTGGTGTTTAGCATTGATTTGGTGTTGAAGTTAGAAAAGGTAATATTTCATCTCACAATTTGGTAGTGCTTTTTGTAGTTCTTTTATTTGTTGTTGGGAAATGGGAGTTCTAGTTAAATCTAGCAATTCCAATTTTGGTAAATTTTTAAGTACACTTATATCACTAATTCGCGTTTGAGATAAATACAACTTTCTTAATTGAGTTAAATTTTTAAGTACACTTATATCTCTAATATGCGTTTGAAATAAACCTAGATTTTCTAATTTTGGTAAATTTTTAAGAACACTTATGTCTGTAATTTGCGTTTGAGATAAATTCAACATTATTAAATTTCTTAATTTTTTAAGTGCACTTATATCACTAATTTGCGTTTGAGATAAATTCAGCCTTTCTAATTTTGGTAAATTTTTAAGAACACTTATGTCTGTAATTTGCGTTTGAGATAAATTCAGCCTTTCTAATTTTGGTAAATTTTTAAGAACACTTATGTCTGTAATTTGCGTTTGAAATAAATATAGCTCTCTTAATTGAGTTAAATTTTCAAGAATAGATATATTCGAAATTTCAGTATGTACTATGTTTAACCTTTCCAATTTTGGTGATTTTTTAAGCCCACTTATATCCGTAATTGGAGTCACACTTAAATTCGCATAAACTATATTCTCCCTATTTTCAATGCCTATTGAAATATATAATTCCCCATAAAATCTAGCTGCTCCACTCATTCCATCAAAATTCATTTCTTTTTCAAATTCCTTATTTTCAAAAGCTTCTAGGGCTAAAAAATATTCTAAAATGGATTTATGAGCAAATTTATAACGCCCTTTGGCATCTCTATTTAATAAAGAACGGCTTTTGAGTTCTAAATCTTCTTCTATATCAATATCATGTTTTTTGGCAAAATCCTTGATTTCATTAGCTGGAATATAGAGTTCTATTCGTTGGTGTTTTGCTCGTTGTTGATACATATCTATAGCTAGTTTTCGGGAAAATTCATAGAGGTTTTGTTTAAAAGCAGTTCGCTTATCTTTAGGCTGTCTATTCGCTTCCCTTTGTATCCATTTATCAATCAATGTTTCATAAATTTCATAGGTATATTCATGTCTTTTATCCTCCTCTTCCAATAAATCATCAATATAACTCAACAACATGGGCCGCACCATTAAATGCGGACAGTTGTTGACAATCTGTTTAGCTTTTTTCCTTTTTTTCCAATCTTTTGGCCAGTACCATTTAAATTTTTGATTTAAATACAAATCAATATCTGCTGTATTAAAAGGCGAAATGTATAACTTTTTAAAGGCATAATATCCTTTATTTCCTCCGCTTTTGGGAATATGTATTTCATTGGGTTCTGCTTCCTCTGTTGGAAAAAATTGGGTTCTACAAGTCAAAACTACCTCCTGAAATTCCCACACCTTATCAATCAACTCTTTTAATCGTTTTTTATAATCCAATACCGCCGCATAATCCTCATCAAAAGCATCCAATAATAAAATGGTATTTTTTTTATCCTCTATCGCTTTAATCGCCTCCAATGCCTTATGATGCCCTAGTGGAATCAACTCAATTTTGTATTTTTTTCGCCATTGTTTCACATATTGCAAATAAATATTGATCATTGCGGTTGTTTTGCCCATGCCTGAACCTGCCAAAATCAAATAAAATTTGTCGTCATCTTTTGCGGTTTTAAATGCCGTTTCTAAAAAAAAGGGAATCAATAATTCTTTTGTAATAAATGCATGATTACTGCCTGGTTCCGAACCCAAAGAAGGGGCAATATTTTGGCAGCGAGTGGGGACATAGTATTGTGTTGCTCGAAGAATGTCCATATCTGTAAAGAATGGGCGTAGGTCTTTTTCGAGTTTTCGCTGTTGTCTTTTTTTTAATAAAAAGTGAATGCCTTTGTATAAAAAGCCTAAAAGTGTGATGATCAGCATTATTAAAGCGGCATATGGGGCTATCATTTTGATGAATGCTGTAATCATTTTGACAAATTCCATAAAGTTAGTTTGGGTTTTGGAGCATTAGATGTGAGACAGGAGATTTGAGATAGTTTTTATTTGCGCTGCAATGTCACGCTGCTACTGATTTTTGACCTGTCTGCGCTTCTTTTTTTGTTATTTACAAATATAATGTTTTTAGGGGGAGAAAAATTCCTCTGGGGTGTTTGTTTTTTTTTGGATTTTTGGCTGTTTAGATTTTTGGAAATGAGCAATGAAATATCAATCTCTGCTTTCTACTATGACGGCTAAAGCAGTCGTTACGGAAATAACTCAAATATACTGTTAAATAAGGTGCGACCCTGCTAGGGTCGTGTAATTAGGTTAAAATTTAGCTAACATACTTTGACCGCGCTGCGGTCATTAGGCAATAAATGACCCTAGCAGGGTCAAAGTATGTTAGAAAAAAGCAAAGTAAGGTTCTTTGACCCCAGCGGGGTCACACTTTTTGAAGCTTAAATAATCCTTATAAATAACTGATAATCAAAAGGTTTTATTGAGTGAGTTTTAGTTTTATTAAAGCTGTTTTTCTCCGTAAAAAACTAGCGAAAGATGAGTTTTGGATTTTAAAAATTGGAAATGGGTAATAAGGGATAAATTGCTGAGTTTCCACTATGACGGCTAAAGCCTTCGCTACGGAATGGAGAATAATAGATATATTTCTGGTTTTCTACTATGACGGCTAAAGCCTTCGCTACACAAACAGTTCAAAAAGAAATTTTCTATCAAAGAGTTCACCTAATCACGAATCAACGAATCACTGATCTACGAACTGTTAAGACATAAACAAAAAAGGCTACCCGAACTCAATCGAATAGCCTTTACTATTATTTTTAAAAATTAAACAGTATTTTTTACCTCAAGTGCCAAGCACTATTTAATTATACAAAGTTCCTTCATGAAACATTTCTTGTAGAGAAACAAAATTAAATGACATTTGAATTTGTGATAAATTACTAATCATTTGTTCATTATCTCAAGTCTCATATCTCATGTCTCCTATCTAATGTCTAATTACTTATTTCAGCAGCACAAACTTACTAATGCTGCGTTCTTTGCCGTTGGATAATTCTACTAAGTAAGTGCCATTGGCTAAGTCTCCAACTTCTAGTTCAAGGGTTTGTTTTGCGTTCACTGTGTGCTCAACTGCTTGTTGTAAGACCATTTGGCCGAGACTGTTAAATACTTTCAGCTGCAAATTACTTGAATTTTCAGCATTGTATTGGATAAATAGTTTGCCTTTGGTTGGATTAGGATGTAGTGCGATTTGTAAAGGTTTGGTATCTTCAATGGGTGAGTCCGCTTGCGTTTTAGAACTACCTTGTACAATTTCAATGCTGTAGTCTTCTACTTCGCCGTATTGGAAAGTACCACAGGCACTAGGCGATGCGTTCCACTGCATGACTACACGCATAACGGTTGTGCCTGTCAATGCGGAATGTGGGACTAAGATAATGCCTTCTACGGCGGAGCGAGTTGGATTGTGTTGGAATACTTGTTCGCCTCCATCTTGGAAGTCACCGTCATGGTTAAAGTCTATCCAAATGCCCCATGCTTCTTTGTATTCTTTGTTGCCTTTGAAGCCCGGTGTTAATTCAATTGGATAGGTTTTTCCGACCCCGACTTTTGTAGATAATTGTAGGTAATTGCCGTAGCCTTGATCGTCGCCTGATGTATTGTCTATGTCGCCTATTTTTACATTGTCAATCCACTCATAGCCATTCGCACCTGCATTGGCACCACAAACGCCACAATTTTCGCAATTAGAAGAGCTAAAGGCATCTAATACGTTGATGGTGTAATCTTCTACTTCGCCATAGCTATATGATCCACAACTGGACGGAGAAGGGATTGCGTTCCAACGCATGGCTACGCGCATACGGGTTATACCTAATGTTGCGGTCATTGGTACAACAAAGGTTTCGTTGACGGTGTAGCGAGTTGGGCTTTTAGAGAATAATAATTCGCCATTGTCGTTAAAATCACCATCTTGATTCCAGTCAATCCAAACGCGCCAGCCTTCTTTGTAGGTTGCGCCAGAGAATCCGGGTGATAAGCTAATGACGACACTTTCTCCTCTTGTTACGTTTGTAGACATATTGGTATAATTGCCATAACCGCCATCACTGCCAGAATTGTTGTTGATGGTTCCCATTGCTACCGCATTGATAAATTCATAATAGGTATTATTGCCTTTAAAATCACAATAGCTGTCTAAAATTGGGCAGGCAGCACAGTTTCCACCGCAATCAACGCCTGTTTCTGTACCGTTTTGGATGCCATCAGAGCAAGTACCGCAAGGCATACAGTCAGCACCGCCGCAATCAATACCGATTTCATCACCATTTTGGACACCATCAGTACAAGTTGGACAAGCGGTACAATTTCCTCCACAATCAATGTCTGTTTCTGTACCATTTTGGACACCATCAAAACAAGTTGGGCAAGAAGGGCAAGAAGCACCACCACAGTCTACACCGATTTCATCACCATTTTGAAGGCCATCGTTACAACTTGGTACAGCTCCGCCTGTTATAGAAATGGAATAATCTTCTACTTCGCCATAACTAATTGTTCCACAAGAGTTTATAGGGATAGCGTTCCACTGCATAGCAATTCTCATTCGTGTATTTCCACTAATTGCATTAGCAGGAACATTAATGATGCCCATAACACCAGATTGTGTTGGATTGCTGGAAAATACTAGTTCTCCACTATCTGAAAAATCATTGTCTTGGTTCCAATCAATCCAAATGCGCCAGCCTTCTTTGTAAACGCCACTGCCAAAGCCCGGGGTTAGGGAAACAGTGTAAGTGTTTAGTGGCGTAAGGGTTGCAATCATAGAGGTATAATTGCCATAACCACCATCATCGCCCGAAGGATTGCTAATTGATTCTAATACAACAGATTCTATCCATTCATATTGAGTACTAATTCCGCCTAAATCACAATAATTGTTGGTGCTATTACAAGGCGCGCACATAGAGCCTCCACAATCAATGCCTGTTTCATCGCCATTTTGTACGCCATCAGAACAGCCCGGACAAGCGACACAATTTCCACCACAGTCAACACCTGTTTCTATACCATTTTGGATGCCATCGCTACAAGTTGGACAAGGAGCGCAATCTGTACCGCCACAATCAATGCCGATTTCATCGCCATTTTGTACACCGTCATTACAACTTGGGCAAATAGGACAAGAAGAACCGCCACAGTCTACGCCTGTTTCATCGCCATTTTGTACACCATCAGAGCAGGTAGAACAAGGTCCGCAATCAACACCACCGCAATCTACGCCTGTTTCATCGCCATTTTGTACGCCATCATTACAGCTTGGGCAAATAGGACAGTAGAAACCGCCACAATCTACCCCCATTTCATCGCCGTTTTGGATGCCATCACTACAAGTTGGGCAAGGATCACAATTCGCACCGCCACAGTCTATGTCCGTTTCATCACCATTTTGCAAGCCATCACTACAAGTTGGGCAAGGATCACAATTCGCACCGCCACAGTCTACGCCTGTTTCATCACCATTTTGGAGACCATCAAAACAACTTGGGCAAGCAGGGCAGTTTGTGCCACCACAGTCTACCCCTTGCTCATCACCGTTTTGAAGCCCATCACTACAGCTAATACAAGGAGCGCAATTGGCACCGCCACAGTCTACACCTGTTTCATCACCATTTTGTATACCATCGGTACAAGTTGCACAAGGGGCGCAAGCAGAACCACCACAATCTACATCGGTTTCATCGCCATTTTGGATGCCATCAGTACAAGTGGGGCAAGCAGAGCAAGCAGAACCGCCACAGTCTACGCTTGTTTCATCGCCATTTTGTACGCCATCGGTACAAGTCGGACAAGGAGCGCAGTTTGCGCCGCCACAATCTACATCCGTTTCATCGCCATTTTGTATACCATCGGTACAAGTCGGACAAGCAGAGCAAGCAGAACCGCCACAGTCTACACCTGTTTCATCGCCATTTTGTACGCCATCCATACAAGTGGGGCAAGGCGCGCAATTGGCACCGCCACAATCAACATCTGTCTCATCGCCGTTTTGGATGCCATCTGTACAAGTTGGGCAAGCAGAACAATCAGTACCGCCACAGTCTACGCCTGTTTCATCACCGTTTTGTACGCCATCGGTACAAGTTGCACAAGGAACGCAATTTACACCACCACAATCAACACCAGTTTCATCGCCATTTTGCATACCATCACTACAAGTCGGACAAGCAGGGCAAATCGTACCCCCACAGTCAATATCGGTTTCCTCCCCATTTTGAATGCCATCGCTACAAGTTGGACAAGCTGTACACAAACTGCCGCCACAGTCTACATCGGTTTCATCACCGTTTTGGATGCCATCATTACAGGTGGGACAAGGATCACAGGCAGTACCGCCACAATCTATATCGGTCTCATCGCCGTTTTGTACGCCATCAAAACAGGTAGCGCAAGGTGGGCAATCCATACCGCCACAATCCACATCGGTTTCATCACCGTTTTGGATGCCATCATTACAGGTGGGACAGGCAGGGCAATCCATACCACCACAATCTACATCGGTTTCATCGCCATTTTGCACGCCATCCGTACAAGTTGGACAAGGAACACAATTTGCACCGCCACAATCAACATCGGTTTCATCGCCGTTTTGGATGCCATCGGTACAAGTTGGACAGGCTGCACAATCAGCACCGCCACAGTCTACACCTGTTTCATTGCCATTTTGCACACCATCGGTACAAGTTGGGCAAGGCGCGCAATTTGCACCTCCACAGTCTACACCTATCTCATCGCCGTTTTGTATACCATCGGTACAAGTTGGACAAGCGGGACAAGTAGCACTGCCACAGTCTACCCCTGTTTCATTGCCATTTTGGATACCATCGGTACAAGTTGGACAAGGCGCGCAGTTTGCGCCTCCACAGTCTACACCTTGTTCATCGCCATTTTGGATGCCATCAGTACAACTTGGACAAGCGGGACAAATGGTACCGCCACAATCTATGCCTGTTTCTTCGCCATTTTGAATGCCATCACCGCAGCTTGGGCAAGGCACACAAGCAGTACCGCCACAGTCTACCCCTTGCTCATCACCGTTTTGGATCCCGTCTGTACAAGTTGGGCAAGCAGAACAGTTTGTACCACCACAGTCTATACCTATTTCATCACCATTTTGTACGCCATCAAAACAAGTTGGGCAGGCAGGACAAATTAAGCCGCCACAGTCTACCCCTTGTTCATCACCGTTTTGGATGCCATCGGTACAGCTTGGGCAAGCGGGGCAATTTGCACCACCACAGTCTACCCCTATCTCATCGCCATTTCGCACACCGTCTGTACAAGTAGGACAAGGGTTACAAGTATTTCCCCCACAATCTATGCCTTGCTCATCGCCGTTTTGGATGCCATCACTACAAGTCGGACAGGCAGCGCAATTTGTACCACCACAGTCTACACCTGTTTCATCGCCATTTTGAAGCCCATCTATACAGCTAGAACATTCATTGTAATCTGCTCTTAATTCAAGATCAAAGCTTAGATCGGAACTTGTTACACTGCTTTGGTGAATTTCTATTGCTATAACATTTGTGCCTTGTACTAAATCGGAGGAACTGAGAATAAAGTTAAAAAAGTCATTTTCATTAGCAGTTGGGGTAAAAGTTGGTGTTACGGTTAAGTAGTTAATGTTACCTGTTGGCATATTATCCCGTAAAACTTCTGCTCCATTTAAATAAACCACAGCCCCATCATCGCGAAGTAATTCCAAGTATAAAGTTGTATGTAATCCAACATTATCTACCTGAAAACTGCGTCTGAAATAGGTTGTGATATGTTTATTATTGGCATCTGTTCCATAGTCAACTACTGTTGTTTCATCGCCATCACCATAGCCAAACTGTGCAGCACTACTAGACCAAGTGGAATCGTCAAAACTAGGACTTTGCCAAGCTGTTCCTTGGTCGGAACCATCATCTAAGTATTTCCAAGTAGACCCTTGTTCAATTAAGGTTAATTCTGTTCCATTACAGCTCAAACCCACACAGTTACAGTGACCATCTTCTGCATCATTATAAGTGTTGGGGTCGCCATCATCACAAGCCATTCCAATTTCAGGGCAGCAAGCAGGGCAAGAAGCACCGCCACAGTCTACACCTGTTTCATCGCCATTTTGGATGCCATCCGTACAAGTAGGTGCTGCTTTAGAAATGGTAAAATAATCTCTAATAACACCGTATCGGTTGAGGTATTGAAAATCTAATCTATCGCCATCTACATCTAATAAAACGGACCCCATTTCTGCCATACTCACCATCATAGCAGGGTGATTTAAGCCAAAAGTATTTTTTACTTTCCCTGAAGCACCAGCAACCACATAAATCACTCCATCTGCTCCGGGACTAGTATTGCCGCCTGTTACATCTTTTTCAAAAACACCATCACCATCTTCCTTACCATTCCCCGGATCAATAATCATTGTGCCGGGATCAAAGGTGCTAGAAACACCATAGTGACCTTCCATTAAATAAGAACGCTCATAGGCGTGACTATGCCCTGAAAGTACTAAATCTACTCCATAGTTCTCCAATATAGGCAGTACATTCTCTCTCATCTCATACATACGGCCTTGGCTATCAGCATACCAATCTGAATCGTGCGAGCCTTTGGTATAGGGTGGATGGTGAAATAACACAATAATCCATTTCTGGGTGGTTGCTGCTAAATCATTTTCCAACCAAGTCAACATAGGGCTTCCCGGATTTCTATCGGTATCATGAGAATCCATTGTAATGAAATGCATATTGCCATAATCGAAAGAATAGTAGGCTTCGGTACCAGATGCTAAACCACCTGCTTCGCCATTGGTAGGAAAGGTAAAAATATCGTAATAAGCACCTGTTTGAGTGCTAGAAAAAGTATATCCATTGTAAAATTCGTGGTTACCGGGGCAAGACCACAAGGTGGTATTTCGCAATTTATCTTCATACATATTTTGAAATACTGCGGTTTGATATTGAGCATCAGTACCATCTGTATAGGCATTATCTCCAAGCATCAGTATCATATCTGTATGGTCGGTACCAATGTGATTGTAATAAGCATCACGTACCGCCCTAGCATCGCTATTGCCCATACCGCAATCGCCTAAAACCCACATATGAATGGGCTGTTCGGTGCCTATGGTTGGGGCAGTTTTAAAATAATGATTGGTTGTATTGCCTGTCAACATATTGGAGCTTGACCCTACCGCATAGTAGTATACTGTGTTAGGTGTTAAGCCCGTCAATTGAACTTGATGTTCGGTGGTTACAGCACCATCTATTTCTGATAAATCGAGTGAGCCTGCGGTTGTACCATACCACACTTTGCTATCTGTGGCAGCATTGGTACGCCATTTTAGGATAATGCTGCTAGAGGTTGCTGATTGAAGATATGGACCTCGTATAACGCTTATCTGTGCTTGTACATTGGTGCAGGAAAATAGGATGCCTATTAAAACTATAACAGAGTAAAAATACCTCATAAATAATATCATTTTAATTTTTTTCATTTAAATTACTTGCTTATTTCATAAGCATCAATGAGCAATTTAAATGCACTTTTGCAGTAAATATGAACATTAACTTGACTGACTACTTAGGGTTGTAAGTGTCTTATGTTGAACACATACCATTTCCCCTTCTATTTCACTTGAATGGTGTTAATGTTTAATTTGTATAAGGGCACATTTTTATGAAATCATGTTTATTATCAATAGCTGAAGGCAGGATAAATGGAGGTGGAGTAATCAGCTATTTATTCATAATATTTAAATTAAGTAATTCTACAATAATAAGTGGAAAACATTAGATTTGGAGTAGTTTATTATTATCAAAATTTATGATAATAAGTTGAGTGTCATTTAATTCTATCTAGCCACTTATGTAAGTGATACGATGAGTAATTATGGAAGGTTTCAGTAAAAAAACAGTTAAAAATCATTTGGAAAATACTTTTTCATTTATTCAAGTAATTGAATTAGATTATGTAAAAAAAAACAGCAATTAATTTTCTAATTAATTATTTTTCAACAAAAAAAACATTTTTTTTAAAAAAATAAAAATTAAAAAACATCACTTCCTATTCTTTTTTGTAAAAAAACTTGCCTATTCATTTTTCAAAATCAGATTAATATTATTTTTAACAAAATACATAAACATAAAAAAAGCGGCCCAATAGCTATTGCCATCAGACCGCTTTCAGCATATAAGACCCCTTTTCTAGTCTGTCACTCTATTCTATGACTAGAAATTTTTTCGTTACTTTACTATTATTACCTGCAATTTCTATCCAATATAAACCGCTTGGTAATTGTCGAATGTCTAAAAGCACTTTATTGGCTTTTGATGTCGTTGATAAAGGCTGTTCCAACATTTTTCGCCCTGTGTTGTCAAATACTTTTAGATGTAAACGTTCTTTGCTAACTGTACTAATACTTTCATAAGTATAATAAACATTGACACTATTCTTAGTTGGGTTTGGATAGATGTTAATGGATAGTTTAGTATCCTTAGCCTCTGTTGTTTTAGGAGCAGTTGCCCCTACAACATTAATGGTATAATCTTCCATCTCACCATCTGAAATGCCTCCACAACTACTTGGCACAGTATTCCATTTCATGCCCACACGCATACGAGTAGTGCCTAATTCTGCCGAAGTTGGTACTGTAAAGTTGCCTGTAACTGTTGAGTTTGTGGGTGAACTTTCTACGACCCTTTCATTGGCATCGTTAAAATCACCATCTTGATTCCAGTCAATCCAAACGCGCCAACCTTCATTATAAGCACTGCCATTAAAACCCGGTGTTAATTGAATGGTGTTAGAACTGCCAAGATTTAAATCGGTTGACAAATTGGTATAGTCACCATAACCACCATCATTGCCTGATTGATTGTTGATAGCTCCTATATTTACTCCTTCAATCCATTCATATGGGGTATTTCCAGATGCGGCGCAGTATTCCAAGATTACTGTTCCTCCTCCTGTATCGGTTCCGCCACTGCCTTCTATCCGCAAATCGTCTATTGCCATATCACTACGCCAACTACTACCTGTCGTACCCACTAAACGCAATTGTATAATACCAGTGTAACTAGCCAAACTCACATTTGCTTTATGCCATTCAGTCCCCTGATTGCCTGTTAACGACCAAATAGAAGACCATGAGTTACCATTGTCTGTACTAATTTCCATAGATACCGTTCCCATATTATAGCCATACATATGGTAACGGAAGCTTAATTTAGCTTCGCTAATATTGGTTAAATTATAACAAGGACTTTCCAAAATCGCTTTTTTATTCGGATTATTTGGGTTAGATGACTCAACATAAATGTAATAGTCTCCTTGATAAGCTGCTGATGGGCCTGTCAGAATAGAAGGGGTACGCCCTGTTCGCAATATCCAGTCAGTATCATCATTGACATTCTGGCTCCAATTGCCTAATGCGCCTTCAAAACTTTCTTGGTAAGGAAAATCATTAATAATTGTTGAACATTCAGGAACAACAATTATTGTTGCACAAGCTGCTGGACAACCACCGCCACAATCTACACCTGTCTCATTACCATTCTGTACGCCATCATTACAGGTCGGACAAGCTGTACAGGATGAACCACCACAATCTACGCCTGTCTCATCACCGTTTTGTACGCCATCATTACAGGTCGGACAAGCTGTACAGGATGAACCACCACAATCTACGCCTGTTTCATCACCGTTTTGTACGCCATCATTACAGGTCGGACAAGCTGTACAGGATGAACCGCCACAATCTACGCCTGTCTCATTACCATTTTGTATGCCATCGTTACAAGTTGGGCAGGCAGTACAGGATGAACCACCACAATCTACGCCTGTTTCATCACCGTTTTGTACGCCATCATTACAGGTCGGACAAGCTGTACAGGATGAACCACCACAGTCTACACCTGTTTCATCGCCATTTTGTACGCCATCATCACAAG